>CAIXLG010000102.1 GCA_903920215.1 uncultured Chlorobiaceae bacterium
CAGATCATAGATATAGAAGGTGTACCTGCCTCGTTCCTGATATTCACCCTGTTTGGTATTTGAATCAAACTGGGTGTGACTTTTGCAACAAAATCATATACCTTTGAAAGTAACAAGTTCTATGAGCACTACAGGGAGGCAAGAGGACTATGGAAAATCGACTCGAATTACTCGAAGCTGAGGCACTGAAACTGTCAGCCACTGAACGAGCAGCTTTGGTACAGCTTTTACTCGCCAGTCTCGACGAAGATGCCGAGATTGAGGATGCTTGGGCTTGCGAAACAGAACGAAGGATTGAGGAAATCGAGAGTGGAACAACCCAAGTCATTCCTATCACTGATGCACTTGCACAGGTGCGCGCAACACTGAAATGAAATTTGTCATTGCAATATAGCGTAGAACTCCTTCGTCACTCCCCCTGCTTCTCAACTAGATATTTCCAGTATTTCATTGGCATATTGGATTTCTGGAGACGGGGGTTTTTGCGATCGGGTATGGCAATGGTTTTAAAGAAAGCCTGCCATAAGGCCTGCACCTTTTTTTCGTCTTCCGAGAGGGCAGGCGTGGTAAATTGTTCGATGGTACCAAACTGAAGAGTGCCATTGTTCCAGCGGGCTGCCATGCGCCGTTTGACATCATAAAGAAACCAGTGCTGCGCTCTGAGCCTGCGGCTGAAGTGATCGGCAAGAGGGTGAATGATATTATAGTCTGGTTCCATTTTCGCAAGGTAGGCGCCATCCTGAAGTTTTTCGAACCTGAGAAGCCCTTTCATCCGGTGCAGCTCCCTTCCTGCTTTTTGTGCAACATTGACTATATCCCGAACAGCTGGATGCGTGAGATAACCCTTGACCTTGTCGCCATGCTTGAAGGCTAACGAGACATAGTGCAGCAAGCTGGTTTCCATCCCCTCCTTTTCTGCAAGCATGAATGAATAAAGGGTATGTGCAGCATCTGGTGCATGCTGTTTCAGCCGAAAAAATAACGATTCTGCCAGGGTTGCGTCAGTTCCAATAGTGAATCCCTCTTCAAAAAGAGTATCCATGCGCTTTGCAAGCGTAACCTTTTCCGGATCAGGCTCCTCTTCCAGAATCCAGGCAATGGAAGACAACAGGCCGTCAGCAGTGCCATCGTAAAGGTAACGGTTCATAATTATGCAATAAGACCGGGCAATACAAGTTGTTTTGGAAGTATCGACATTGGCGCTTCACTGCTTTCACCGAGCAACAGTCGCTGGCGGATGAGTGCCGGTGGCTGATCAGGTTTTTCAAATGACCTGCCTGAACAGGTGATAAAATATTTTGCCCTTTTAATAACTACCCCGATTTTTTTCAAACCATCAGGGGTAATACGAGAAAAGCGACGGGCAGCGACTATGCGTTTGGCCGAAAGAACCCCGATACCCGGTACTCGCAAAAGTGTGGCATAGTCAGCGCCATTAATCTCAACCGGAAAAAATTCCGGGTGGCGCAAAGCCCAGGCAGTTTTGGGATCAAACGATTCATCGAGATGAGGAGCATCATCAGATAGGATTTCTTCGGCGGAAAAACCGTAAAAGCGCAACAGCCAGTCGGCCTGATAAAGGCGGTGTTCGCGTAATAGAGGAGGTGCCGCAAGCACGGGAAGGCGATTATCTGCTATAACCGGCACATAAGCCGAATAGTAGACCCGTTTGAGGTTCATTTTTTTGTAGAGCCCCTGGGAAAGTCGCAGTATCTGGAAATCGTTTTCAGGGCTCGCCCCAATAATCATCTGGGTGCTCTGGCCTGCCGGAGCAAACCGGGGTGCCCGACAACTCGCCTTGCGTTCTACAAGGCTGGTAGCTATCTCTCGCCCGATAAGCGCCATGGGCTCAAGAATAGCATGTTTATGCTTTTGGGGTGCCAGTCGCTGCAGGGAAGCCTGAGAAGGCAGCTCAATGTTGACGCTGATACGATCGGCATAAAGCCCGGCTTTTCGCACAAGGTCACTGCTGCAGCCAGGAATGATTTTCATGTGTATGTAGCCGCCGAACTGCTCCTCTGTGCGGAGGGCTTCGGCAACCCTGACCATACGCTCCATGGTTTGATCGGGGCTCTGCATGACGGCCGAGCTTAAAAAGAGCCCTTCAATATAGTTGCGGCGATAAAAATCAAGGGTAAGATCAATCACTTCGCGGGCAGTGAAAGATGCTCTCTCAACCGGATTGGTCGACCGGTTCACACAGTAGGCACAGTCGTAAATACAGTCGTTGGAAAGAAGAATTTTCAACAGTGATATACACCGGCCGTCATCTGCCCAAGAGTGGCAAATGCCGCTGCTGGATGTATTCCCGGTTCCGCTAGAGGGCCCCTCACGCTTGCTTCCGCTGGAAGCACACGAAGCGTCATAACGCGCCGCACCGGAAAGAATCTGTAATTTCGCAAGGGTATCCATGGTTGAAATATAGTGAAGAAAGGACGAAAGAGAAGGGGGATGAACAATTGTCTATTATTGCTGCCCCCCCGTTTTGTCATTCCGCTGCAAAAGCAATTCAACAGCGCGTCGGGCACCGGTCACCACCCCTGGAAGGGACTGACCTGGAAAGATAGAGTCGCCAACAAGAAAAAGGTTGTCGAACGAAGTTGCCGGTCCACGCACCTTGAAAAGCGAAGTCTGGGGATAACCACCCACCAAGCCTTGAAAACGACCGGTATATCGCTCCCAGGTAACCGGTGTTGCTGCTGTTATGCTTCGCACGGCTTCGCGGGCTTTGGGAAACTGTTCTGAAAAGACATCAAGCACATGTTCGGTAAAGGTACTCTTCAGTTCCATGTATGCAGAACGACTTTTCTCTTTCGCTTCAAACCATTGTCCCGGACGGGTATGTGTGGAAATTGTGACTGCACAAAGACCTTCGGGAGCTCGATTTGGCTCGTCACCAGGCGAAAATGAAACAAATATGCTGTTCCCTTCTGCAAGCTCGCCGCTCGAACCGATGATTTGGATATGATGGGTCGGTAATGCACTGAACAGGTCAGGATCCATGCCGAGATAGAGGACAAAGGCGCTCCAGTGAGGGCTGTCGCTCATGACGGCATTCGGTTTGTTTTCCTCTCCAGTGAGCATCGCCAGTGATTCAGGCGTTATGTTGGCAAGCACAAAATCAGCAGCAATGGCGCTGCCATCTGAGGTTTCAAGACCAAATACCTGTCGGCGAACTGAATCGATGCGAATAACTTTTTTATCATAAAGCACAGCCCCTCCGTTCTCCTCAATGGACTTGGCAAGCAACTCTGATACAGTTCCAATACCGCCTTTAACACGGTATGAACCAGAAAGCGGCAGATCAAACGCTATGGCTGCATTAACGGCATTGGCATAGTGTGAAGTAGTCTGTACTGAAACCAGCAACTGGGCATCGATAAATCGCACAAAATCAGGGTCGCTGTCGAGGCTATGAGAGGCAAGCCAGTCAAGCACTGTTTTTGTAGAAAATTTAAGCAGATGGGCTGATCCGGGAAGTCCGGCGATACCTTTACGGGCAAGACGAGCAAGGTCACGAACCCCTTTTGCCGGCCATGAAAGACCCCCTTCAGCGAGATGCCAGAGCAGTTTTGCAAGGTCTGCCTGCTCCTTCCAGAAGGGTGCCGATCGGGGAAAGCGTTCAAGAATTCCAAGGCGCTGGGGAGGAAGATCAAGGTGAATAGAGTTATGGCGGTACTGCCATGCAACCGGTTCCGGAGAAACCGGCCAGACAATCCCGAGCTCTTTGCCGAGCATATGCATCGGACCACCATCATGAAACCCGCAGCCAATTGTAGCTCCTGCATCGAAACGGTACCCTTCTCTTTCAAATGTTGCCGCACACCCGCCGGGATAGGCCTGAGCTTCAAGCACGGTAACCATAGCTCCTTTCCGGGCAAGCAAAGCCCCGGCAGCAAGCCCTCCAACCCCCGCTCCAATTACTACAACGTTCAAATCCTGCAGTTCCATGGTGTTAGTTTTTGGTTTAGCCTTTCCTTAAGGACTAACAACCGATATCCTTTTGAAGTTCTTCAGCAATACTCGGTATGAGCAGCTAAGCCGCAAAAGAGACCAAACAACCCCTTGAACACGAGGATGTAGTGAATTTGTGAACTGATGGAAACAGAGAATCAGAAGAGAGTGCAGGTAAGAGAGTCGGCGTAGCGGGATTTGAACCCACGACCCCTTCCACCCCAAGGAAGTGCGCTACCAGGCTGCGCTATACGCCGATAAGTCAGATTAGGAAGTAATTATAAGAAAATCTGTGAATTAAAATAATCTTTTTTCGAGGCACGACGCCCTGGAACAAGCGCATTTGCTGAAGAATCCAATGGTACGGCTGCACGTTATCAACATTTCTTTAATTAATCAACATCATTCTGCGCATTGCGGGATAAGAGGTTGAAAAACTGCCATGTAACCGCAAAAATATTATTATCATAAATTAAATAAATAAGTTAACTCCTACGCATGATCATAGATCGATACAAATCCCGTGAGACAGTACCCCTTGAAACGAAATGTTATCAACATTTTATACACACTCAAGGTTACCCTATAGTCGATTGAATCGATGCCTCAGATACCCTATAAGAGGAGGTGAAATGGAGAGCGCAATTATAGCAAGGAATATCAGCTTTCTATGCTGCTGCACAAAAGGAAGCTGACCTATAAAATAACCACCATAACAAAACAATCCCACCCAAAAGAGCGCACCAGTAATGCAGAACATAAGAAAGCGACTGTAGGGCATGGCACCTATTCCGGCAACAAAAGGAGTAAATGTTCTGATAATAGGAATAAACCGGGCGATGATGATCGTCTTGCCACCATGTTTTTCAAAAAAACTATTGGTTCTGACAAGATGTTCAGGATTAAAAAATCGGGATCTTTGATAATTAAACACTTTTGGTCCAAGCTTGTAGCCGATCAGATAGTTGAGGTTATCTCCAAGCAGGGCTGCTGAAAAAAAGAGAATAAAAAGCAGGTGAGGATTGAGCGATGAGTCAGGCATGGCTGCAAGTGACCCGGCAGCAAAAAGCAGGGAGTCGCCCGGAAGGAAGGGCGTAACAACAAGTCCTGTTTCGCAGAAAATGATGAGAAATAGAATAGCGTAAAGCCAGAGTCCATACTGTGCGGCAAGAAGCTGAAGATGGGTATCAATGTGAAGAATAAAATCAGCAAGGGAAGAGATGAGAACGGTAAAAGAATAATCCATGTTGTGCTCGTTGATAATGATGCCTCTTTGCTTATTGCCAACCTAATGTAATCATTGAACCCATGAGTCGCAAAATGAGGGATGGCCCCCTTGAGCTGGAGAGACATGAGAAAAGTTTTTATTGTTATATATTAGGTTTGTCTTTTCCATAAGAAACCATACAACTCCGATGAGTTATTTAGAGTCCTCACGATGTGAACTTTATTACGAAGACACTGCTGATTCCGACCCTTCCGGCAAGGGAAAAAGCGTTGTGCTTTTTGTGAACGGCTGGGCTGTATCCTCACGATATTGGAAGCCGTTGGTCAATTTACTCTCCAAGGATTACCGATGCATTACCTATGACCAGAGTGGAACGGGAAAAACTGTCATCACGGGATATAAGCCGACCTTTACCATTCAGGGCTTTACCGATGAGGCAAGTGCACTCATTGAACATCTAGAGCTTAACAAGTCAAAAAAACTGCATATTGTCGGCCATTCGATGGGAGGTATGGTTGCAACAGAACTCTGCATCCGCTATCGCGAAGCACTTGTTTCTGCGACTATCGTTGCCTGTGGTATTTTCGAAGAGACCGCCTTTACCTCGCTTGGCCTTATGTTTCTTGGCGGATTGATTGATTTTTCAATGAATTTCCGCAATATCTTTCAACATGAACCGCTGAAAACCCTTTTTATAAAGAGGGCTGCATCCAAAGAGATACCGAAAGAGTATCACGATATCATTGTTGAAGACTTCACGCAGTCCGACAAAGATGCAACCAATGCTGTCGGAAAGTTTTCCATCGACCCTGAAGCGCTTAGGGCTTATACCCGCCATGTTATCAATATCGCTTCGCCCGTTTTGTGCTGTGTAGGAATGGCGGATCATACCATCCCTCCGGAAGGCACCATATCGCTCTACGAAAAACGCCAGGCTGAAGCATCCGCACCGACAAGGCTTGCAAAATTTCGGGATGTCGGCCATTTGCCGATGCTTGAAGATACGGCTGAATTTGCGGCCGAACTGAAAAACCATTTTGAATTTGCTGAGCAATTTTATAAAAAGAGACCGCTGGAAAACACAGCCAATACATAACAGCTGATTTCATGACCATCGTATTGTGACTTTTGTTACAACGAATTAAACATTTAAGATCAATCGATACTGTGATTAAAATATTTGCCAAATGCACACTTCTCTTTGTTGCCTTTTTTATCGCCATAACACTGACAAGCCCGAAGTTATCCGCGATGAGCAACCTTCTTGGTCTGCCGAGCCTTGAAGAACTTGAAAACCCGAATCCGGAACTTGCCTCTCTTGTCTATTCCGAAGATGGTGTACTCCTTCATAAGTTTTTTCTGAAAAACCGAACCTTCATTCCTCTAAAATCCATTCCTCTCTCGGCTCGTTATGCTTTAATTGCGACCGAAGACGTAGCTTTTTACCAGCACTGGGGCGTTGACCTGAGACGACTTACACTGGCGATGGGTGAAAATATCCTTAAGGGGCGCACCCGCTGGCAAGGCGCAAGTACCATCACCCAGCAGCTTGCCAAAAATCTTTTCCTGACCCAGGAGCGTACCGTCACTCGAAAAGTCAAGGAGTTTATTACCGCAATAGAACTGGAAAAAACCTACACAAAAGACGAGATCCTTGCTCTCTATCTTAATACAGTGTATTTCGGATCCGGTGCTTACGGCATAGAGGCTGCCGCCAACACCTATTTCGGTAAACCAGCATACCGACTGACATTGCCGGAAAGTGCCACGCTTATTGCAACGCTGAAAAATCCTACAGCATACAACCCTGCGAAAGATCCTTCCAGTTCTGTGGGAAGAAGGAACCTTATTCTCTCGCTGATGGAAAAGGCGCAATTTATAACCCCAAGGCAGGCTGAAACTGCCAAGAGAACACCGCTGGTCTTGAAATACACACCGGTTAGCCATCAGGGCCTGGCACCCTACTTCACTGAATATATCCGCCAGACCATTAAGCCTTCATCAAACCTGGGGAACATTGACCTCTACCGCGATGGACTCTCCATTCAGACAACGCTTGACAGCCGCATGCAGAACTATGCCCAGGTCGCAGCATCTGAACACCTTGCTGAACTGCAGGCATCTTTTGACCGGGCATGGAGATGGCCTGAACCACTGAAAAACCAGATTATCAGAGAGAGCGAACGATTCAAGGGGCTTATTGAGGATGGACAATCGGATCAGCAGGCAATGGCTAAACTTAAGGCCGACAGAGTATGGCTGGATGAGACCCTGCGCGCGAAAACCAGAATACAGGTTGCACTGGTGGCTATCGACCCGACCAATGGCCATGTTAAGGCATGGGTAGGAGGCAACAAGTTTTCTCCTGATGATTACAAGTATCAGTTTGATCACGTCTGGCAGGCAAAACGACAACCGGGCTCAACCTTCAAGCCTTTTGTCTATACTGCAGCCATCGACAAGGGATTTCCGGCAAACTTTCAGGTGCTTGACCAGCCTCTTTCCCTTAACGCCGGCAACGGCACTGTCTGGTCACCAAGAAACTCTGATGGTTCTTCTGGCGGAATGACAACCCTTCGTACTGCATTGGCCCACTCACTGAACCAGGTTACCGTCCGGCTTGCTTATGAACACTTGACAACATCAGAAATAATCAGTTATGCCAAAAGAATGGGAATCTCTTCGCCTTTGGCATCAAACCTCTCATTAGCCCTCGGAACCTCAGAGGTCACCCCGCTTGAACTTGCAGGAGCATTTTCAACATTTGCCAACAACGGTATATGGAATGAACCAGTCTCAATCCTGAAGGTGGAAGACAAACACAGTCGCCTTTTATCGAAATATACCCTCAACCGACGCTTTGCCATTGACTCTACCACCAACTTTGTGATGGTCTCAATGCTCAAGGATGTGATTGCCAAGGGTACTGGCGCAGCAGTCCGTGCCCGATATGGATTTGATGTTGAGGCCGCAGGCAAAACAGGCACAACCCAGAGTATGAGAGACGCATGGTTTGCCGGGTTCACCCCTCAGCTTGTTGCTGTTGTCTGGACAGGATTTGATGACGAACGCATCAAGTTTACCTCGATGGAGTATGGACAGGGTGCACGTGCAGCCCTTCCTATATGGGCAGGATTTATGAAGCGCTGCTATAGCGACCGGTCACTGAAACTCGAAAACAGGTATTTTCATATTCCTGAAACGGTTATTGCCGTTCCAATTTCCGGCCAGACCAATACACCTTCCGATCTGCTTGGCAATAACGTCTATATCGAATACTACACTCCCAAAGGATTTAAGTACTATCAGTCCCATCCTGGTCAATCGCCCGACGTAAACAATATCCCTGAAGGGAATAACGAAAATCCCGGGAATAGCAATGGAGCCTTTGTTCCGCAGAACCCTGTTCCGGCCACACGCCAGAAATCAGAGGAAGTGTATTGATTTTATGCTTTTTTAACACACAATTGTTTTTTTATGCAATCGGTTTTAGTTCTTGATTTTGGATCGCAATACACCCAGTTAATAGCCCGTCGTATCCGTGAACTGGGTATTTATTCTGAGATTCTTCCTTTCAATGCCTCACCGGAGACCATCAGGGAACACAACCCGAAAGCTATCATTCTTTCAGGGGGGCCCACAAGCGTCTACGGTGAATCAGCCATCCTGCCTGATGGAGGCATTTTTTCACTCGGCATTCCTGTACTTGGCATCTGCTATGGACTGCAGGCCATAGCAAAGCATTTCGGCGGAGAAGTTGCAGGTTCTTTAAAACACGAGTTTGGACGTGCAAAAATTATAGTGGCCCATGACGGTGAACATGAGAGTTTGCTTTTTCGGGATATTCCGGACTCCGACGTCTGGATGAGCCATGGCGACAAGGTGATCAGGATGCCCGAAGGATTCAGGGTAACGGCCAGCAGTGGAAACTCTGAAATGTGCGCTATTGAAAGCTGCGGCAGTAAAGCAGCCCTGAAAGTCTATGGTTTGCAGTTTCATCCAGAAGTACAGCATACCCTTTACGGGAAACAGCTTCTCTCAAACTTTCTGATCAATATTGCCGGTATAAAACCTGACTGGTCATCAAAAAGCTTTATCGAACACCAGATTGAGGAAATAGCACGCAAGGCTGGAAAAGAAACGGTCATCTGTGGTATCAGCGGCGGTGTAGACTCAACTGTTGCGGCTGTTCTTGTAAGCCGGGCAATCGGTAAAAAACTGCACTGCGTTTTTGTCGATAACGGCCTGTTAAGAAAGAATGAAGCTGAAAAAGTAATGAGCTTTCTCAAACCACTTGGCCTCAAGGTAACGCTTGCCGATGCATCCGACCTCTTCCTGAAACGCCTGAAAAACGTTGCCGCCCCTGAAAAAAAGCGCAAAATTATTGGCAGAACCTTTATCCAGATATTTGAAGAACATATTCAACATGAAAAATTCCTGGTACAGGGCACTCTCTATCCCGACGTTATAGAAAGTGTGAGTGTGAAAGGGCCATCGGAAACCATCAAGTCGCACCACAATGTAGGCGGATTGCCGAAACGCATGAAGCTCAAGCTTATCGAGCCGCTTCGGGAGCTGTTCAAGGATGAGGTACGTGCAGTAGGACGTGAACTCGGTATCGCCGAGGATATCCTTATGCGCCATCCTTTTCCTGGCCCCGGCCTGGCGGTGAGAGTACTCGGATCGCTCAACAAGGAAAGGCTTGATATCTTGCGGGATGCAGATGAAATCTACATTGAAGAGCTGAAATCCAGCGGACTGTACACGCAGGTATGGCAGGCTTTTGCTGTGCTGCTTCCAGTACAGTCGGTGGGCGTCATGGGCGATAAACGCACTTACGAAAATGTTCTTGCTCTCAGGGCTGTTGAATCAACAGACGGTATGACTGCCGACTGGGCCCAGCTGCCTCATGATTTTCTTGCACGCGTGTCAAACCGGATCATCAATGAAGTGCGCGGCATCAACAGAGTGGCCTATGACATATCATCAAAACCACCGGCCACTATTGAGTGGGAATAATGACTGTTTTCTATCTCATTTTTTTCTAATAGTTACAAGTTTATAATACGTTCAGATTAACCTCAAAGATCCTTATTATAGCAGGGCCTTTGAGGTTTTTCATTACAAATCAGACATGAACATTATTAAAAAAAAGTACAATCTGGCAGGTATCTACTCCTTTCAAGGCCAAAACCTGATTTCAGAAACGCATCTGTGATTGACATGATCAAATCCAATCTTTCATGAAAACCACAGCAACCTCGGCAATAACTCTGATAAGCATATGTTTCTTATGCTTTCTGACTGGATGTAACAGGGAGTCATCTGAAATTTCTGTAGACAAAACCTGTCAAATAGTCATCAATCCACAATTTTTTGCTGTTGAAGAGTTTAAAGAGGGCTTTGCGGCAATTAAGATTGGCGATTCACTTTCCTTTAAACAAGGTTTTGTGGACCTGCAGGGAAAGATCCCCATCGCACCGAAATTTGATGATGTCCACGAATTTTCAGAGGGAGTGGCAGCGGTGAAAATTGGAGATGAAACGGACGGCAAATACGGATTTATTGACAAGAGTGGTAAAATGGTCATCAGGCCGCAATTCTTTTTTGTAGGTGACTTTTTGGAAGGTCTTGCCCTGATGAGAGATGGTGATGCATTTACCGGTAAATATGGATTTATTGATAAACGAGGGCAAGTCGTAGTCATTCCGAAATTCGATGCTGAACACGGCTTTAAAGAGGGTCTTGCTGCCATGAGAGTTGGAGACGCCATTTCAGGAAAATGGGGGTTTATTGATAATAAAGGAACGTATGTCATCACCCCTCAATTCGATCTGGTGGGTGACTTTTCAGAAGGTCTTGCCCCAATGAGAATGGGAAGCGAAAAATATGGAAAATGGGGATTTATTGACAAACAGGGTCATGTTGTTATCTCTTTACAATTCGACTATGCTGAACCTTTTACAGGTGGCCTGGCAGTCATTCGCATCGGTGATAGAAATAGTGGGAAATGGGGGGCTATCGATAAACAGGGAACAATGGTCATCAACCCGCAATTTGATGATAAATTTAAATTTTCAGAAGATCTTGCCTGCGTTACAATCGGGCACGGAATCACTGGTAAATATGGGTTTATTGACAAACAGGGAAAAGTGGCGATCAACCAGAAATTTGATCTGGCTGGTGACTTTTCAGAAGGCCTCGCCGCAGTAAGAATTGGTGATTCAACGACTGGGAAATGGGGATTTATTGATAAACGGGGGAAAATAATCATCACTCCGCAATTTGATTTGGTTGGTAAATTTTCGCAAGGTCTTGCCCCTGTCAGGATTGGTAATGCAGCTGATGGAAAGTGGGGGGTTATAAGCCGGCAAGACCACGATCGATGAGAGCCGGATTGCAGATGATCGAGGTTGCTGTTGGTTCTTTCGGGAAACAACCTTATGTTTGAACCTTAACTTGTTTTGATTGCAGATGGTTAGCTGCAGCAAAAAAAATAGCCGTCTACCCTTGAAAAAAGTCTTAACATTACTCCTTCAGATATGAGAGAGCTTCTCCTTATCAATATTACAGGCCCGGACAAACCGGGCTTGACGTCGAAAATCACCTCTATCCTTTCTGGCTACAAGATACCGGTCCTTGATATCGGTCAGGCGGTTATCCATAACCATCTTTCTCTGGGTATGCTTGTAGAGGTGCCAAAAGAGTCCACCTCATCTCCGATACTGAAGGATCTGCTCTTCTGTGCACATACGCTTGGTATCCAGATCACCTTTACACCAGTCTCCGATACAGAATATGAACAGTGGGTGCTGGAACAGGGAAAACCCAGATATCTGCTTTCGCTGCTTGCCAGAAGAATAAACGCCGAACAGCTTGAGCGGGTATCGTCGATCATTGCATCGCATAATCTCAATATTGATACGATCAACCGACTCTCGGGACGAATTTCTCTTGAACCCGGCCAAAATACGGGACACACCAAGGCCTGCGTGGAGTTTTCTATACGGGGTACCCTGCAAAATGAACACAGGTTCCGCGAGCAGATGCTTGCCATAACCGATACCCTTGGAATCGATATCGCTTTTCAGGAAGACAACATATTCCGTCGCAACCGCCGACTGGTCGTGTTCGATATGGACTCAACCCTCATTACGTCAGAAGTAATCGATGAACTTGCTCTGGAAGCCGGTGTCGGCCCTGAGGTAGCGGCAATTACAGAGCAGGCAATGCGGGGAGAGATTGATTTTTCCGAGAGTCTTCTGCAAAGGGTCTCTTTGCTCGAGGGGCTTGACGAACATATTCTTGAAACCATTGCCCAAAGACTGCAGCTTACCGAAGGGGCCGAAACGCTCTTCCATAACCTGCATAATCTTGGCTTTAAAACCGCGGTCATTTCAGGTGGATTCTCCTATTTCGGCCACTTCCTGCAGAAAAAGCTGAATATCGATTACGTCTATGCCAACACGCTGGAAATAGAAGAAGGCAAACTAACCGGCAAGGTACTTGGGCAGATAGTCGATGGCAAAAGAAAAGCTGAACTGCTGGAGCTTATCGCGAAAAAGGAGAATATCCGGCTGGAGCAAACCATTGCAGTTGGCGATGGTGCCAATGACCTGCCAATGCTTGGAAAAGCGGGACTCGGTATAGCCTTCAGGGCAAAACCGATTGTCAGAGAGAGCGCAAAGCAGGCCATATCAACCCTTGGGCTTGATGCCATTCTGTATCTGATGGGCTTCAGAGACCGCGACGACCTCTCGGTCAGTCAACATACTCTATAAAATGCTCAAAATCTTTCTGGAGAGGTAAGCTGATTGCGCCGGAAGGGCAGACTGGTTCACAGCGGATGCACTGCACAATACAGCTGTAGGGGTTGGCAACAGTCATTTTTGCCCGTTTGACTCCTTCGGGCTCACCGAGGGCAAAAACTCCCGGTTTGCAGAAATCCTTACAGTCACCGCAGCCATTGCAGAGTGTTGAGTCAAGTTCCGGAAACCAGGCAATCTCTTCGCGGGGCAGAAGAAGCCTTCGTTTTTTCTTCGCAGGTGAGGCGGAACCGGTCATGATCTCTCCGTTTTATTGTTTTTTTCGGCTCCTCTCCGCCAGGAATGCTCTCAGTCCAGATACTCTACAAAGTGCTCGAACTCCTCTTTCGGAGGGAGAACAATGGCTCCGGAGGTACAAACAGGCACGCACCGGGTGCAAAGCACAAGACACTTATAAGGATGCCCGACAATCAGTTTCGGTCTATGGATTCCTGTGGGGTCTGGGGCGCCCAACTCGAACACGCCCGGTTTGCAGAGAACCTTGCAGTCACCGCAACCGTTGCAGAGCTCCGGCTTGATCGTCGGATACCACGCAATCTCCTCCCTTGGCGCGAGCAGCCGCTTCCGTTTTTTTGTCGCATCCTGTTTCAGTAGCGTCGCTCTCGGGTGCATCGTCAGCGTCTCTGGCTTATCCCACGAACCAACAGCACCAGCGGAGGACTCTTCTTTTTTCTGCATTGCTCGCGACTTGAGCGCCAGACGCAGTGAACGGACAAGCCGAAAAGCGCAGCTCTCGCATGAGGGTTTTGAGCATTGCCCGAAAAAGCAGTCAAGAACCAGCATAACCGATCTATTATTGTTCATTCATCCCCTGCAGCGCAACCTTGACCGAGACGGCATAGAGTTCAAGGGCTCTCGGGATTCCGTCAGGGTTCTTGCCTCCGGCAGTAGCAAACTCGGGCTTGCCTCCGCCGCCACCCTGTACGCTCTGGGCTGCCTCGCGAATCAGTTTTCCGGCATCAAGACCAAGTTCCCGGACGGCCTTGTCGGAAGCAAAGCTTACCAGCGATACTTTTCCATCTTCCACACTGCAGAGCAGGGCTGCGGCATAGGGCAGCAGTTCGCGCAGGGCAAAAGCTGCCTGGCGCAGTATATCAGCATCCACCCCTTCGACAACGTTTGTCATAATCCGGCAACCGCCGATATCAGGAGATGCGTGAAGTGCTGCTGTAAGTACACTGAGAAGCGAAGCAAGCTTTCCATCCTGAAGCTGTTTTTCGAGCTCTTTTTTTGCCTCAATCAATTCGGAAACCCTCTCTGAGAGCGACTCATCCCCTTTTGCTTTCAACAGATGTCGAACCTGCTGGAGTTCGCGGTACTCATTCCACATGAGCTTTTCAGCAGTTTTTCCAGTCAACGCCTCAATACGACGGACACCGGATGCAACTGAGGACTCACTGATTATTTTAAAGAGCCCAATCCGGCCTATATTATCAACATGAGTACCACCACACAGCTCAACCGAAATACCGGGAACTTCAACCACTCTTACGTTATCGGCATACTTATCACCAAAAAATGCGAGCGCACCCTTCGCAATCGCATCATCATAGGGAACCTCTGAATGCTTGATCACCTGTTCAGACGTTCTGATCTGTTCGTTTACCTCGGCCTCAACCTCCTCCAGCTCAGCATTGGTCAGCCTGGAAAAGTGACTGAAATCGAAACGGAGACGTTCAGCATTGACAAACGATCCTTTCTGCTGGACATGCTGTCCCAATATCCGGCGAAGTGCACCATGAAGCAGATGCGTTGCTGTATGATTTCTTTCGGTATCCAATCGAACATGCCTGTCCACAGAGGCCTCAGCTGATAACTGGTTACTATCAATAGCGAGATCGTCAGGAGTGATGGCTGTATCGAGAATTTTGTCGAAAACAGCGCCAATGACATGAACAATGGCATCCCCATCCTTGATGGTGTCGGTCACCTGCAGGCGATAACTGCCGGTCTCAATCCAGCCTCTGTCGCCAACCTGACCACCGCTTTCAGGATAGAATGGCGTTTGATCAAGCACGACGAGAAGTTTGCCTTTGACATGTTTGACTCCGGTAATCATGGCCTGCATCCCAAGCTGATCGTAACCGCTAAAAATGGAACGATGAACGTCACTGAACCAGAGCCACTCGGCTCCATCATCCTCTACATGCTGTTTCTCCTTACGATCGGTTCTTGCCCTCTCTTTCTGCTGCTGCATGGCATGTTCAAAACCTTCACCATCCACCTCAAAACCAACATCAGCTGCCATAAGACGAGTCAGATCGAAAGGAAAGCCGTAGGTGTCATAAAGCTTGAAGGCATCTTTGCCATTAATGGTATTGCCGCTCGCTGAACGGACTTGTTCGATGACATCGTTGAATATTTCAATTCCCCGGTCAAGGGTAACGATAAAGCTCTCCTCTTCGGCCTTGATGATTTTTCTTACCGTATCCTGCTGCTTTGTCAACTCAGGAAAAACATCGCCCATAGAGTCGGCAAGCGTACCGACAAGCTGATGAAGAATCGGCTCGTTATAACCAAGATTTTTTGAATAGCGAAGAGCTCTGCGAAGAATGCGGCGAAGCACGTAACCACGACCTTCGTTGGATGGCATGGCACCGTCTGAGAGCGCAAAAGTCAGGGTACGCGCATGGTCTGCAATAACCCTCATGGCAATGTCAAGAGGATTATCCATTGAAGCGCCATACCGGACACCGGTAATTTCGGTTATACGGTCGAACAGCGGCTTGAAAACGTCCGTATCGTAGTTTGAACCTTTCCCTTGGAGAACCGCTGCCACCCTCTCAAACCCCATGCCTGTATCCACATGTTTCTTGGGAAGCGGCTCAAGACGCCCGTCACTTTGGCGGTTATACTGGATGAAAACAAGATTCCACAGTTCAATGACACGGTAATCGCCGACATTGACAAGACTTCTGCCTGAACCATCCTCGGTAAGATCGATATGAATTTCAGAACATGGGCCACAGGGTCCTGTTTCACCCATCTCCCAGAAATTGTCTTTTTCACCGAAACGGATGATATGCTCCGGGTTAATATCTGTATGCTTCTGCCATATCTGAAAGCTCTCATCATCATCATGAAAGACAGTTGCGTAAAGCCGCTCTTTCGGCAACGTCCATACTTCTGTCAGGAGTTCCCACGCCCAGGTTATGGCCTCAACTTTGTAATAATCTCCAAAAGACCAGTTGCCCAGCATTTCGAAAAAGGTATGGTGGTAGGTGTCCCTGCCAACATCCTCGAGATCATTATGCTTGCCTGATGCCCTGATGCATTTCTGGGTATCCGCGGCCCGCACATAAGGCCTTGTCCCTTTATCTAAAAATACATCCTTAAACTGGTTCATCCCCGCATTTGTAAAGAGCAGGGTGGGATCATCTGCCGGAATAACCGGTGCTGAACGAACTATATTATGACCTTTATTTGCAAAATAATCTAAAAAAGATTGTCTGATTTCCCGGGATTTCATAGAGAGTATAATCTTGTTTCAATGCATTCAATAAGGCGGTTACCTGCAGAGCAGGTGCCTCTTACGGCTGCAAAGTTACTCTTTTTTAAGGCTTGTTGCCAACTTAATTTTATCACCTTTCCGCTCAAGGCCGGCACTATGCTGCAAGCTTTTTTTGCAGATGACTGATGAAGTATGTTCTTTTTAAAAAAGAATTATATTAAAATTATATTAAAACATTGTGCTTCGGGTCAGAGAGCCCGTCTATTTTTCCATTAAAACCGGGGAGACTGTTATGAGTTGGGGAGTGGAAAATCAGAAACGGAGAGAAGGGGTTATGGAATTGATGGAGATTTCATCCCGAATAATGAAAAAGAATCCCAACCATGTCAACGAAGTGCAAAAAAGCACGACTGGTTGCTGGATGGAGCAGATGTACGGCATGCAACGCTGTGGTTTCTGTGATTTATCACTTGATTGCCCGATCAGGGAAGAACAGGAATGGCAGGAGTATCTGACAAAAAACAACATTGTTATTGAAAAAAATTCTTAGTTAAAACAGCCAAAAACTTGTTTTAACCCTAAGCATACTTTATATTTATTTTATTGCAGAGGTCTGTACTGTTTAGCTATTGCCCTCTACTTTACCCACCAATAATACATTTCACCAGATAACAGGCCAATGACTTCCGTGCCATGATGTTCATTGTCACGGGGATTTTCTTGCTGTTTACCAACTTTGAAAAGTAATTAACAGGGACAATGACTGATACTAAAAAGACCACCCGACAGGCCAATGTAACATCGAAAACCAGCGTTTCCGTGCTTTTTGCAGGAGATTCTGGTGACGGGATGCAGTTGACCGGCACACAATTCGCCAATACCGTGGCAGTTCGCGGATCTGAACTGAATACCTTCCCTAATTTTCCTTCAGAAATCAGGGCTCCAGCTGGAACCATAGCAGGTGTATCAGGCTTTCAGCTTCAGTTCAGCAGCAAGCCTGTCTATACGCCTGGTGCACGGTTTGATGTGATGGTAGCCATGAACTCTGCAGCGCTTAAAGCAAATCTGAAAGACCTGCATCGTGGAGGCATAATTATCGCAGGTACTGAAGGGTTTGATGAAAAAAACTTGAAGCTTGCAGGCTATCCTGATGGTGCGAATCCTCTTGAGGACGGCACACTTGATAACTATATCGTTTTTCCAGTCCCGGTTTTGCAGTTTACCCGTGAAGCACTCAAAGAGAGCGGACTAAGCAGTAAAGATGTCGACCGGTGTAAAAACATGTTTGTGTTAGGGCTGCTCTACTGGCTCTACACCCTTCCGCTTGAAGGAACAATTGAAACACTGCAAGCCAAGTTCCAGAAAAATATCCAGTTAGCCGAAGCAAACATCAAAGCGATGAAGGCCGGCTATTTCTTTGGCGATGAAACTGAACTCTTCGCAAATCTTGGACGCTTCGATATTGCCCCGCAAAAACAACACGGCACCTATCGCAGGGTTACTGGTAATGAAGCATGCGCTATCGCTCTGACAGCCGCATCCAAAAAAGCCGGTCTTCAACTCTTTCTGGGTTCATACCCCATAACCCCGGCAACTGAGATCCTGCAGACATTGGCGAAAAAGAAAAAATATGGCGTTAAAACCTTTCAGGCTGAAGACGAAATTGCTGGTATCGTCAGCAGTATAGGTGCTGCATACGGTGGTGCACTTGCGGCTACAAACACTTCAGGCCCGGGACTTGCCCTGAAAACGGAAGCGCTCGGTCTCGCTGTCATTCTTGAAGTGCCTCTGGTTATTATTAATGTTCAGCGGGGTGGACCATCAACAGGACTTCCAACCAAACCGGAACAGTCTGATCTGTTAATGGCCATGTATGGAAGACATGGAGAAGCACCTATGCCGGTTATCGCTGCTCGCTCTCCTGTTGACTGCTTCTACACCACATACGAAGCCGCAAGAATTGCCGTAGAACATATGACACCGGTAATATGCCTTTCTGACGGCTACCTCGCGCTTAGCTCAGAGCCATGGCTGGTAGAAAGTCCTGATAATCTTGCTGACATCGCGCCCCGGTTTCAACCGGCAAGAAAACCTGAAGATCCGCCATATCTCCCCTACAAGCGTGACGATCGTCTGGTGCGCTCTTGGGCTATCCCCGGAACAAAAGGCCTCGAACACCGCATTGGCGGACTTGAAAAGCAGAATGAAACCGGCAATGTCTCACATGACCCTGAAAATCATGAATTGATGACAAAGCTTCGTGCTGAAAAAATCGCACGAATTGCTGACACTATTCCGCTGCAGTCCATCGACAACGGACCACTAAAAGGCGATCTGCTTGTCCTCGGATGGGGATCATCATACGGTGCGATTAAAACCGCTGTCGAGCAGGCCCTTGAAGAGGGCTACAGTGTTGCTCACGCACATCTCCGCTATATCCATCCGTTCCCTAAAAACCTCGGAACAATTCTCGGTAACTATAAACAGGTGTTGATACCCGAGATGAACAGCGGACAGCTTATCCACCTTATCCGTGATGCCTTCCTGATTGCCCCAGTCGGGTACAGCAAGGTGCAGGGTGTACCGTTCAATGAAATGGAAATTCTGGCTAAAATCACTGACCTTATCAAGGAGAGTTAATCATGACTGATAACGATACAACAATCATAGCTGCACCGGCGCGCACTGCCAAGGATTTTGCTTCGGATCAGGAGCCGAAATGGTGTCCTGGCTGTGGCGATCATGCCATACTGCAACAGCTTAAAAATGTTATGCCTGAACTGGACGTTGCTCCGGAAAACGTCGTATTTGTTTCCGGAATAGGCTGCTCATCCCGCCTTCCCTATTATATGGCAACGTATGGCGTTCACGGTATTCATGGCCGGGCATTGCCAATGGCGACAGGACTGAAAGTGGCACGCCCTGAACTCAGTGTTTGGGTTGCAACCGGTGATGGCGATGCGTTATCGATTGGCGGCAATCATTTCATTCATACCCTGAGAAGAAATCCGGACTTGAACGTTGTTCTCTTTAACAACGAAATATATGGGCTCACCAAAGGCCAGTATTCACCAACTTCAAAAATCGGATTACGAACCATTACCTCGCCCTCCGGTGTTATCGATCAGCCATTCAATACGGCGGCATTGACGATTGGCTCTGGCGGCTCTTTCTTTGCAAGGGCTTTTGACCGTGATGGCAAATACCTCCGCTCAATACTGAAACGTGCAGCACTGCATAAGGGAACCTCTCTGGTAGAAATTTACCAGAACTGTCCCATATTCAACAACTCAGCGTTTGAAGCATTTGCCACCCCCGACAGTAAAGCAGATAAAACCATCTATCTTGAACAGGATAAGCCTCTTGTCTTTGGGAAAGAGAAAAACAAGGGTATTCGCCTTGACGGATTTACACCGGTAGTTGTAGATCTTGATAAAGAGGGCCTCTCAACTTCTGATCTTTGGATTCATAATGAGACTGATATCAACAAGGCATCCATTCTTGCCCGCTTTGCTGATATTCATGATAAATCGGAAGAGGTTGTCCCAAGACCTTTCGGGATATTCTATGCTGAGGAACGGGTAACTTACGAAGATGCTCTGACTGAACAAATCCGTGACGCCCAGAAAAATGGTGTCGCATCCCTTGAAGACCTGCTCAAGGGGGAAAGCTCATACGTCATCAAATAAATCAAATAAAACAATAATCACTTTACCAAAAAGCCTGCATCCAAGCAGGCTTTTTGGTTTCTATACCTCTTCTTTCCAGACACCCATTGCAGAAAACTTTTCAATACGGTCATGAACGAGGGCTACCGGATCCATCGGTAACAGTGCTTTAAGCTCCTCGATCAATATCCCCTTCAATGTCGCGGCCATTACATCAGGGTCAGTATGAGCTCCTCCAAGTGGTTCAGGAATAATTCTGTCGATAATACCCTGAGCGAGAAGATCATCTGCCGTAAGCTGCAACGCCTCCGCAGCCTGTTCTTTATAGTTCCAGCTTCTCCAGAGAATGGAAGAGCAGCTTTCAGGAGAAATCACTGAATACCAGCTGTTTTCAGCCATGATAATCCTGTCGCCTACACCGAGACCAATTGCACCGCCACTTGCACCTTCCCCAATAATGACACAGATTACCGGAACAGTCAACTTCGCCATTTCAAATAAATTCCTGGCAATTGCCTCAGCCTGTCCTCGCTCTTCAGCTTCTATGCCTGGAAATGCTCCAGGAGTATCAATCAGGGTAATGACCGGTTTACGGAATTTTTCGGCGAGTTTCATTAAACGAAGCGCCTTGCGATATCCCTCAGGCTGTGCCATACCAAAATTCCTGTACAGATTGGATTTGGTATCACGGCCTTTCTGATGACCAATGATCATGACTGCTTGTGAAAAACCGGATGAACTCTCTTCAATGCGGGCAAACCCGCCAACGATCGCTTTATCATCACTGAAATGCCGGTCACCAGCCAGTTCGACAAACTCTTTGGTCATCATATAAATGTAATCGAGCGTAAACGGCCTGTCCGGATGGCGCGCAAGCTGCACCTTCTGCCACCTGGTAAGATTTTTATAGATCGAACGACGGAGCGCATCGACCTTCAGCTCAAGAGTCTCAATGTCATGACTGAGCGCGTCACTCTCAGAAGGTGCCTGTTCCCTTGTCGTGCTCCGGAGAAGCAATCGCATTTCATTGAGTTTGGCTTCAAGCTCAAAAAGAGGCTTCTCAAAATCAAGGACAACTTTCGTAGCCATAATGCGGGAGTATAAATGATAAAAAAAGTCCATCAAGCAGAGGCTAATGATGGACTTTAAAAATAATAAAACCAATCAAACGACAGGAATCAACCGCCGACCTCTTCCTTCAACGCTTTTCCAGGCTTGAACTTAACAACTTTTTTTGCAGAAATTGTAATAGCTGCACCAGTCTGAGGGTTCCGCCCTTGTCTTTCCGCCCTGTCACCAGTGGTAAAGGTCCCAAAGCCAACAAGAGTTACATCATCTCCAGCCTTCAATGATGCTGAAACGACATTGATAAAAGCATTTACAGCACGCTCGGCATCAACTTTTGTCAGCTTGGCCTGCTCGGCAATTTTCTCTACTAATTCAGCTTTTGACATATGAGATATTTATTATTGTTGAAGTAAAACCAACTTTTTGTGATCATTATTAATTGAATGAATTTAAACAGTACTTTACAAACATGCAATGGCTTTTTAGCATTATCCAGCTTTGCTCGATCTGGTGGTTTGTAATCGCCCGACACTGTGTTATATTTAAGTTCATTTTGATATAAAGAAACAAACCGCACAAGACAAATATTTTCCTGTTTATGATTTCAATCAGCAATGTTTCGAAGGGTTCAATTATCCGCTTTAAAGGTGAACCACACAGTATAGAGAGCCTTATTCACCGTACTCCCGGTAATCTGAGAGCGTTTTACCAGGCAAACATGAGAAACCTGAAATCCGGCAGAAATGTCGAATATCGCTTCAGTGCCACCGAATCAGTTGATGTGATCGTCACAGAGAGAAAACAGTACCAGTATCTTTACAGAGACAATACTGATTTTGTGATGATGGATAACGATACCTTTGACCAGATCAATGTGCCTGAAGTTGCGATCGGCTCTTCATCCCGTTTTGTCAAGGATGGTATTATAGTCACTATTGTTTTCTCTGACGATGGTTCTATTCTTGGAGTTGAACTTCCAACATTTGTTGAAGTTGAGGTCACTGAAACCAGTCCCGCATTAAAGGATGACAGGGCAACAAGCGGAACAAAACCGGCCGTAGTCGAAACTGGTGCAGAAGTTAACGTCCCGATGTTCATACAGACAGGAAGCGTTATTCGTATCGACACCCGCACCGGCGAGTATATTGAAAGAGTTAAAAAGTAATTATCTTCTTAGGCGATAGATCAGGACGCATGTTTTAAACTTAAGTAATATCATCATGAACTTTAACGAAATTAAACAGCTTATCGACATTGTCGATAGCTCAGACTTTCAGGAAACCATCATCGAGCAGGGAGACGTTAAGATTATCCTGAGACGTGCTTCTGCAACAGCAGTGATTTCCCCGCCAAGTGCTCAAACAGGATTGGAACCTGCAGTAACAGCAGCTCCCCTGACTGTAAATACCGCTTCAATTGTTCAAAAAGATGAGTCAAAATTAGGGTTGATTGAATCCCGCTCTCCCATTGTCGGGACATTCTACCAGTCATCATCTCCGGATGCACCACCCTTTGTTGCTGTCAATGACACCATAAAAAAAGGTGATGTTCTCTGTATTATTGAAGCAATGAAACTCATGAACGAAATTGAAGCAGAAGTTTCCGGAACAATCGTTGAAATTCTTGTTGAAAATGGACAGGCGGTAGAGTACGATCAGCCATTGTTCAGGATTAAACCATAAACATTCATCCCAAATACATTGTTTAAGAAAATACTTGTTGCAAATCGCGGCGAAATTGCCCTGCGTATTATGCAAACCTGCCGGGAAATGGGAATCAGTACTGTTGCAGTCTATTCTACCGTTGATGCAGAGTCAATGCATGTCAAATACGCCGATGAAGCTGTCTGTATAGGACCTGCTTTATCAAGAGAGAGTTATCTGAACATCCCACGTATAATTGCTGCTGCAGAGGTAACAAATGCTGATGCAATTCATCCCGGCTACGGTTTTCTTGCTGAAAATGCAGATTTTGCTGAAGTGTGCGAATCTGTAAATATCAAGTTTATAGGGCCTACGGCCACAATGATCAACCAGATGGGCGATAAGAACACGGCAAAATCAACGATGATTGCAGCCGGTGTTCCTGTTGTTCCCGGCAGCCCCGGACTGGTGACCGATCTGAAGCAGGCGATTGAAACAGCAAATAAAACCGGTTACCCTGTTATCATCAAGCCTACCGCTGGAGGCGGAGGAAAGGGTATGCGGGTCGTTACTGAAGAAAGCCAACTCGAGAAAGCCCTGAACACTGCGCGCAGTGAGGCTGAACAATCATTCGGCAACAGTGGCGTCTATATCGAGAAGTATCTTGAAAATCCTCGCCACGTTGAGATCCAGATTTTATCAGACCAGCACGGCAACACTATCCATCTCGGAGAACGTGATTGTACTGTCCAGAGACGCCATCAGAAGCTTATTGAAGAAACTCCTTCACCTGTTGTGAATGAGACACTCAGAAAGAAAATGGGCGATGCCGCTGTCGCTGCTGCAAGGGCCATCAACTATGAAGGCGCTGGAACCATTGAGTTTCTGCTCGACAGGCACAAGGATTTTTACTTCATGGAAATGAATACCCGTATTCAGGTAGAACATCCGGTTACTGAAGAGCGCTATGATGTAGATCTCGTCAAGGAGCAGATTCTCATTGCAGCTGGTGAATCAATTGAAGGCAAAACTTTTGCTCCCAAAGGCCACTCAATTGAATGCCGGATTAATGCTGAAGATCCCGAACAATCATTCCGTCCTTCTCCAGGGCAGCTTCAGGTTTTCCATACACCTGGCGGCCACGGTGTCAGAGTCGATTCGCATGCTTATGCAAGCTATGTTGTCCCTTCGAACTATGACTCAATGATTGCCAAACTTATCGTTTCAGCTCACACAAGAGAGGAAGCTATTGCAAGGATGTCAAGGGCACTCGATGAGTTTATCGTAGTAGGAGTAAAAACAACAATACCTTTCCACAAGCAGGTCATGCACTCTCCTGTTTTTCAGAGCGGTGAATTTGATACGAGTTTTCTCGAATCCTTCAGATTTGAAAAGAAGTAGACAAAAAAAAAGGGAGATTAAAATCTCCCTTTTTTTTTGTCTCATCTGAACCGCTTATAAAAACTACCGCTCGTTAGCAAAACCCTCTCTTGTCGGAGCATCTTCAATCTTGGTCTCACTCTCAACTGAAGAGTCATGGCCTTCACCAGTCAGTTTTATTGTCTTGTATCTCTTGAGCCCGGTTCCTGCCGGAATCAGTTTTCCAACAATCACATTTTCTTTCAAACCGGCGAGAAAGTCAACCTTTCCTGCAACAGCCGCATCAGTAAGAACCTTGGTCGTTTCCTGGAAGGATGCTGCGGATATAACACTCTCAGTCTGAAGAGCTGCACTTGTAATACCAAGGAGCACAGGATGAGAGGTTGCCTGCAGGGCTGGTTCGAAAGCAATCATATTTTTGGTGTTCTTGCGAAGCTCACGATTCAGCTTTGTAATATCGCGCAATTTGTGAAGCTGACTGTCCTGGATTCTTGCAGGAGCATCACCCTTCTCAGTAATACGCACCTTCTCGGCAATACCATTGTTAGCCTCAACAAAAGCACTCCGATCAATAAGATCACCTGGCAAGAGATTGGTGTCGCCTGATTCTTCAATACGCACTTTCTGAAGCATCTGGCGCACAATAACCTCAAGATGCTTGTCATTGATCTCTACGCCTGCATTGATCTGGTAAACTTTCTGGATTTCGTTCACGAGATACTGCTGAACAGCATTCGGACCCTGAATACGCAGGATATCCTGCGGCGAAACGGCACCATCAGTCAATGGGTCTCCTGCCTTGACTTCATCACCCTCATTAGCAAGCACATGCTTACCAACTTGGACATAATAAACCTTTTCTTCTCCAAAGTCATTTTTCACCTTGATCTCTTTGCTGCTCCTGCGCTGTGAACCAAAGCTGACATAACCGTCAATTTCAGTAACAATAGCGGGATCGGAAGGTATACGGGCTTCAAAGAGTTCGGTAACCTTTGGAAGACCGGCAGTAATATCACCGCCAACACGGTCAAGATTTCTCGGCACCTTGGCTATGATATCTCCAGGAGTTACCTTCTGGCCATCCTCAACATAGAGATTGGTCTTGATCGGCACTGGATAGGTCTTTTTAACTTCTCCATTTGCATCCATAAGCATCAGCCTTGGCTCCCTTGTTTCGGTAGCTCTAAGCTTGGAACGCCAGTTGATAATGGTATGCTGGGAGAAACCGGTCTGAGGATCAACCTCTTCCTTGTAGGTAACGCCTTTTTCGATATCAGCAAACTTGATGAAACCTGCCAGCTCCGCTATAATCTGTGTACTGTTCGGCTCACTGCTGAACATCATCTGATCTTTTTTGACAAGATCACCATGTTTGCAGTTGAGGTGTGCACCATGTGGAACATTATAACGCTTCAGGATCTTGCCGGAATCGGGATCAGCAATATTAATTTTTCCATTTTTCTGAATAACAATAACCCGGAATTCTTCGACCCCATCCTCGTTTATAGCAGTATGGTCAACCGTTTTGATATCCTCGAACTGGATCTGGCCATCATAGAATGCCTTGGTCTCAGTTTCAGTAATACCACCCTGAGCAGTACCACCCTGGTGGAATGTACGAAGCGTAAGCTGCGTTCCAGGCTCACCAATCGACTGTGCAGCAATAACGCCAACAGCTTCACCGATTTCCACGAGTTCATGGACAGAAAGATTTGTTCCGTAACATTTTGAACAAATACCGATTTTGGATTCGCAGGTCAATACAGAGCGGATCTCCGCCTCTTCAACACCTGCAGTCTCCTGAATGAGCTCAGCAAGTTCTTCTGTAATGATGTCCCCGGAGCTTACAATCACCTTGTTATTCAGTGTATCGTAAATATCACGGGTAGCAACACGACCTTTGATTTTCTCACGGAACTTGATCTGACCGCTGGTCTCTTCCTCGATATTGCGATGAACATAGAGGCCACGGGTTGTTCCACAGTCATCAATGGTCACAATGACATCCTGGGCAACATCGTGGAGTCGTCTGGTCAAGTAACCGGCATCAGCCGTCTTCAGTGATGTATCAGAAAGACCCTTACGTGCACCGTGTGTTGAAATAAAATACTCAAGAACGGTAAGCCCCTCTTTAAGATTCGAGATAATCGGGTTTTCAATAATTTCACCCGGCTGTCCCGACATGGACTTCTGGGGACGGGCAATAAGACCTCTCATACCTGTAAGCTGTCGAACCTGCTCTCTGGAACCACGGGCTCCGGAATCAAGCATCATATAGAGAGGATTAAAACCGTCACGGTCTTTTTTCAACTTCTGATATGACTCTTCAGCAACAATATTTGATGTTTTCTGCCAGACGTCAACAATCTGATTGTAACGCTCATTATCAGTCAATGTACCGCGATTGTACTCTTTAACAACTTTGGTACTCTCACGCTGCGCATTTTTGATATGCTTGACCTTGGTTTCAGGAACAATCGCATCAGAAAGACCTACAGAAAGGCCGCCTTTCATTGCATAGTGGAACCCGACCTCCTTGATATTATCAAGGAATTTGGCTGTTTCAACATTTCCGACATCACTGCTCAGGCGCCCGATAAGCTCCTTGGCAACTTTCTTGTCAATAACACGATTGATAAACCCTATCTCATCAGGTACATGCTGGTTGAAAATAACCCTGCCAACAGTAGTCAGCACTATTGCACTCTTTTGAAGCTGTGATTTAAGCCAGACAGACTTTTCGGAATTTGGCTCAACAATGGTATCAAGTACCCGGAGCGGATCAAATTTTTGATCGACCTGCCCGGAATACTGGACAAATATCTGAGCATGCAGTCCTACTCGCTGTTCATTGAAAGCAATGAGGACATCTTCAGGACTGTAAAATATCAGACCTTCACCTACATCTCGAACGCGTGACTTGGTAAGAAAATACATACCAAGTACCATGTCCTGTGACGGAACAGTGACTGGCTTGCCGGACTGAGGCAGAATAAGATTATGAGAGGACAGCATAAGCAATGAAGCCTCAAGCTGCGCTTCCTGTGACAGAGGGATATGAACAGCCATCTGGTCACCATCAAAGTCAGCGTTGAAAGCAGTACAGACCAGTGGATGAATCTGAATAGCCTTGCCCTCTATAAGCACCGGTTGAAAAGCCTGAATACCAAGACGGTGAAGAGTAGGTGCCCTGTTGAGCATAACCGGTCTTCCATCAATAACCTTTTCAAGCACGTCCCAGACAATCGGATCTTTTTTATCAATAAGTTTCTTAGCCGACTTCACCGATTTGGCTATACCACGATCGACAAGACGTCTGATCACAAAAGGCTGGAAGAGCTCAATAGCCATGCTTTTCGGAAGACCGCACTCATGGAGTTTCAACTCCGGTCCAACAACGATAACCGAACGACCTGAATAGTCAACCCTCTTACCAAGCAGGTTCTGGCGAAAACGGCCCTGCTTACCCTTCAGTGAATCTGAAAGTGATTTTAAAGGCCTGTTTGATTCGCCGGTTTTCACGGCATTGGCCTTGCGGGAATTATCGAACAATGCATCAACTGCTTCCTGCAGCATTCTCTTTTCATTTCGCAGAATAACCTCAGGGGCTCGGATATCAATGAGTTTTTTCAGCCGGTTGTTACGAATAATAACTCTGCGATAAAGATCATTAAGATCGGATGTGGCAAACCTTCCGCCTTCCAGCGGAACAAGTGGTCGAAGCTCAGGAGGAATGACCGGAACGACTTCCATCACCATATACTCTGGCTTATTACCTTCATAGACATAAGGCTCGGGTAGCTCATCCTCCGGAAACAGCCCAAGTGGCTTCTTCCGTGTTTTTTTATGCGGTTCATAACTTTTTCTGAATGCCTCAACAACCTTGAGTCTTTTGAGTGCATCCGCTCTTTTCTGCTCTGAATTGCTCTCTTTAAGCACTTTACGCAGATGAATTGCTGATGAATCGAGATCAATGTTCTTAAGAAGCATATGAATAGCTTCTCCACCCATTTTGGCAACAAACTTGTCGGGATCTGAATCTTCGAGATCCTGATTATCCTCATACTCGGTAATAATCTGGAAATACTGTTCTTCAGTCAGACGGTCAAGCTTCTTGATGCCCTGCTTCTCTCCAGGTTCTCCCGGATTGATGACAACATAGACTTCATAATAAATGATCCTTTCGAGCTCTTTGGTCGAAAGGTCGAGCAAAGCGCCTATCTTGCTGGGAACAGAGCGGAAAAACCAGGTATGCACGACAGGAACTGCCAGGGATATATGCCCCATGCGCTCCCGCCTTACACTTTTGGTCGTAACCTCAACACCGCATCGATCGCAAATAATCCCTTTATAGCGTACGCGTTTATACTTTCCGCAGTAACACTCCCAATCCTTCGTAGGACCAAATATTTTTTCGCACATCAAGCCATCACGCTCAGGCTTGAAGGTACGGTAATTTATCGTCTCAGGTTTCAGTACCTCTCCCCTTGAGTGAGCAAGAATGCTTTCGGGTGATGCAATACTGAATTTTATCCTTGAAAAATCGCCTTTCAAAGGCGAAGCTCCCTGTGAAAATATCATAGTCAATTCCTCTTGTTAAACGACTCTGTTTACTGTCCGTTAATGATGTACACGCGAATTAACACATTACTAAGGAACCCTGTCGTCAATACGAATCTCAAGCCCAAGCCCCTGCAACTCCCTGATAAGGACGTTGAAAGATTCCGGTATACCCGGTTCCGGCAGGTTCTGGCCTTTCACAATGGCTTCATAGGTTTTGTTCCGACCGATAACGTCATCGGATTTAACCGTAAGCATTTCCCGAAGGATATTTGCTGCACCATAAGCTTCAAGAGCCCAAACTTCCATTTCACCAAATCTCTGACCACCAAACTGTGCTTTACCGCCGAGAGGCTGCTGCGTGATAAGAGAGTATGGTCCTGTAGAACGGGCATGTATCTTGTCATCAACAAGATGGCCCAGTTTGAGCATGTAGATATAACCAATGGTAACTTCATCATCAAAACGCTCACCGGTACGTCCGTCAAAGAGACTGACTTTGCCGTGTATAGGCAGACCAGCCCGTTCAAGCTCTTTTTGTACTTCCTGGTAGGTAGCGCCATTAAAAATAGGAGTTTTAAACTTCACTCCGAGTTTTTTAGCTGCCCAACCCAGTGAGGTCTCATAAAGCTGACCGATATTCATACGGCTAGGAACACCAAGCGGATTAAGAACAATATCGACCGAAGTGCCATCTGCCATAAACGGCATATCCTCAACCGGAAGAATCTTGCCTACGACACCCTTGTTTCCATGCCGGCCAGCCATCTTGTCGCCGACCTGAATTTTCCTTTTCTGAGCAATATAGACTTTGGCAAGTTCCTCTATACCAGGAGGAAGTTCATCACCCACATTGATCTTGTACTTTTCGTTTTCTCTCTCATCTGAAAGATCTTTAAGCTTGAATCGGAACTCTTTGACAAGACGGATGACATGATCATTCACCTTTGAAGAGTCAGTCAGACCTTTAGAAAAATCAATGGACTCGAGGAACGGCATTGCACTGAATTTGGCAAGTACAGTAGCATCATACAAAGCACCTTCTGCTACCAGTTGTTTGCCTTTATCACTATACACACCTGTAGATGTTTTACCATTAAGCAGCTGTTTCAGCCATTCGGCAAACCGCTTTCTGACATCAAACTCCTTATAGTCGTACTTCTTGTCAACAACCTCAATCTTCTCCTTTGAATCCATGCCGACCTTTTTCTTGCGACTGAATAGTTTTGTCTTGATGACAATACCTTTCATTCCGGCAGGAACATGCATTGAAGCGTCTTTGACATCGCTTGATTTATCACCGAAAATCGCTCTCAGCAGCTTTTCTTCAGGTGTAGGATCGCTCTCACCCTTCGGCGTTATTTTACCGACAAGGATATCCCGTTCCTTGACTTCTGCACCGTTACGCACGATACCGTTTTCATCAAGGTTTCTGAGAGCTTCATCACTCACGTTATAGATATCACGGGTAAACTGCTCTTCCCCACGCTTGGTATCACGAACATTTGCCTCAAATTCATGAATATGAATCGAGGTAAAGACGTCGTCATAAACAAGCCTTTCACTGAGAATGATAGCATCTTCAAAGTTATAACCACGCCAGGGCATGAAGGCTACCAGAACATTTTTTCCAAGCGCCAGTTCGCCGTTATCGGTTGACGAACTGTCGGAAAGTATAAAACCTTTTTCAACTCGTTGTCCGATATGCACGAGAGGTTTCTGTGAAATACAGGTATCCTGGTTTGATCGCTTGAACTTGATGAGTTTATAGGTTTTCAGACCCTCATCAGGATCAAGCATCGAGAGAACGTTATTATCAGCATCAAGATCATAACGAACCTGAATATATTCAGCAGTGACGTCTTCAATAACACCGGGACCTTCAGCAATAATCACTGAACGCGAATCCCTGGCTACTTTGGCTTCCATACCGGTTCCAACCACTGGAGCCTCAGAGGTCAGGAGAGGTACTGCCTGTCGCTGCATGTTGGCTCCCATAAGAGCACGGTTTCCATCATCATGCTCAAGGAATGGAATCAAAGCTGCTGCGGCACTGACAATCTGTACTGGAGAGACGTCCATAAAGTTAACGTCCTCTGCCGCGACAACCGGGTAGTCACCCTTGGTCCTCGCCTGTACAGTCTCAACCGCTATTCTATTGTTCTCATCAAGGGGAACACTGACCGGTACGGTAATCTTGTTTTCTTCATCTTCAGCCGAAAGCATCAGAACCGTATCAGTAACCTGACCTTTATCGACGACCCGGTATGGAGTCTGGATAAAGCCTTTATCGTTTATTTCAGCATAGACAGACAACGACGAAATCAGGCCAATGTTCGGACCTTCAGGGGTTTCAATAGGGCAGAGCCTGCCGTAGTGCGTATAGTGAACGTCACGAACCTCAAAACCTGCACGTTCTCTGGTAAGACCACCAGGTCCAAGAGCGGAAACCCTTCTCTTGTTGGTCATTTCAGCCAGTGGATTTGTCTGATCCATAAACTGTGAAAGCTGGCTTGTAGCAAAGAAGCTCGATACAACGCTCGACACTGTACGGGCATTGATAAGGTCTGCAGGAGCTATTTTATCCGAGTCCCTGGAGTTGAGCTTTTCACGAACATTTTTGCCCATCCTCGCCAGACCTATAACAAACTGGGCAGCAAGCTGTTCACCCACGGAGCGAACACGACGGTTTGCCAAATGATCGACATCATCAACCTCAGCCAGCCCGTTGACAAGCTTGATGAGATAATAAATGACGGAAATAATATCGTAATGTGTCAAAACAAGAATATCCTCTCCGACAGGTTCATCGGAAAAGGACTGTATTGTCTGTAGAATTTTTTCGTATATGGTATCAGAAAGCTGTTTTAGTTCAGGCTTTCCTGAGAGATATTCTTTCAGATCATCAAACTCTTTGCCAAGTTTCTTCTGAATCCTGTACCGGCCAACTTCACCGAGATCGTATTTTTTCTGGTTGAAAAATGTTCTCTCAAGAAAGCTTCTTGCGGCATCGATATCGGGAGCTTCATTCGCTCTCAGCTCTTCATAAACGATCTCAAGCGCCTCTTCCTCTGTTGCCGAATTATCATTAAGAATGGTATTGATAATGATAGACTTGTCCGGTCCCTTGTCGCTGCCGGAGTAGGTCTTCATTACCTTCACACTTTTATACCCGGCGGCAAGAATCTGCTCAAAGATATCTTCAGTTATTGCAGTTCTCGCACTAACCACTTCGCCCGTCTGCATATCAACAATATCTGAAGCCAGATACTGTCCGATAAGCTGATCCTTTTTGGTTGATTTCAGTGATACCTCTTCAACGAGGTCGAACAAACCTAAAATATCCTCATCCCTTGCAAATCCTATCGCACGGAGAAGTGCACTGACCAGAAAGTTCTTTTTCTGGTCGATATATACAAAAATCTGATTATTGATATCGGTCTGAAACTCAATCCATGATCCTCTGGTCGGAACGATTTTTGCCGAATACATTTTCTTGCCGTTCGGATGTATGGCCTCACTGAACACAACGCCTGGCGAACGATGAAGCTGGGCAACCACAACCCTTTCAGCGCCGTTGACAATAAAAGTACCACGCTCCGTCATATACGGAATCCTGCCCAGATAGACCTCCTGCTGTATGGTCTCTTTCCAGTCTGTCTCATCCGCCTCATCCTTGTATGAAAGCTTGAGCTTGACTTTAAGGGAAACATCATAGGTCAGCCCGCGCTCAATACAGTCTTCAACGGTGTATTTCGGTTTATCAAAGCTATAAGTGATATACTCAAGCAGATACAGACCCCTCGTATCAGTAATAGGGAATGCGCCGCGCAGAACCCGTTCCAAACCCTGGTCCTTTCTCTTGGAAAGAGGAACGCTATCCTGTATGAAATTATGAAATGAATCTAACTGAACTTTTAATAAGTCGGGAGCTTCTATAACACTTTTGATTTTCGAAAAGTCAATACACGGTATTGTTGCATCAGCCACTTTCACATGCACCTCGCTTTTATCAATTGCATGAATTACTTACAGATTAAGTCCGCACAAAGTTCCTCAAAAACTTTGCTGGACAACTAAAAAGTCCGACTGAACCTTAATCGTATCATCACAGGAACTTTCATAAATACGGTACTTACACAAACAGACAAAGCTCCGTCTCATATAGAAACGGAGCTTGCTATAGTAATGACTCTTTTAAAAGATCACTTCAACTCAACAGATGCGCCCGCATCTTTCAGCTCTTTGGCAATCTTTTCTGCCTCATCCTTGGAAACAGCTTCTTTCACTGTCTTCGGCGCTCCATCAACAAGATCCTTGGCTTCTTTCAAACCAAGACCTGTAATAGCACGAACAGCCTTGATTACGTTAATCTTGCTTTCGCCTGCGGCTGTCAATATAACGTCAAACTCAGTCTGCTCTTCCTGTACGGCAACTTCACCAGAAGGTGCAGCAGCAACACCGGCAACTGCAACAGGAGCAGCACTGACACCAAACTTCTCTTCAAGAGCCTTCACCAATTCAGAAGCCTCTGTAAGAGTCAACTTACCAATCTGCTCTACAAGTGTTTCGATAGACATTATTCCCTCTCTCTTGTTTAATAATTTACAATTAAAATAATTTGTTGAGTGCGTAATAGATTTGTATTGCTTACTGTTTTTGTCTTGCTATCTGATCAAGAGCATAGACAAGATTTCTCGTCACCGCATTAACCACCATCGGAACAGAACTGACAACACCGTTGATCAATCCTGCTGCACGACCGACATTTTCGGTCTTGGTGAGCATTTCGGAAAGCTGAGAAAGTGAGTCAGCGCCAAAAACAACACCGTCAATTGATGCCATTTTAAACTTAAGCGCCTCATTACTTTTGCTGAACTTTTTGATAACCTTTGCCGGAGCTATCGGATCATCGAGTCCGAACGCCAACGCAGTGGTTCCAGTAAGACCTGGAGCAAGCTTGTCAGCAACTCCCAAATCTTTCAGAGCTTTTTTTATGAGTGTGTTTTTTACAACACGATACTCAACACCAACATTTCTGAACTCCCGGCGAAGCTCCGCCATTTTAGCGACGCTCAACCCCTGAAATTCAGTCAGATATATACCCTGTGACTTATTGATCTGCTCAGCAACTTCCTGAACTATCTGCTCTTTTGTATCTCGCTTCATCGTATAAACCGTTTTTATTAGGCGACAAATTTTTCCATTTTAACCTTCACGCTCGGGGACATAGTGCTTGAAAGCGCGATTCCCTGCACATACTGACCCTTGGCTGCTGATGGCTTTAAACGAACAACCTCTTTAAGGAAGCTTCCAATATTGGCAACCAGCTGGTCAGGCTGAAACGAAACCTTGCCGACAGGAGCATGAACATTTCCCGCCTTATCTACCCTGAATTCAATTTTACCGGCCTTGACTTCCTTGACCGCTTTGGCGACATCCATGGTAACCGTTCCAGATTTTGGATTCGGCATTAAACCACGTGGTCCGAGAATCTTGGCAACTTTACCGAGCTGACCCATGACATCAGGAGTTGCTATAATAACATCAACACCCGTCCATCCTTCCTGGATTTTTTCGATATACTCCTCAAAACCAACAAGATCCGCTCCAGCTTCTCTTGCTTCCTCAGCCTTTGCCTCTTTACATACTACCAGAACAGAAACAGTTTTACCTGTACCATGCGGGAGCATCACCGTTCCGCGGACAACCTGATCAGCATGCCGGGGATCAACTCCAAGCTTGACGGCAATATCAACCGTTGCGTCAAATTTAGCCTCAGTAATCTCCTTTACCTTCTCCACTGCGTCAACGAGATCGTATTCATGAAAACGATCAACCTTCAGTGAAGCATTTCTGTATTTTTTTCCAGACATTGTTTACTCTTGTATAAGTGGTTAAAAAAGCGGCCGTTCCGGGCCTCCCACATCCTTGATCATTAAAAACAGACAATCAATCCTGAATTAAAATCCCCATGCTTCTTGCTGTCCCCATGATCATCTCTTCTGCACCGCTGATATCGACAGCATTAAGATCGGGCATTTTGAGTTCAGCTATTCTGCGAACCTGCTCACGACTGACGGAACCAACCTTGTTACGGTTAGGCTCACCTGAACCCTTCTTCAAACTGGCCTCCTTAAGAAGAAGAACTGCCGCTGGAGGGGTCTTTGTAATAAACGTGAACGACTTGTCAGAGAATACCGTAATGACTACCGGAATAATCATCCCTGATTCAGACTGGGTTTTTGCATTGAACTGCTTGCAAAACTCCATGATATTCACACCTTTCTGACCAAGAGCTGGACCGACAGGAGGAGCAGGGTTTGCTGCACCGGCTGGGATCTGAAGCTTGATAAAACCGATTACCTTTTTTGCCATAATCTATTTCTATTCAGAAGCTTAAAATTACTTAAGCCCTAATTATTGGGAAACTGACTTAACCTGTGAAAAATCAAGCTCTGTCGGCGTACTGCGACCAAAAAAGCTTATCATAACCTTTACCTTCATTCTTTCAGTGGAAACCTCATGAACAACGCCGGTCAACGAACTGAAAGGCCCATCAGTCACCTTGACTGAATCACCAATCTTGAACGGCGACTCAACTATAGAGCGATGCTCTATTGAACTCTCCGGCTCCAGAATCTTTTCAACCTCATCAGGCCTCAACGGTGTAGGGACATCATCAACACCAAGAAAACCCATCACAGATGGAATATCAAGGATAAGATTCCTTGTCTGCTTGTCAAGCACGGCTTCGATGAGCACATAACCAGGGAAAGCATTTTTGGTTAAACTTCTTTTCTTGCCGTTTTTTACTTCTACAAAACGTTCATAAGGAACATAGATCTGCAATATCTTCTCACCCAACCCACTACGAAGCACATCAGCCTCAATCGACTCTTTAACCTTGCGCTCATGGCCCGAATAAATTCTTAGTGCATACCAGCGCGCAACCGGAACACCCTGAACCTCAAATTCTTTTTTCTTAGCGCTCATTCAAATCACCTTAACACTGTTTCTTACAATAACTTTCCCATAACGAAATTTATGACCCAGTCGACAAGAAACGTAAACAAGGCAAGTATACCTGAAACCGTCAACACAACAATCGTTAAATCCTTGATTTCTTCCTTGCTCGGCCAGACAACCTTTCGCATCTCACCGACTACATCACGGTAATACTGATTTGCTTTGCCGATATATTTAATCATGAATAGAAACCTCGAATAAATACAGTAAAAGATTTACTTTGCGTGCACGTCAGGAGGGAATCGAACCCCCAACCTGCGGTTTTGGAGACCGCTGCTCTACCAATTAAGCTACTGACGTATCAATCAATACCTCCAAAACCTGAGCTGATAATCGGACTCGAACCGATGACCTCTTCCTTACCAAGGAAGTGCTCTACCAACTGAGCTATATCAGCCTGATACGCATAAAAACAGTGGGTAGGGGAGGATTCGAACCTCCGAAGACATAGTCGACAGATTTACAGTCTGTTGCGTTTAACCACTTCGCTACCTACCCCTAACATCAAGAGCTGGTGATGGGACTCGAACCCGCAACCTGCTGATTACAAATCAGCTGCTCTACCAATTGAGCTACACCAGCAACTCAAAACTCAAAAAACAGGGCTGGTAATATAATGACAGGTTTTAAAAATACAAAGAAAAAAGGATTATTATATTAATTAATCCTTTACCGCAGCAAAATACCCTGCAAGCCGTATTACTATACTTCTCGTCACTAGCCTTTGCGAAAAAGCCAACATATTATCTATCAATGTAGGGAATATACGTATACGATTATGCCTCAATCCTCGTATTGCCGCTTTGACGACAACATCTGTTCCGGAAATCGGTAACCTGAGATTGGCTGCATTATGACCGGAATGCTTAAAAAAACCGGTATTGATAAAACCCGGACAAACTGCGATAACTTGTACCCCTGCTCCCTTAACTTCTTCATGAAGCGCTTCGCTCAATGTTATCACAAAAGACTTTGTCGCAGAATAGAGTCCAAGACCGGGAACACCCTGAAGCCCCCCTAAAGAGGCAACATTAATTATACTTCCCTGTTTCCTTGCAACCATATCAGAGAGAAACATGCGCGTAAGCCTTGCAGTTGCCATCACATTGACCATAACTATCTCTTCGAGCTTTTTTTCTGGTATTTCAGCAAAATCACCCGCACATGATATTCCCGCACAATTAACAAGGATTTCAACATCTGCCTTCTTTCCCCTGCAAAACTCATAAATTCGTCCCGGACTTTCAGTGTCGCTCAGATCTTCAACACAAACTTCAACCTCTATTCCACTTTTTTGCCGAAGCTCCTCACCGAGAGCCTGCAATCTGTCTTGAGAGCGGGCAACAAGTACCAGGTTGTGACCTCTTCTGGCGAATTCTCTGGCAAAGGCCTCACCAATCCCCATGGAAGCCCCGGTTATCAAGGAACAAAACATAACAATGTCAAAGAAAAACGGTTATAAGGCTGTCATGAAACCGTATCGATTCTTTATACCTGATCAATCCATCTCCCACGCTCTTTTATAAGCCCTATGAGGCGTTCTACTGCCTCCTTTTCGGAAATATTTTCTTCCACACACTCCCTGCCGACATAGAGACTGATTCTGTTTTTTCCTGCGCCAACATAGCCGAAATCAGCATCCGCCATCTCTCCGGGGCCATTAACAATACACCCCATGATTCCAATCTTCAAACCTTTAAGGTGGCCTGTCCGCTCTTTTATTGCTGCTGTTGCCTTTTCCAGATCAAAATAGGTTCTGCCACAGCCGGGACAGGAAATAAATTCAGTTTTGGACATTCTGATTCTTGCTCCCTGAAGAATATTGAATGCCAGATTAACCTCCTCATCAACTGAAAGTCTGGTAGCAAGCGCAAGAATGTCACCTATACCGTCACAAAAAAGTGCCCCTGCCTGCACCGAACTGCTTATGAGACTCTCAAGCCGATCTGAAGTTTCCCCCTTGAAGCGAACAACAAGGGGATAGTCAAGAGATCGGCTGTTGAATGCCTGAACAAGCCTGCGATAGGCAAAAACAGCATTCTCTGAAATGATTGAAAACAATAGTCGCTTAACGCCCTGCTTCCGGAGTTGTTCGGCAAGATGTGCAAGAACCTCAGCAGGAACAGATTGCCCTGCATATTCATGCAAAAAGCAGAGTTCCAATACCCCAGGACGATCATTGCCGAGATCCTTCAAAAAATCCTTTCCAAGCTGTTCTCCCTCAACAATATCAAGCCTTACTTTTGAAACTTTATCAAGCAGCATGACAGCAAGTGACACATCACTTGTTGACGCAACAATAAAGTGAGCGGCACCACCAAGTTGCTGGAGAAGAGTGTCAAGCCCGTCAAGATCTGCAGAACTGTTAACCCGAACAGAAGCAAACTCTGAGCGTATGGCATCATGAGACTTTTCCGGTGCAAGCCTCTGAACGGCCTCTTGTAAGACCGCATCAACTTCTGAAAGTGGAGCGTGCACTTCAGTTTCAACTTTAGGTACATTGTCTCCCCCAATCAGAAGACCAGCAATTGAAATCGGAAAAGACCCCCTGCGCTGATAGCTGAACGGATTGAAAGGCAGAGAATCAGGGGGCGTAAGATTGTGATTATTTTGCCGATTGCGGCTATCAACAATATGCTTCAGAGGAAGATGCCCTTTATCACCTTTGACAAGATGAAAGTCATTATATTTTTTAACGATAGCAAAACCAACAGGAACCTCATGCACAGGATCCTCAGTCAGGGAGACTCTTATCGTATCACCAAGGCCGTCTTCAAGGAGAGCTCCAATACCCATTGCAGATTTAACTCGACCCTCGTTGCCATCTCCAGCTTCTGTTACTCCCAGATGAAGAGGGTAGGCATGCATAAGTTCGGCGTCTGCCTTCTCGACAAGGAGTCTGTACGCTTGAATCATCACCCGGACATTAGACGATTTCATTGAAAAAAGAATGTCGTGATATCCAACATCTTCACATATCCGGCCAAACTCAAGAGCCGCTTCAACCATACCTTCAGGCGAATTGCCATATCGGCTGACCGTCCTGTCCGATAAAGAGCCATGATTGGTGCCTATTCTCATCGACACACCATTCTTGCGGGCTTTTTCAACAAGTGGCAAAAATTCAAGACGGACATGCCGAAGCTCTTCTTGATATTCGTCTTCGGTATATTCACTGGTTGAAAACTTCTGGCGGGCAGCATAGTTGCCCGGGTTGATGCGTATATTTTCAACAAATTCAACAGCCTTCAGGGCCGCCCGGGCAGAAAAGTGAATATCGGCAACGAGCGGTGTATCAATGCCATCACGACGAAGCTGGTCACGTATGTTCCTGAGATTATCAGCATCCTTCTCTGTTGGAACCGTGAGACGGATAATTTCACACCCGGCTTCATACAGCCTCCTGCACTGCTCAACAGTGGCTGCAGTATCCATGGTGTGCGTATTTGTCATGGACTCTACCCTTATCGGCTGATACCCTCCCAACAGAATGGATCCAAAAGAAACTTCACGGGTTAAACGACGGCGGTACTGATACATTTGATGGTATTACTGTTGAATAAAAAACTAATGTGATCTAATGATAAACAGGGTTTCTCCCGGTTTTCGATAATTATATTTCTCCCTTGCTGCCTTTTCTATATTGTCAGGCTCATGGGCATGCTGGATGCGCAGCTCGTTATCAATGATCTTCTTTTGCTCAATTTTCTGCTGCTCAAGAAGCGTACGGTGCTCTGCTTCCATATGGATTCTTTTCACGACTCCATAATCGTCAAAAAATATCCAAAGTATGAACAGTGCAAACGCTACCCGAAAAAAAAACTTTTTCGGGTTGGCACGAATGTACTCCCAGATTCTATCGATAAATTTTTTCACACTTACTATCACTTTTGGTTGCCAAGTGCTGCTGATAATACAGCAGATGCTGCGCAACGAGAGAAACCCTTTGTGAAAAGGGTTCCCTGTAGAATTTCATTATACCCGGAATGTGTTTTTTCCAGGGTATCGGGCCTGATCGCCAAGCTCCTCCTCAATACGAAGCAGTTCATTGTACTTTGCCATACGGTCCGAACGCGAAAGACTGCCTGTCTTGATTTGGCCGGCATTGGTTGCTACTGCAATCTGGGCTATGGTACTGTCCTCGGTTTCACCGCTTCGATGACTGATGACGGAAGTGTATCCATTCGATTTTGCAAGACTGATTGCCTGAAGTGTTTCGGTCAACGTACCGATCTGGTTGACCTTGATAAGAATGGAATTGGCTACCTTTCGTTCAATACCCTCAGCCAGTCTTTTGCTGTTGGTAACAAACAGGTCATCGCCAACAAGCTGGACCCTTGAGCCGATTTTATCTGTCAATATTTTCCAGCCTGCCCAGTCGTCTTCAGCCATGCCATCCTCAATTGAAATAATCGGGTAGTCGCTAGCCCATTTTTCCCAGTATTCAGCCATCTGCAAAGATGAAAGTTCCTGTTTTGATGACTTCTTGAATACATACTTTTTCTTTTCAGCATCATAAAATTCCGAGCTTGCCGGATCAAGGGCAATCATAACCTGTGCTTCACCGAGGCCTCCTTTATCTGTAGGTGAACCAACCTTATAGCCGGCTTTGCCGATTGCCTCGATCACAAGTTCAATTGCCTCCTCGTTTGAACGCAGGTTAGGGGCAAAACCGCCTTCATCTCCAACAGATGTACTCAGGCCTTTGCTTTTCAGCAAAGCCTTAAGTGCGTGAAATATTTCAGCGCCGGAACGCAATGCATCAGAAAAGGAGCTGAACCCTGCTGGCATGATCATGAATTCCTGAAAATCAACGGTATTGTCGGCATGTGCGCCGCCATTAAGAACGTTCATCATCGGCACAGGAAGGGTATTCGCCAATGTGCCTCCGATATATCGGAATAGAGAAAGTCCGGTGTATTCTGCACCAGCCTTTGCACAAGCAAGAGAAACACCGAGAATGGCGTTTGCGCCAAGCCGCGATTTGTTGGGTGTTCCGTCCAGAGCAATCAACGCTTCGTCAATTTCCTGCTGTTCGGTCACCAGCATCCCGGTCAACGCTTCATTAATAACCGTATTAACGTTTTCAACAGCCTTCAGAACGCCCTTGCCAAGGTAGACACTCGCATCACCATCTCTGAGCTCAGATGCTTCATGGATGCCTGTCGAAGCACCACTTGGCACTGCAGCACGACCAAAAGAGCTTTCGGAGTATACATCAACCTCTACAGTTGGATTTCCTCTTGAATCAAGAATCTGGCGGGCAAGAATCTTAGTGATAATAGGCATAAGGAAATAGATTTATTGTTGTTACATGCTTTTATCGCACAAAGGAACCCTTAAGCATTTTATGCTCAACGATAACTGGAAAATATATCTTTTTTTCCTATCCATTTCATTGTTGAGACAACAGCAAATAAGATTTTTTTTTTGTTAATTACATTTCAGGCTTTAGCAGATCAGCGATAGCAAGTGCCTTGTTCTTTGTATTTGAGTGACCTGCAAGACCATTATTAATTCAACAAAGGAGTCCTGCTATGCAAGCCGTCCTACCGGATCAATTGCGAAACATTGTCATTACTGGTCATGCCGGCAGTGGCAAAACCATGCTCACTGAATCACTTGCCTTGACAATGGGCGTCATTAACCGCCTCGGCAGTATTGACGAAGGAAACACCCTTTCTGATTACTCTGCAGATGAAATTCAAAGAAAACACAGCCTCAACACAAGCCTGATCAACGGCTTCTGGAACGATTGTAAAATAAATATTATAGATACACCAGGCCTGCTTGACTTTCACGGAGATGTCAAATCAGCCATGCGGGTTGCCGATACCGTTCTGATTACTGTAAATTCAGCATCAGGTGTTGAGGTAGGAACCGATACAATTTGGGAGTATACCAGGGAGTATTACAAACCAACGATGTTTATTTTAACTAAACTTGATGCCGACCGAACCAACTTCAATGCCACCGTTCAGGGGCTCAGGAATCATTTCGGTAATCTTGTTACTCCCATACAGTTTCCTGCCGAAGAAGGGGTAGGGCATCATACCCTCATTGACGTCCTTCTGATGAAGCAGCTTACCTTCAGCCCCGACAAAACCGGAGGCATGACCATCTCCGATATCCCCGATCTTCATCTGAAACAGGCGGAGGAACTGCATCAGCAGCTTGTTGAAGCGATTGCTGAAACTGATGAAGAGTTGATGAACAAGTTTTTCGAAGTTGGTACCCTGACCGAAGATGAATTGAGGGATGGCATTAAATCCGCACTGGTCAGCAGAACTTTTTTCCCTGTTTTCTGTACCTCACCTCTTCACCTCATAGGATCAGAACGGCTGCTGAACGCCATCGTCAACCTCTGTCCATCACCTATTGAACGCGGACCGGAACACTCCATTTCTACGATTGATGGATCAAAAAACCTTATGCAACCAAACCCGGAAGGTCCAACTGTTGCCTTTATTTTCAAAACGATGTCTGAACCCCGTGTTGGTGAGATTTCCTACCTCAGGGTTTACTCGGGTCATCTGGAAACTGGACATGAACTTATTGATGTACAGACCGGGCAACTTGAAAAACCAGGTCAGGTCTACACCATAATCGGCCAGAAAAAAACTCCGGTTGACAAGCTGCTTGCAGGGGATATCGGTATGGTCGTCAAGCTGAAGGATGCTCATACCAATGATACCCTCGCCGATAAAGGTACCAGTTGCAAGATAAGCCCGATTGTTTTCCCTGAACCAATGCTGGCAACCGCGATTATTCCCCTGACCCAGGGTGACGAAGATAAGATTTCGGCCGGTCTTCATCATCTTCATGAAGAGGATCCAAGCTTTACCATCAAACATGATGTTGAATTCAACCAGACCATTCTTAAAACTCTTGGTGAAACTCACCTTGATATCATTATCAGCCGGTTACAGACGAAGTTCAATGTCAAGGTCGATATTGCCCCGATTAAAATTCCTTACCGCGAAACAATTCGCGTCACCTCATCAGCCCAGGGAAAATATAAAAAACAATCTGGAGGACGAGGTCAGTATGGTGACGTATGGGTAAGAATCGAACCAACCGCACGCGATACAGGCTTTGTATTTGCAAGTGAGGTTGTCGGTGGCGTTGTCCCAACCCGCTATCTCCCGGCTGTTGAAAAAGGACTTCATGACACCATAGAAAAAGGTATTCTTGCCGGATATCCTGTGGTCGATCTCAAGGCTGTTGCTTATGACGGATCTTTCCATCCCGTAGACAGCTCTGAATTTGCCTTTAAAATCGCAGCCAGCATGGCCTTCAAGAATGCTTTCGAAAAAGCAAGACCACTGCTGCTTGAACCGATATACTCCTTGACGGTCTATGCGCCAGAACAGTTTACTGGAGAGATTGTCGGTGATATTTCAAGCAGGCGAGGGAAAATCCTTGGTATGGATTCTGATGTGAGGCTGCAGATTATCCGTGCACTGATTCCCCAGGCTGCACTGACTCCATTCCATCATGCGCTTACCCGGCTGACGCAGAGCAGGGCACGATACTCATACAGTTTCAGCCATTACGAGGAAGCGCCTCCCGACATTGCTCAGCAGATCATCGCTCAAAAAGATTCAAAAGAAGCCTAGTATAGTTTTCAGCACAAGCCCCGAAGATTCGGGGCTTGTGCTTTTTACCCCCTTCATGTAAGGCTATCTACCGTTACAAATTTCCGAAAACCGATTTTATTTTAAGCCACCACACAATCCAGATTGCTTCACGGATGTTTGTTCTGGTCATTTTTGATTTTCCCACCGATCTATCTACAAAGACAATAGGTATTTCTTTTATCGTAAAACCTTTCTTCCATACCCTGAAATTCATCTCAATCTGAAATGAATACCCCTGCGAGTTAATAGAATCAAGATCAAGCGCTTGTAACACTTTGGCATTAAAGCATTTAAACCCACTTGTCGGATCATCAACAGGCAGTCCGGTAATGAACTGTGTATAAATACTGGCCAGTTTTGACAGGATTAACCTCCCTAACGGCCAGTTCACCACATTAACAGTATTGTTCATATATCTTGATCCAATAACCAGATCAGCTTCTTTAATGGCATCAAGAAAGCTGCTTACTTCAGCAGGATCATGCGAATAATCAGCATCCATCTCTATGACATATCGATACCCCTGATCCAATGCATAGTGAAACCCCGTAATATATGCTGTACCAAGCCCCAATTTTTTCTGTCGCTTTATAACACGAAGCCCTCTTATGTTCGCCTGCATTGAATAAACAATATCAATGGTTCCATCAGGTGAGTTATCGTCAATGACAAGAATATCAACAGAGGACTGATAAAGTTCTGAGAGCTTGTTCAATAACCTGGCAATATTTTCAGCCTCATTGAATGTGGGTATAATAATCAACGCCAGAGAATCAGACCTTGTTTCTTTACAGCGTCTGGAATCTGGATTGTTCATTGTTGTGTTATTTTGCTCCAGCATATGAGATTACGATCTTCAAAAAAAAAGCATTGCTTCATACGAAGCAATGCTTTTTAAAAAAATTAATAACAAGATTGCAAAACCCTGCCTGGCCTATCGCGCTTCTCTGTGAAATCTGTGCAGAAACCTGAGATCAAAATCAATTCTCTCAGGTGGCGTATAGGTAAAGTCGAGCACTTCACCATCAGGAAGCACCTCGAGTAAAGCTCCTGAAGGGCATTCATCTGCTGAAAAACAGGCTGAACAGGAAATACAGGCATCCTGATCAATATAACACCTGAATCCGCCTTCCTGAACGTCGCCATAGAACTTGTAACCAATAGCATTGACTTTCGGCGGACACTTGTCAAGACAGAGTCCACATCCAACACAGAGGTTTTCAATGATAAAATAGTGTGATTTTGCTCTTGGAGCCGCCTTCTTTGCAACAGGTTGAGCTGTTGTGACAGGTGCAGTTGCCGCAGGAGCAACTGGTGCGCCCTTCGCCGCTGGTGCTGCTGGCTTTGCTCCCGGTACCGGTTTTGCACCTGGTGCGGGCTTGGCACCCGGGGCAGGTTTTGGAGCGGATTTTTTTACAGGTAGAGCAGATTCCTGACGTACGCCGCTTCTTCCGAGATTTGTATTCAGTGGTTCAAGCCGAGGTTTTCCCGATGATTTCGGGGCTGCCCCTTTTGGTTTTGCCTGTCCCAGCTTTGCTGCCGGAGCTACAGCTTTCGGCGCAGCAGGTGGAACCTTTGCGGCAGGTGGTGACACGATATCTGGCTTTTGTACAGGATCGGCCATAAAAACCCTCCTCTTTAATTACATGGTAAACTTTAGTAGCAAACTATCAATACATGAAGGAGCATTGAAGCTCCTTCATGTATGATCGTGATTTAAGCAATCAGTTTCATCAGATAATCAACAACCTGGGTCAGCATTACCTGTCCGGATATAGCTGCATCACTGACAGTTGGCTTAAGCGGTGCATCAGTCTGATAGAAACCGTTAGCAAGAAAGAGAAATACGAGCATAAAGGTTCCACCGAAGTAAAGGAACGTACCGGCCATTTTGGAATCTGATATGGTCAATACAGGGAACCTGAACTCAACATCCCTGTTAAGGAACTTCTTTCCAAACCAACGGATGGTTCTTGTCTGAATATCAGCACCTTCAAGACGTGAGCCGCGATCTTCAAACCATACAGCAAAGCTGATAAACCAAATCAAATGTCCAAGCATCAGAATGGTCGAAAGGTGTGAACTCGAGAAAATGGTCACGGTTTCAGTCCAGAAATAGTAGAAAATACCGGCTGAATAATGATGGTGAAGACCTGCAACGGAATCCCATGCCTTTGCATCGGCAGCAGGAACACCATACATCATCGAAGCAATCCATGCACCATCAATGTACCAGCAGACTGCAGAAAGACCCTTGACTCCCCACAGCATTGCAAACCAGAGCTGATCCTGAATCGAGACACCGCAAGTTCCACCGTAAACCGGTCCAAGACATGGGAAGGAATAGGAGTTCTTCTTGAGACCAAGATCATCCCACAATGGTGATGTATGTGCAAAGAATGCAATACGCACAAGCGCAATAAGAGAGAAGAGTGAACCAGCTGTAATAACATGAGCCATGACCCAGTCATTGATGCTTGGATCGGTGAACATCCACTGGAAAATCGGAAGAGGTTTCAGCCAGTAGAAGGACATCATGATATTTGTGCCGAAAATATTCAGCTCGCAGATTGTATTCCAAACGATCACTGCATAAACCGAAAGCATAGTGGCAAAACAAAGCGCCATTACTGTACCGAGAATCTTGACCTGAACTTCCTGATCACGACCTTTGGTAATCCAGATGGACTTGATCTGGTTGTAGATGCCGTTAAGCTGGATTTTAAGGAGATACTGACCACCATGATAGACACCGGCAAAAACATAGAGAACGCCGCAGATGATATGGTTGAAAGTAATCAGGTTAATAACAACCCTTGACATACCGAAAGATGCACCGTTCTTGGGAAGAATTGCATAAGGAGCAAAATCAGCGAACTCTTTCGAGCCAGAAATAATTTTACCGCCTTCCTGAACGAAATTATAGCTTACCCTGTTGAATGGCTCACCATAAAGATAAAAGACAAGGTTGTCAAGTTCTTTGTAATACGCTGCAAATGAAGGCTGCTGAAACGCGACGAAAGCTATAACACCCAATGCGATATTAATGTAGCCAATTGCTGTCAGGTGAACAGAAAAAGCGGCTTTCATATCATCATTCAAGTGGATCGCAGCATTCGGCGGATTGTTCCACCAGTAAATACCAAGAGCAAAAAAGATGACAAAAAACACAAAAGACATGAAGGTCTCTGAATTGATGGTCTGGAAATCAGGAATCGGTTCGAACCCGAGTATAAACCACATCAGCAAACCCCAGCCAAGAAAAAGCAGCGACATGTAAATAGTGTGTGGTCCAAGTGCATCCTTGTATGTCTTTGCACTGGTTCCGCTGAAAACGACATCACCAAACTTGCCAAGGAACCTGAAATCACGGAAGTTACCGGCACGTCCGGTAAATGGATTCGTAAGATTGTGGGTCCAGTGACGCCATCCGCCAAAAAGAAGGATAGAACCGGAAAGCAGGTGAAATAACGCCCAGCCAATAAGTTTGGTGGCTGCAAATTCAAGGTCTTCTGTTTTCGTACTGTAAGTATCAATGCCAAGAGAAACCATTCTTGGTTTGATAGTCAGATAGAACCAGTTGTCATGGAAACCCGGTGCGCCCCAGGGGAAAACCTGAATACCTGAGATGTAGTAGATCGCCATAAGAAATCCCAGTACTCCAAGCAGTGCGAGATGACCTCCGACGACCTGTTCGTCATCAATCTTCTCGGTATCAAAAATCTGATACCACTTGGTCGAGCGTGTTTCTGTTCGCTGAAACAGAAACCTCCTCATTTTTGCTGCATCCTGCTCCTTGATAACCGATGGTGCACCTTGGGCACCGTTCGCCTTCGGAGAAGGAGCGTTCCCCTTGGGAGGTGGGACAGTGCCCTTTGGCTTGACTCCTGCCGGATTCACTTGTTCAGCCATTGTATTCTCTCCTTTGTTTGGACCTATTTCATGTTAAAGAA
>CAIXLG010000103.1 GCA_903920215.1 uncultured Chlorobiaceae bacterium
CTCACGGTTTTAGAGAAAGCCTTTTTGAGCACAGGCTTGGGCAAGACCTTTTTCGCGACAGGTGCAGGCAAGAGCTTTTTGGCAACGGGTTCAGGTGCGACCTTTTTAACCAGAGGTTCAGGAGCGGCCACTGCGGCCAAGGGTACGGCGCCAGCAAGAGCTATAAGAGCACTCATCCTGCAGGCCAAACGCTTTAAGCATGTCAAATTCATGTGCATGTTGGCTAGTGTTTGCGGCTGGTGCCACGGATTTCTTCGGGTCTGCGGCTTTGACGCGAAGGTGCTACTTTTGCAGCCAGCAAAGCGGTGGTTGAAACAATGGACTGTGGATACACAATATCAGGCAGACGCACACCTGCGGAGTTTACTTCGACAGTGTCGAGATCGTTGCGCAAGACCAGAGAAAGTACCCCGATGTTGCGGGCCAGGTCGAGCTTTTCGGCTTCGTGCGGCGTAAGCTCAAGGGTTACGGCATTGACCACTTTTGGTTTAGCCGGGTCTGCAGTGGTTTCCTGGGCCGCGGTCAAGACTTTGACGCGCGACAGCACTGTTCGCGCAAAAGACTGTTGGTTGGCATCTTTGCCGGTAACCAAAACATCCACATAGCTTCCTGGCAGGGCAAATCCGGCGACCGCAACCACCTCGTTTACTTGAACTGTAATGGCGCGCTTGCCCTCCTGGATGATGGAGGATAAGCCACCACTTGAGTTTTTTGGAACCAATTTGCCAAGCAAAACAGGCTCACCCGGGATCATGGAGACGCGGGCAACTCGACCAACCACGTCGGGTGTGCTAGTGGATGCATCTTGCGGAACGGCCGAACCGGGCCAATCGATGACCTTGATTTGATCAGCTGTAACAGCTTTTCCGGCTTCGATAGGCTGTTCAACGATGACGACCCTGGATACTGGGGTTTGGGCGACGCTCATCCAGCGGGAGGCGATAAAAGCTGCCATCGCTCCAAGAGTGAGTGCAATGGCGAGAACGAACACTGGTAGTTTCACTGCTTAGGCTATAAAAGAGTTTTTAAGGAACAACTTTAGCGATCTTGGCTGCGATAAGGGATAAAAGTGTTCGAAAATCAGTTCCAACACTATTGAAACCTTCAATCGCAACAACAGCAACCAAGGCCTACTCAATCAGGGTTAAGCCTTTTTGTGATTTGACAAAGAAGAATTTGTTCAGCATAGCATTACCTTCCAAGTGAAATTAGTTCCTATGTTACTCTCACATAAAACCAGCCCTATGAGTTGAGGCCTTATTTCATATCCACTTATTTGGGCATATCAGGGTACTGTACTATGGTATCATATATAATATGTATATAGAAAAAAGAACGATATAAATAAAAAAACTATTTTTTCGATTTTCCTTCGATCCGGCAATAAGTCAAATAAATTAAATTAGTTATAGGGAAATATCTTTTGAATTATGCCGATAGAATTGGTGACTAATTTTAAAATATTGACTTTCTCAAACTCCCTGACGTTAAAAATTTGTAGAAAAACGAAGCGCGTTATATATAAAATGAGTTTCTTTTTTGCCAAAACAACAAGCACGCAAGCCGAAATTGCTGTCCAGATTTGTGTTTTTACCGCATGTTCTGATGTTCCGTAAAATGCCTTGACACCCTAAATACTGTTTTATCCACTTGAAGAACAGCTCGATCTGCCATCGCCCTCAAGTGAGAGCGATGGCGAGAACGAAAACTGGTTGTTCCAATGCTGATGATCAAATAGTTTTTACGGGAGCTTCGTAGCGATAGAAGTAGTAAACAGGTTTGCTACTTTAGTTCCAACAGTAGTAAGACCTGTAATCGAAACAACAGCAATCAATGCAGCAATCAGGGAGTACTCGATCAGAGTTACGCCTTTTTGTGATTTGATGCAGAATAACTTGACCTGAGCAGCAATCATGGCGTCCTGGATCATGGATACGCCTTTTTGTGATGTGGAAACGAACTTGTCTAACATGGCATTATCTCCTGATGAAATTAATTAAGGGCACCTCTATTTATTGCTGACCGACATATCTTTTTAAGATTTAATAAGTTAACATGAACTTTCAAGGTTGATATTTGGTACTTGTCGGGAACTAACCCCACATTGATAGCTGCC
>CAIXLG010000104.1 GCA_903920215.1 uncultured Chlorobiaceae bacterium
ATCTACTATGAGTCACATCTGCAGAACAACGTCAACATCTACAATGTCGATATTATTCCCGACCGCATTCCCGATGTATTTCGTTCCGGCATGAGTGCCAATATCAAGATTATCGTACAGGAAAAGAAAGGAGCACTTCTCTTACCGATCAGCGCTGTGCAGAACAGAAACGGCAAAACCTTTGTGCGCCAGAAAAGTGACGATACTGAAAAAGGAAGGCGATACACCAGAGTGGAGACAGGATTGCAGGATGGCACCAATATCGAGATCCTTGACGGGTTAACGGAGAGCTCGGTTGTCCTGCTGCCCGATACCACCTTTGTGTTGCCGAAAAACAAAGCAGGTGCAAACCCGTTCTCGCCTCAACAGCAGCGTAAGCCGAAACCATGAGCAGCATGCTTGAGCTTATTGATGTGCACCGGACATACCTGATCGGTGAAAGCACTGTTCATGCACTGCGCGGTGTTTCCCTGACGATAGAGCAGGGGGAGTTTGTCTCCATCATGGGAGCCTCGGGGTCCGGCAAATCCTCACTGCTGCAGATTCTCGGTCTTCTGGACAACCCTGACAAGGGCGAGTACCGGATTTTCGGCAACAATGTCAACACCATGACGGAGGATGAACAGGCCGGAGTGCGCAATAATGTAGCCGGGTTTGTGTTTCAGCAGTTTCATCTGCTCAAGCGGATGGACATTGTCGATAATGTCAGACTTCCCTATATCTACAGCGGGCTGAAAGGAAACTTTCGCAACGAGGCGATTGATCGGCTGAAGATGGTTGGTCTGGAAAAACGAATTGATCATACGCCCAATCAGCTTTCAGGAGGCGAGCAGCAGCGTGTTGCCATAGCAAGGGCGCTGGTTCGTGATCCGTTGATCATTTTTGCCGATGAACCGACAGGTAATCTTGATACGAAAAATTCCGCCGAGATCATGAAGATTCTGCAAGGTCTTCATGCAGAGGGGAAAACCATCATCATGGTCACGCATGAAAACGATATTGCGGCGTATGCCGACCGGATCATTACCATGCGTGACGGTGTCATTCTTCATGATGAACGTAAGCCGGGGAAAGAACACTGCGTTCGGGTTTCAGTACCAGGCGGCTTTAATATCCATGGCGCAGCAAAGGGGTCGATGCTGCAGGATGGGCGATTTATAGGATTTATCGCACAGGCCTTTCAGTCAATTCTGGCCAACAAGATGCGCTCTTTTCTGTCCGTGCTTGGTATCCTGGTTGGCGTGGCGTCAGTCATTGCCATGATGGCTCTCGGTGAGGGCGCTAAAGCCTCAATGCAGGAACAGCTGAAATCGATGGGATCCAACATGCTCTCGATCAGGGCCGGATCGGCGAAAATCAGGGGAGCCTCTCAGGGGGCTGGTGCTGTTGCGCGGTTCACGTTCCCTGATATTGATGAAATTGCTTCACTGCATACGCTGGTAAAAAATGCCAGCGGCGTCGTCAACGGAGCAGGACGAATAGTGTATGGCAACAAAAACTGGAGCACAAGCCTGACCGGCGTAGGTTATGATTATGGTGCGATGCGTGCGGCGATTCCTACGATCGGGCGGTGGTTTACCCGTGAAGAGATTCAGACCCGTGAAAAGGTGGCCATTATCGGAGTGACGGTTGTGAAAGAACTTTTCGGCACGACCAATCCGCTGGGCAAAACGGTTAAAATCAACAGAATTAATTTTACGGTTATCGGTATTGCACCGGCAAAGGGATTTTCCGGACCGCAGGACGAGGATGATATTGTGCTTATTCCGGTCAACACAGCGATGTACCGGGTGCTTGGCAAAAACTATCTCAGCGGTATTTTTGTCGAGGTTGCCTCTCCCGACTTGATTGAACAGACGAAAAGTGCGATCAGTGCGCTTATCATCAAACGGCACCGGTTGAAAGAGGGAGACGACTCGTTCAATATCAGGGACATGACTGAAATCCAGCAGATGCTCAGCAGCACCACGCAGACCATGAGCCTTCTGCTTGGCTCCATTGCCGCCATTTCGCTGGTAGTTGGAGGCATAGGGATTATGAATATCATGCTGGTATCGGTGACAGAACGCACACGGGAGATCGGGCTGCGAAAGGCTATTGGAGCGAGGAAAAACGATATCATGCTGCAGTTTCTGGTCGAGTCGGTTGGCATGACGGTGAGCGG
>CAIXLG010000105.1 GCA_903920215.1 uncultured Chlorobiaceae bacterium
ATGTAGTCTTCGACAGCTTGGATGCTCTTGAAGACCATTTGGAGGCTTCGTTAAGGATGATGGAACATGATACACCAAGAGTACATTCAATCGTTGCTTGGCCTTGGATAATGAATTCATTATCGATTTAGAAATGGAATGAGGATTCAAGTCATGGGAGTTGAGGCTGGATGTTGTGTCGATTACTGTACTTTTGATAATGCGCTGTGCAAGAATAGATTGACGTTCGTTTGGCTGCTCAGCCTCTAAAATTAAGCACTGCAATGTCTTAATGAAAAGCGCTTGTAAATTGGTACCTATGGCGTTTTCTGGTATAGCGGGAGTAACTGAATCTATTTTGACTTCCTTATCGGTAATCTGCACATTCTCATCTTCAAGATAAGAATGGAGGGAAGTGAGTTTATGGAAATACTGGATTAGGTCGTTGGCACTGTGTTCATAAACATTGCACTGCTTCAGTTTTAGCGATAGTTTTTTTTGGTCAAGATACTCGTTGTCTACAAATAGTGCGTTCAGGGAATCACGACTGATTATCAGACTCGAAAGGGGGGCGGACCTGAAGAAATCCCATGAAACTAATGCATCGATATATTGTAAAGCCTCTTCTTTGTTGTCCCCGATACGCGAAACAGCCAATGCACTGGGGTCAAGAATGACGCGTAAAGGGAGCATAATCCGAAAGATTAGATGGATTTAATTAATTATTTCTCGAATTGCTTTTCCGCTTCTTGAAAGCAGCTTTAGTGATTTTGTCGACGGCGGACTCATTTTCATCAAAAAAGCCTTCAGGCCAAACCGGAATGCTGCCACATTCGTCAATCTTTATTTCGCGAAATGTAGAACTATCATTTTTGTTTTCGACGAAATACACTTTTGCCGCTTCATGCCAGGGAGAACCCTCAGAACCTTCGGCAATCCTGAGACGAATACGGTTAATAATATGCTCACTGTGCGTTTCAACCAGGCACTGCTTGCCGAGCTGCGTCATAGAAAGGAAAAAGTCAGCCAAACGAGACTGTACTTTTGGATGAAGATGCAATTCCGGTTGTTCAAATATCAATGTAGTGTCCGACTCAGCAAGTAAGCCAGAAACAAGAATAGGTAAAACCTGACTAACACCAAGGCCAACTTGAGTTAAGTCATTAATTTTGTTACTATTTCCAATCCTAACCCCAAGTTCAAGACCATACTTGCCCTTGTCGACGGTTTGAATTGTTACTGCAATGCCAAGATAACCAAGCCAGTCAACAACAGCCGCCACCAGCGAACATTCAATCGGCGCTGGAATATTAGCTTCTGTCTCAAAAGAGGAAGAAGGAATGTATCGAATGATTTTACCCTTGTTCCGTTCAAGAACTTCAGGTGTATTTTCGCCTTTAAGACCAATAGAGTTTTCGTTTGAGTTCGAAAAACGGGGGTACAAAGACTTGGAAGAGGCGCGCAAAGGACCAAGATAGTGTAATGATTTTGAAAAATAATTTATGATATATTTTATAGCTACTTCCGCTTCTGGGAGTAGCGCCCCCCTCCGCTCGTAAAAAAATATCTCATCGTCCATATCTTTCCATTCATCTCCAATTACCAACTGCACAGGTAAGAAATTTTGGAGTATACAACCGATTGCAGAGCATGTATACTCTTTTTCTAATGTGTTAGGGGGAGGATTAATGAACCCGAGCTCGTGATATACATGAGAGTCCCCATCCTCAACATCATAGCTTAAACCATTACGTATATCCTTTTCAGCAGTTGCTTGTATCCATTTCTCTTTCGAACTAATCGTTTGAATGTCAGAGCGAGTTACGTTCAAAGTGTAGTGTTTTCCTATACTAAAATGGGAGCGACATAAATCTATACCGCCGCTATTCCCTGTTAGCAAATGAGATTCAGAAACACTTGGTGCAACGGTAATCTCGCAATGTATTTTCTTCTTCAAAATCTCATCGAACGGAAGCAAGGTATCACGGAAAGGCAAACATTCGAAGCCGATTGCCAAGGTCTTCGAAGTACTGTTATCACTTATGTTGTCATTGAAGTTTTTCAGCTTAATGAGATCCCCATTCAATACTAATGGACGGGAATGATCCTTATGTGACAGCGTTTGAGCAATGAGCAGTATAGACTTCAGAATGGTACTCTTTCCGCTACTATTTGCCCCAGCAAAAAGAGTCAAGGGGGCAAAATCAAGCTCTGTGTAATCATGTATAGACCTAAAATTACCCAACTTCCATTTTTTAATCATATCTGTTCTTGTTGTACAACACCCGAGATGCTGATTGATCAGTGAATATATATCCCGCTTGCGAAGCCACGTTATTGTTGCGGCTTACAGAGTCAGTTAAAACGCCCCTTAACCTGTTGTTTAAGAGCCATCGCCAGTAGCCTTTTTTCAGTTTCCAAAAGACCATCTTCAAAAAAGCCCTCAGGCCAATCCTGAATAGCTCCATATTCATTGATGCTCACTTCCCTGAATGAGGAAGCATTCTCTTTTTTTTCTACGAAATAAATTTTTGTGGCCTCTTGCCAAGGTGAGCTTTTGGAACCTTCAGCAATCCGGAGACGTATACGGTTAATAATGTGCTCACTGTGCGTCTCAATCAGGCACTGCTTGCCGAGCTGCGTCAGAGAAAGGAAAAAATCAGCTAAACGAGACTGAACTTTCGGATGGAGATGCAATTCTGGTTGTTCAATAATTAACGTTGTATCAGGTTTTGCAAGCAAACCAGCCACAATAATGGGAAGTACTTGACTGACACCTACACCAACTTGAGTCAAGTCATGACTTTTATTCCTGCTGCTCATGCAAACCTGAAGCTCATGGCCAAGTTGATCAGAATCTTTGCTTTCAATATTTTGAGCCACGCCAAGGTAGATCAGCCAGGCAACAACAGCATCCTGGAGTGAACACGTGACCGGAACGGGAATATTTGCTGGGTTGGAAAAATATGAGGGTGGTAAATATTCAATGTCGAGCATTTTTTGTGCTTCAAACACAGCTGCGGTATTTTCCCCTGCCAGACCAACATCTTCAAGATAAGATGCCGCGGAAATCGGATATGATGACTCAGGATCAATTCTTAATGGACCTATATATCGAACAGAATCGGTAAAGAATGACTTAAGATATCCGTTATCTTCGCTGCTCTTAATCTGCAGGAGCTTTACCCCAACGTCTCCCTTCTGTTTTACTTCCTGAATCATATCGTCAATAATTGTCTGAAATTTTGGACTTTTATTGAGTTTATTTATAACCACATCCCTAAAACCAAATGAGGATGTGAAATCTCCTTCAGTTAAGAAATCGAAAAAATCATTAAAGTCCTCACTTTCATCATCAAGCAATAATAAGAGCTCATCGACAAGATTGTCCAGTGAGGAGGGAATTAATGTTGTTCCCTTTGCATTAGGGCTTTCAAGATCTTTTTTTACAAGCTTTTCATAAGTATCATAATCATCCTTAGTCATGCTCCTTAGAATCTCTTGAATACATGACCTTAATCGTGATGAAAGTATAACTGGCGTATCAGAAAGGAAATCAAAGGGGCATATCCCCTTATATAAGCAGAAAACTTTTCGGATCGCCTCAATTCTTTCAACTTCAGTTTCAACTAAAGATGTTATCAAATCAGGCAAGAAATGAAAGAAAGAACATCCTATCGGCTCTGATCTATACAAAACCTCTTTTTCATGTGTTTCACCATAAGACCGATTAGATACATTTCCGTAAGTACAATTCGTTATCCAAGAACCAACAAGTTCTGAGTTATACAATGTTCCCCTATCCATTATATCCCCAAAATCATCACCACGCTGGGAACTGGCCCGACCAATTTTTACATCATAATCCAAGGTACTCAGAACCACTTCACCATATGGATTATCTGTTAACTTTAGTTTATAATTCTTAGTCTGCTCTGTGGCTCGAACAGCCACCAAAGAACATTCATATGCCTTATTATCAGTAATATGTTTTTGCACTGTAAGTGCTACCGAAGATACCGTTGGACTTGAAGAAAAAGTCAATTGGTGAGAGCTGGTTTTTGAATCATCCATCCCAAATGCTATTTCGCAGGATAATAAAGAAATCTGCTCAACATCAAATCGATCATCAGATATGTTGCCTTTCGGTGGCTTAAGCTCCCAACCGATGATGATCTGATCTGAAACACCATCAGTACTTTTTATGTCGCTGAATTCACCCAATTGTATAAACTGACCATTCAATACGACCTGCCGGGAAGGATCCTTATCTGAAAGAGTCTGTGAAATAAGCAGGATAGACTGCAGAAGTGTACTCTTACCGCTACTGTTAGTACCGGCAAATATAGTCAAGGGAGCAAAGTCAAGCTGAGTTTCATCCTGGATAGACTTGAAATTGGCCAACTTCCATTTTGTAATCATAAGCTACAGTAAATTTAAAACCGATGCATTGAGACTAGATGCGATGTTCTCGTGAATCCCACTCATAAAGTTCATGTGCAAATCCCTAGATGATCGTGAATGATTTTAATTGAGGGAACTACCGTATTTTGCAAATATTCGGTGTGATCATTGATACCCCAATTGTAAGGGAAATGAGCACTTGGGTGTGAAAACGCAGCTATAAAGGACTCATGGGAACCAAGTTTTGCCTTATACACAAAATCTGACACCTGACTTACCGAGTCAAACGATTGTCTGATTGATTTCTCCCAAAAACCTTTTCCTTGAACAATTATTACCGATGGTTCCAGAATATTCATAACCATACGAAAATGCCCACGACAGTTGCTCATCATCGTTGGCGTAGCCTTCCCGTTACGTGTACCTTCAGGGACGGCTGAACAGAGCAAGTAGTTAACAAGAGCAAATGCATCGAAAATATGAACGCGCTTGCCTTCAATCGACAAAAATTCAGAATGGTGATCGGTACCAAGTGGAATACCAAAAATCAATCGGAGAACGCTTGTCGTGCCTTTCATATGAGGATTCCGAACCTCATACCCTTGTTGCTTAGTAAACCGGGAGCCAAGACCTGAACCCATGATCATGGCGTAACGAGCTCGGATATCAACACGAGCTGGAGGATGCCCATATTCTTGCCCAACCACAACGACACGAAGCGGAGAGCCATTGATTGTAACGCCGTAATGTTTACCTATGTGGTGAAGTTGCCCCTCGTAAAATGCAGCCGGGTGCGATGACTTACACGCATTAGAGTGCTGACAGACAAAATTATCACCCAAAACATTATTGGACAGATACTGTTCAACTGCGAGTATCTGTGCTTCTGACTTTTCCTGCTCGAATGCTACACCCATAGGTTTATGATAACTCTTTTAAAAAAATATGGACAGTTAGCTGAATTATACAAAATAAAAGTAATTTGCTCGCTTTAAGCATGTAACCCCTATATATCACATCTTTAATGGTTTATTAGCCAAGTAAAGGAGCTAATACCACTTTCGTTACCACACAAATACACTCCTTCCATATAGTATAGATGCGGACGTAGGACATTTACCGTCATAGGTGCATTTATTATTTCAGCATTATTATTTTTTTTACCGGGCTCTAAAACTCTTGCCATGGGATGAATAAACGCCTGACGGTTCAAGTCGGGTTTTTAATTGCTATTGATGGACGGAGTGAAACAAATGGGCGCTTTATAAGCTGGAGATGGATCCCTCACAGGAGTTCGGGATGGCGAGGAGAATTGGATGTGGATGACCGCTTTGCGATTGCTTGAATGGTCGTTTGACCGATGTTTTTCAGATGCTGGATAACAACTGTTCGGCAAGACGGATAAAATCATGCTGTGCGACGTTAAATGGCACGGGGTTACCGTAGACCAGTTCGTCGACGAAACGCTTATACTGTTCAGCTAATTCTTCGTTACTCTTCAACCGGTCAAGTGCTTTCTGCATCTCTTCTCTCGGATTTATCCTGAACTCTGGATATTGCCTTGAAAAGCGAAGAGCATCTGCGGCCACCATATTCTGAAACACTGAACCTGTTAGTTCTGATAGAGGGTATAGGCTCTGTCGATAAATGACGGAGACATCATAAATATGTCGGATCAACCGGTCATCGTATGCAGCTCGATTCCTTCCGGCCATTGCTTCTGCTGTCCTGCGAAGGAATGAGAGCACCTTTTCGCCCAGTGACTCCTGGACACTCTGACAAGTAATCAAAACGCCAGGAGCATTACCGTCAACCAGTGCGCAAAGAATTGATTGTACCGGTAAATTCTCAAGGGGAAGCAATGATGCTCTTGCGCTTAATTCAACCTTGATCTCTGGCCGCAGACTTGCAACGGATGAGAAGCAACTGGCATAGCGAATGGAGTAGGACACATAATTGTTTTCGTCGCGTGCAAGAGGTGACTCATCAGGGAGGGTATAGCCTTCCTGCAAAAGAAAGTCTGCCAACTGGTTCTTAAGTTGGCTTAGTTGCTTACTCCTGGCACTTCGGGAAAGTCCTTCGGGGACAATGACCTTGAAGTCAATATCTTCAGACATTCTCTCTATCAGTCCATGGGCCTTGGAGAGTGCGGTGCCGCCACAAAATACAAGTTTTATTTCACCGGTATCGAGGGGTTGAATTCTTTGCAGTATCTCTGTAACAAGGAGGTCTTTTTCCAAGGCCGCCGCTGGTAATGGGGTTAACCCTTCACCGGTTACGTCCAGGATGAGATTATGCTCTTGTGCTGTAATCGTTTTCATAGCGGATTGAGCGTTTTCCAAGCATTAACTTTCGGCTGATGCGACGCTGGCCGGTATTGAAGGTGGTCTGTACTGGCACCTGAGTGCTCTTGCCTGTTGCATATTCAACCTCTGCCTGACCTCCGCTTGCTTCGATATTGAGGCGCCTGAGTGTTTCTGCTGCGAGTACCTCGAGTGGTTGGCGAGGAACCGGCTTGCCGCTGAGTGAACTCATCCTGGCTTTGGCAAAGACTCCGTGTCCGATACGCACCAGACGTCCCTCTCGGACAAATTCGCTGAGAACCCGGCTGATTTGGCTCTGGCTGCCCATTCGTTCAAAGTCGGATCGCAAGACGATTTCACTTCGCCTCATGGTAACCGAACGAATCATCCTGTCTTTGATGCTTAAGCTTGATTTCATTTGTGTTATGATGCAGTATATGCCCTTTGACTAGTATAAATAATAAGCATTTTAATCAATAATATAAGCAGTTTATTTGTGCAATATTTGCTCATTGACATTAGAAAAACGAAGAGCGGAATAAGAGGGATGGTACCGATAGTACCAATAAGACTTATACAGGATTGGGTTGGTGGAGATGGAACCCTCACAGGAATTCGGGATGACTGGGTGTGGATATTTGTTGTCCTTATTATATATGAAGTTCAGGATTGATAAGAGGAGGATGCTGCCGCATCAGGTGGCGTTGTGGGAGTTGCCTAATTTTGTGAAGCTGCTGGTTGGCGGGTATGGGTGTGGGAAAACGCATATCGGGGCATTGCGGTCGATTTATGATAGTTTTGTGAATGCCCCGGCTCCGCATTTGTATGTGTCGCCTTAGTAGTTGTTAGAAAACAACTATCACAAAATAAAATAAGTTCATATATTGTTGTCATGAATATTATTGATGACGACATTGAACGCATCCGTACCAGATTTAGGGTAATTAAGTGGGCCTTGAATGAACGCTTGATACG
>CAIXLG010000106.1 GCA_903920215.1 uncultured Chlorobiaceae bacterium
AGGTACCGGTAAATGTCAACAAAAATGTCGCCGGTTTTAAAAAAAGTTACTCTTTTTTATCAGGGTTGAGGACGACCGTTTGAGGAGCCTTCCAGACCTTGACTTGACGCGTCCCCCAACGCTCAGGAAACGCCTCTTTTGCCTTCGCCATTGTCGCATTTCGTTGCTGAAAAATAGCCTCTGCCTCACAATGTCGCACTTGCGCTGGTGTCACGTAATCCAGCGCTGAATGCAGGTGCTCGTGGTTGTACCAGTCTACAAATGCTGCCATCCACGTCTTGGCATCCTCGATCGTTGCAAAGGAATGGGGATAACTTCCTTGGTACTTCATCGTCTTAAACCATGACTCAATGTAGGGGTTATCATTGCTGGTACGAGGTCGGTTATGCGACACTTTTATACTCAGCAGTTGAAACAATGCCATCAGGGTTAACCCTCTCATTGGATGCCCATTATCAGCGTGAATTGCGGTTCCTTCTGCCTGATGTTTGAGCAGTGTTTCAGCAAAAAGAGCTTTACTGTAGTCAACGCTTTCCGTCTCGTGAATTGCCCATCCAACAATGGATCGATCATAAATATCATGAATAACATAAGCATAATAAAATAAGCCTTTTACTGAGCGAGGCATCCACGTAATATCCCAACACCAGACTTCATTTGAACCCCTCGCAACACGCTCTGGTGGCTTCGAATGATGCCTTTTAACGTTTGTAGTACTGCGATGATGCACTTGATCTGCTTCTCGTAAAACGCGATACATGGTACTTACCGATGCCAGATAACGCCCTTCAGTCAAGAGTTCAGAGACAATTTCATACGGATTGTTATCCCGATATGGAACACTATTACACGTCATAAGAATCTCTTTGCGTTGCTCATGATCCAGCTTCCGAACGACTCGTTTTTGAGCACCTTTGCGTCGGTCTTTCAGGCCAATACCTTTCCAGCGCTCTAACGTCCGTAACGATATGCCTATCAACTGACACGCTTTTGAATACCTGGCACCGTTGCTATGAGCTTCTTCGATCAATGGTATTAACAAAGCCTTGTGTTTTTCGGCAATTTGTCGTCCTCGCTTTCCATCATAACATCCTCGAACTTTTTTTTAAAAATCAATAATGCTGCAGCTTCCGCTAACGCTTTCTCTTTGCGATGCAGCTCTTTTTCAAGCTGTATCACTCGCTTTTTCAATGCTTTAACTTCTTGATTTTTCAAATCTTGTTTCTGATTCATCATCTCGCGTAGCTCCTGATCCCACAGCGTTAAATGTTCCGAATGCAATCCTCTTTCCCGTAAAAACATGCCTTTGTCCGCTTCTGATATGCTGGCCGCTTCTTTAATCAGAAGATACTTTTCCTGAGCATTGATGAAACGAGGACTTGTTTCTTCGCTCAGTAACTGACCCTCTGAAGCCGCCTTGACCCAGTTCCGAATCGTTTGGTCGTTCAGACCAATTTCTTCGCTCACCTTCGCAATACTTTCGTTGTTCGGCGGTAAAACCCGTCTTAAAATGCTTACCTTGACTGCTCTTGAATAGCCCATATTGCCTCCTTGGTTGAGGCGACATCTATATTACGACATAAGGTTACCGTCGAACACGTACAAAACAACACTAGTGTTCGCGAAATGCTTGGCAAGCGAGGCATTAAACCCGAAGAACTACCTCCGGCTGAAGACATTAAAAAACTGGAACGCCGCGTGGATAGCGAACAAAAGAAAATTGAAAAAGTAACAAAGAAATTGCCGAAGAAATAAAATGAGTTATAAACTAAAAACATTAATAGTTTTCGATACTAATTCACTGCGAAGCACCTGATCCCAGAGCGTTAAATGTTCTGAATGCAAGCCTCTTTCCCGTAAAAACGTCCCTTTTTCTGCTTCCGACATGCACATTAACACCCATTTCCTCACTCACCTTGGAAACACTTTCGTTATGAGCCTTCCGTATCCGACCGGTTACCGCACACTGACCTTGAACTTGTTCATGGAAAGGCGGTAAAACCCGTCTTAAAATGCTTACCTTTATTGATCTTGAATAGCCCATTTTGTCTCCTTGGTTGAGGCGACATGTATGTTAACACATAGGGTCGTTGGCTGATTCAGTGA
>CAIXLG010000107.1 GCA_903920215.1 uncultured Chlorobiaceae bacterium
GGGCCTGTGGTTGCCCGGAGTATCTGCGATTTCTTTTCAAAACCTTCACTGCCTGATTTCATTGAAAAGCTGGAAAGAGCCGGCTTGCCACTATGTGCTTCGGAGCCGAAAGAGCAGGTTAACAAAAAGTTTGAGGGGATCAGTGTTCTCTTTACTGGCGGCCTGGAGCGTTATGATCGTCAGAAAGCCTCAGAGCTGGTGCTTGAGCGGGGCGGAAGGGTGGTTGGGTCGGTCAGTAAAAAAACCGGTCTGGTTGTTGCCGGCCGTGAACCGGGCAGCAAGCTTGACAAAGCCTTGAAATTAGGTGTAAAGGTAGTGACGGAGGATGAGTTTGAAGGGATGCTTTAAGGTTGAAGGAGAGGGTAATTGCTTTATTATTCAACAGGATGCACAATGGATCTTCAGTACAGGGTTGCAATATTCGGGTCTGCAAGGATTCATGAAGGAGATAAGGATTACAAGGATGTTTTTGATATAGCAAAAGGCCTTGCTGAGTCAGGGTTTGATATTGTGACGGGCGGTGGTCCCGGATTGATGCAGGCCGCCAATGCCGGAACCAAAAGTGCACACTCCGCAAGCCGCTCCATAGGTTTGAACATCAGACTTCCCAGAGAGCAGGATCCAAACGACTTTCTCGATATCAAAGAGGAGTTCAGCCTTTTCAGTAATCGGCTTGACACCTTTATGGCACTGTCTGACGCGGTGGTTGTCGCTCCTGGAGGCATCGGAACCCTGCTTGAACTGTTTTACGCATGGCAGCTTGTACAGGTGGAGCATATCTGTGAAACGCCGATTATTCTGTATGGTGAAATATGGACCAATCTGCTGGTATGGCTGGAAAATGAGGTGATGGAGCGCAAGCTGTTCAACAAAAGTGATATGCACATGATTTTTCATGTGAGGGAGCCATTGAATGTTGTGGCGCTTATCAAGCAGATTCATGCAGACCGGCTGACCCAGGAGCACGCCTGTCGTAATTTTACAAAATATCGCGCTGAACTGGAATTAATCAATCAAGAAACCCTTAAATCCCTCATTAAACGTGAAAAGTAAACAGCGACAGGTGATGATGATTGCCTTCCGTTTGATATTGGTCTTTACCTTTGCTTTCATAAGCGTGCAGGCAACAACCCGGCATGGGGTAGAGGTGCAAATCCAGAATAGCGACAAGATTCTTCATGGCCTGGCCTTTTTTACCCTTGCCTTTCTGCTTGATTTCGCTTTTCCCCGTAGCCGTTTCGGTTTATCCAAGATCATTTTACTGATCGGTTACGGGATCTTGATCGAAGTTGTCCAATCATTTCTGCCTTTCCGCTCTGCAGATGTAGCTGACCTCATGGCCGATACCGTTGGTGTTTGTACCTATATGGTTTCGATACCGCTTCTTCGACGTTTTTCTTTTTATCAGGCCTACCGTATGATGTAATCTCCTGAGAGACGGTAGGCCAAAGCGTAAAAATACGGAGAGGGAGACCGCGTTATTTGCTGGCAACATAAAGAATTGAGGTCTCCATGGTCATGGGGAAAAACTCAGCCCTCTTGAACCCGTTTTTCTTCAGAATAGCAGTGAATGCATCAGTCTGCGGAAAATGTTCAACAGAGTGGGGCAGATAGTCGTAGGCGAAGCTCGATTTGCTGAACAGTCCTGCGATTTTTGGCAGTACCTTTTTAAAATAGATCAGGTAAAGTTTTTTCATCACCTCGTTGCGCGGGATCATCGGTTCAATAATAAACGCATAGCCTCCCGGTTTCAGGACACGGTGGAACTCCCGCATTCCTTTTCCAAGGTCTTCAAAATTTCTCACGCCAAACCCTGCGCTGACAACATCGAAACTTGCATCCTTAAAGGGCAGTTTTTCAGCATAGCCTTCAAAAAAAGTGATCTGAGGGTACTTCTTTCGTGCGATAGCAAGCATTTCAGGCGAAAGGTCAAGCGCAGTAACCTTTGCCCCTGATATTTTTGCCATAGAGTCCGCTAGGTCACCGGTGCCGGTAGCGACGTCAAGAATTCTTGGCTCAGGATTTTTTTCAAGGAGTTTTCTTGCCTTGGCGGTAGCCTTGGTCCGCCAGTAATTATCTATTCCCAGACTCAAGAGATGATTTAAAAAATCATACGTTGGCGCAACCTCGTCAAACATTCGCTGAATCGAGGCTCTGGATTTGGTCTGGTTAAGGGATTTTGCGCTCTCTTTTGATTGACTTACTGCCATGTCAACTTTTTTTGCCATAAACATCTTCCGGGTTAAACATCAAGGTATCACAAATTTCCATGGTTGTATCATCTTTGGCCCTGCGATAAAAGCAGGAGTGATACCCCACATGGCACGCTCCGCCGATCTGGGAGACTTTTAAGAGCAGTGTATCACCGTCGCAGTCAATGAGAATTTCGTGAACCGACTGCATGTTGCCGGATGATTCACCTTTCAGCCAGAGTTCTTTACGGCTGCGGCTCCAGTAACAGGCTTTCTTTTTATCGAGTGTCATTTGAAGGCTTTCGCGGTTCATCCATGCCATCATCAAAACTTTTCCTGTTTCATGGTCCTGGACAATTGCCGGCACAAGTCCTTTTTCGTCAAACTTAACTGTTTCAAGAAAGCTTTTCTGTAAACCTTGATTATCGCCCATTGAAGGTGTAGATTAAGTGTTATTTATGCAATACTCCCGATATTGCATCTCGGGGAAAGAAAAATGTGTTTAAAGATTGATAAAATTATGGAAAAACCAAGGTCAGAATGGATAAAAAGTTCAAAACATGTAACTTCCTGAAGGCGAATTTATAATAACAGTACCAATGAAGTCCCTACAAAAATTTCTTCCAAAATATTCAATCGCTCTAGCAGTTGTTTTTATTGCGACTGTTGTTTTTCTGATTACCAAAGGTAATAGTGTCGATATTGAGGCTGGAGAGGTCACGTATGCTGAACTCGTTCAGGCCATCTATGGAACAGGGTTTGTTGAGGCTGATGCTGTTGCCAACCTCAGTGCTGAATATTCAGGAACCGTCAGCTATGTCGGGGCGCTTGAAGGTCAGAAAGTCACTGCCGGCCAGAAAATCCTTGAAATCAGCAGTCCTAATCCTCAGCTTGCAGTTCGTCAGGCAAAGGCGGCCTTTGCAGAACAGCAGGCACTGATGAAGGATAACACTCAGCAAAGTACCAGAAAGAAAAACCTTTTCAAGGAAGGGGCGATATCCCGTCAGGAAGTTGATGATGCCGAAAAAAACCGCATTCAGGCAGAAGAGTTGCTTCAGCAGAAAGGGTTTATGGTAAAGATGCGTGAGGATGATCTCAAAAAACTGACGGTCAGGTCTCCTTTTGCCGGTACGTTAACGTTACAGAACCTCAAGGAGGGTGATTATGTCACACTCAATACTCTTGTGGCAAGAGTTGTTGATACATCGAGTTATCTGGTGAGTGTTGAGGTTGATGAACTTGATGTTCCCAAGATCCGCAACGGTCAGCGGGCAACAGTTGCTTTTGATGCCTATCCTGATAAACGCCTCTCGGCAGTTGTCTCCCGTATCGTGCCCCAGACTGACAAGATAACCAAAACATCCAGGATTTATCTGACCTTTGAAAAACCGGTAGCCAGTATCCAGGCAGGCATGACTGCTACTGCAAATATTATATACAATACGAAGCAGCACGCTCTCCTTGTTCGAAAAAGTTCGGTGTTTGAGGAAAACCATCAGAGCTACGTTTGGAAAATTGACAATGGCCGATTGAAAAAACAGCTTATACGGCAGGGTGCCAGCGATATGACATTTATTGAGGTTTTGCAGGGACTTAAAAATGGGGATAAAATTGCACTGCTTCCTGATAAGAGTTTACATGAAGGTCTGGATGTAAAGATTATCGCACCTAAAAAGTCCTGAGATTACCACTATGGTTCATGCAGCCAAAAAAGAAAATAGCTGTTATTCTTGCAGCTCATGGCGAGGCTGAGACCTCCCGGTTTTTGGAAAACTACCGGGTGACCCGTCAAACGCTTGGCCATGCCTCCCAGGTGATGCCGATTCCCGGCGCTTTGCAATTGACAATAGCAGTTTCTTCATCCCTCAAAAAACTCATTCGTTTCCGCCCCAACGGGGAGGGTTCACCGCATAACC
>CAIXLG010000108.1 GCA_903920215.1 uncultured Chlorobiaceae bacterium
GGCAGCTATCAATGTGGGGTTAGTTCCCGACAAGTACCAAATATCAACCTTGAAAGTTCATGTTAACTTATTAAATCTTAAAAAGATATGTCGGTCAGCAATAAATAGAGGTGCCCTTATATAATATACCCCATTAACATGAGGACTAGCGGCTCCATCCAACTTACTTGATTTAGTACAAAGAACAGGATAAAATGCAATTCTATGAAATTGTATTTTCAAAAAATCAGGGTGCCCTTTAGCCTGAAGTATTTTATCTTTTGAAATCACAGGATTATCGCCAGTAGCAGTGTAATCCTCAAATACAATCCCTTTGCTTCCTAATACCCACCATGGATCGGGAGCTCCCTGTGCATTTGAGTTCCTGGCATCAAATCCTAGGAGTTTTCCCAGCTTGACTTGTGCTTCTTCAAAATCGGACGATTCAGTGCTTGACAGACCTTCCCTGATTAAACTAAAATAACGTTCAATTTTTATACTGTTAGCTTTACCAAAACTCTCTAAGATACCTTCGATTCGCTCAATCCTTTCACCTGTTTCAAATGTTGTGGAAGGTGCAGTATGCTGTGTTTCAATTTGATTTTGCAATTGATTAAGCCATGGTAATGAATTAGACGCGGCAGAAGCTGCTGAATAGTGATAATCCCGGTAGGAACGAGAGTTACCCCTCGCCCCCCGGACAGATCCGGACAAGCGGAATTCCCGCATCCGGCTCCTAACTTGAGTGTTTGACGCAAAACCGTTGTTCCGGCCATGGGTGAAGGATCTTTGGGTTAGGGAGGTACTGATCAATATATATCACCATTCGCTCCCATGTCATCACATGCCGCTGGCTTCGGCGCCTGAGGCTCTTCATCCAACGTCTGGCAACATGGTAGCGGAATGCCGATAGCGCCCTCGTGTTTGTGGGCACTGCAAAATAGGCATAGTGACCTCTCATCACGCTGTTCAGCCACTTTCCCTGTTCCGATACTGAGACATGCATTCGCCGTCTCAGCTCTTTCTTTACCTCTCCGAGCTTGGTTCTCACTGATCCGCGCTTCGTCTTGCGCAAGAGCTGAAAGCCTTTCCCCTCTACTTTCTCTCCACAGATGTGGGTAAATCCGAGAAAGTCAAAGGTTTCCGGCCGCCCTTGTCCCCGTCTTTGTCGGTTCTTGGCAGCATATCTTCCGAACTCAATCAGTCGGGTTTTCTCTGGGTGCAACGTTAGTGCGAACTTTGCCAGTCGCTCTCTCAGATCGGCTAGGAATCTTTCACCATCTTCCTTGTTTTGGAAGCCTGCGACACTATCGTCGGCGAAACGCACGACGATCATATCACCTTTGCAGTGCTTTTCCCGCCACTGCTTGGCCCACAGGTCATAGGCATAGTGAAGGTAGATGTTCGCAAGGAGCGGTGATATCACGGCTCCCTGCGGTGTCCCTTCTTCTGCCTCGATCCGCACGCCATCTTCCAGTACCCCGGCTTTCATCCACTTGATAATCAGTCGGACAATCCGCTTGTCACCGATACGGTGTTCCAAAAAACGTATCATCCACTCATGGCTGATCGTGTCAAAAAACCGGGAAATATCGGCGTCCAATACCCAGCCGATTTTCTTCACCTTGATCCCGTATGCGAGTGCATCCAGCGCATCATGCTGACTGCGCCCTGGACGGAATCCATAGCTGAACCCCAGAAACTCCGCCTCGTATATTGGCGTGAGAATCGCCACCATTGCCCGCTGAACAATTTTGTCTTCCAGTGCGGCGATGCCGAGCGGTCGTTGTTGGCCATTTGCCTTCGGTATGTACTTCCGGCGTGATGGCTGTGCCCGGTACGCTCCCGTGTGAATTCGCCGGTGCAGGTCTGCAAGGTTCTCTTCCAGACCTGCACCGTAGTCCCTCCACGTTACCCCGTCGACTCCCGTTGCTGCGGTCTTCTTCAGTTCGAAATACGACCACCGCAGACAGTCTACGGAGATATGATGCAGGAGCGCTGTTAGCTTTTCTCCTCGTTTTCTGGTTACTGCTTCACGTATGCGACCCTGCGCTTGGGACACGGCTTCCCGACCCTGTGTCCGGGCCATGCTTTGCAGTTCCGCATTTCTCTTGTTCCCACCCCTTCCCTCCACGAACTCCGCTACGGGCTTACCCGCTTTGTTCGCTCGCTTCTCCGGTAGTATGGGCAGGTCTGACTTCTCCGTACCGTGCATCATCGGCTTCAACTATTACGTTTTCCCAATGCGACCCGCCAACGACGATGGGTGGTATCGGAGATCTCCCGGTTCCCGTGTAAGAGGCTTACATACATGCCAGGTTCTCTGACGTCGTGGGGACAGTCTTGTGCTCGCGTTATCGCACTTCGTCTGTATTGCCTTCTGCTATTAGGAGGGCATGGGCTCCCCAAATTTGCTCATTTTCGCCGCTCAATGGCTGGCCTCTATGCACCCCTGTCAACGCTTCACGCATATCCTCGCGGTTATGCGCACATGACTCGGGGCCAGTGCGGGTCGCTAGCCCTTTCACTGCAGGGACTTGCACCCTTTACCTCTTACCGGTCTCCCGGCGCACCCTAACCTGAGCGATCAGGGATAAAAAAAGCCCTCAACTTATCGGTTAAAGTGTTATATTGAAATGGGTAACGTCGAAATTACCACCCAATAAAACACAACCAAATAGGTAGAGAGCTTCATGGCAAAAGATACACGGTTTCGGGATAAAAAGGAACAGAA
>CAIXLG010000109.1 GCA_903920215.1 uncultured Chlorobiaceae bacterium
ACCCTGATTCTCCTCAGCCCAGAGCGTTGAGTAATGCTGCATTTTCTGGATAAGCTGAGAGGCATTATCATAAGGATAATGCTTCATCCGGCCCTGCAGCTTCTGTGTTTTCAGGTTTTCATTCATGTTGAGTCCCTCATGGACCACCTTGTCGTCGTACCGTGTGCTTTTCCTGTTGAAGAGGCGTTGTACCTGGTCGTTCTGCCAGCCGCAGCCACGGATCAACTGTCCACAATAATAGTTGTCACGCTCAATCGAATACAAGCTGTTGCTGTCCAGAGTAATCCTCAGTATCTCGCTGGCCAGTTCCGGCGTAACAATCTCATCGCTGTCAACAGAGAGAATCCAGTCGTTGGTGGCTTTATCGACAGCAATGTTCTTCAACGGACCAAACCCGATAAACGGGTGCTCGTAAACGGTCACATTGCTGAACCCCGAAGCAATGAATATCGTATCATCGGTCGACCCGTTGTCGACAATCACCACCTCGGCGAACACTTCAAGGGCACTCAGGCACTCACCGAGATAAGCGGCGGAGTTCCTGGTAAGCATCGTTACAGAAATGTTGTTAATCAATGATCGATTTCGTTAGTAATGCCATGATTATCGTCCCCCAAAAATCTTGCACTGTCAAGTGCATTACTGTATAAATATCTCCAGCTTTTTACCTAACGCTTCGGCATAATGTGAGAGCGTAGAAAGCCTTATATCCTCCGCATGGTTCTCGATACGAGAGATGGCAAACTTGTGGGTCTTAAGTTTTTCAGCTATCTCATCCTGGGTCATACCTGCATTAGTCCTTGCCTGTTTCAGCAACACTCCAATCTTGAAATGCTTGTACCCCTCGTCAAACGAGGCTGCAAACTCTTGATCAACAGCTTTTTGTTCATCAATAAATTCCTGTAGCTCATCCATGTTATTTACCTCCCTGATATTCCTTTTTTCGTTGTTCTGCTAAAGCTATTTCTTGTGATGCTGTTTTCTGCGTTTTCTTTGAAAATGCATTGGTTAAGACAACACGTTTCCCTCCATCCTTGAAACCTAAAATCCTGAATGCATTATTTCCATGCTGAGCCCGTATCTCCCAGATTCCATCAGTGTTTTGAAGCTTTTTAAAATATTCCTGGGGCACCATCGGAAGATCTCTAACCAAAGCAAGTACCCAAAGTAGCTTTTCTCGTTCCTTTGCAGGTAAAGCCCTTATAAAATCTTTGACAGGACATTGCCCGGAAGTATTCGAATAAAAGATGATTTCTCGCATATAGCCATGTTAACATTTTCGTCAACTACTAACAAACGAAAAAAACCTCATGAGCACCATCCTTTTTCAGACACGCCCATGAGGTTCTCGATATAAGTTCTTTCTTCTCCTCTGCCAACTCATTCCTTTCCTCCTCAGCAAACCTCAGCATTATCCTTCCTGCCTACTGCCGACTCTCTTCACTTCCTCACTCAGCCCACTCTTTCCTGCCTACTGCCTACTGCCAACTATCTTCACTCGGCACTATGGTGAGCCAATGATCGATTTCGTTAATAACGACATCGGGGTCAATAAGGTACAGACATTCACTGATGCCATGATTATCGTCGCATCCAGCCTTTCCGCAAGCCACACAAGGCATATCAGCCTGAAAAAGGGTCACGTTGCCATAGGTCTGTACCGGGCTGTTCAAGCGGGTGCCTGTGCCGAGCCCGTTGCACCACGGCGACCACGCACTGAGAATGGTCGGACCGAAAATGGCAAAAATGCGCTTATTCTGCGAAGCGGCAATGTGCATGGTCAGCGTATCAGCTCCAATATATGCAATGGATCTGTCGCTCAGCGCAATGAGTTCATCCATACTTGTCATGCCGATAACATCATACACATTATCGAGTTGCGGCAGACTACCCTTTATCTCAAGGTCGAGCGCACTCTTCGAGCCGGTGACCACTATCGGCACACCGAGGCGATTCAAGCCTTCAAGCAGAGCGGTTCTCAGTTTCTCAGGGTAAACCTTATAGCTGTACTGCGCCCCGGGATGAAAAATGACAAATTTGGAAATACCTCGTTCAGCGAGCATCTTCTCAACGCTTTCGGCCGCTTCCGCCGAATGGCAGGAACTGACAACAGGTTTCCCACTCCTTATGCCAAGCAGGTCAAGGGCCGTGGTGTTATTCTCGATAATATGCCGGCCTGTATCAAACTCATATGAGGCCGAAAGAAACAGGCGCTTCCACCATGACTTTTTCCTGTCATGCTCAACGGCACTTATGGTGACTTTTCCCGACACAAGAGCCAACAGCACCGAACGATCACTTGCCGTAAGATTGATGGTCAGGTCATAACGGCGGGCAATCTTTTTCAGCAGGCAATAGGTCTGGGCACCCCGCCCCTTTCCAGGTTCATTGTATGAAAACAGATGAATCTCTTCGATATGCCGGAGAGTCCTGGCAATAGCAAGAGTATCGCTATTGACAAGGATATCAATGCGCGGGCGATCATAGGCATGGAAAAGCGCCTCGATCAAAGGAGAACTCAAAAAAACGTCGCCATTTGACCGCTGCACTATAACAAGGATGCGACGCGGAGCAAGTTTTTTCATGTGACTAAGCAAAAACATCTTCTCCGCTTACTATGCGCTCATACAGTTTGAAATAATTTGCAGCGCACACTGAAGAAGAAAAATGAGTTACAGCCCAATCCCGACAAACTTTCGGAGAACAGCCGAGAGCACGCTCAAGAGCATCCCCAAACAGATCGTCATCGGTAAACAGCGCTCCGACATCGGGAGTGATAAGCTCAGGGACTGCTCCCCGCGGTGTTGCAATAACAGGCGTGCCCGACATCAGTGATTCAATCAGCACAAGACCGAATGGCTCCTCCCAATTGATTGGGAAAAGAAGAGCCATTGCATTCGCAAAATATTCCGCTTTTTCACGGCCGGCAACTTTCCCGACAAAGTGCAGCATCGGATGAAAGCTCTCCCGAAAGCCACCCGATTTCAGTAAATCCATTCTGGTTCCACCCGCAAACACCGTAGGCACTTCATACCTTCGTGCAAGCTTCATTGCTCTTGCAGCCCCCTTGTCCTTTCTTCGTATTAAGGAAAGAAACAATAAATAATCTTTTTTTTGCTCTCTGAAAACGAACTCCGCAGGATTAACTCCATTATAAACAAATACCTTCCCTTGGTGCCGCCGAGCGTGATTTCTGCTTATAAAGACAGTGTTTTTCGGCAACAACGAAATATCCTGCGTATTACCATGTAACGTATAGAGCCAGGGTAAGGCAAAATCGGATTTGGGAGGCCTGGCATGGAAATGAACAATATCAACATCGCCTGGAATAGCGAGTAAAGCCTCTTCATGACTGTCGGCAGCAATGCATGTCACTCCCGGAATAGAGGTTCCTGAGGGCGCAACCAAAACAATGTGATGCCCCATTTTTAAAAACTCCATAACCAGCCACTCCACGACCCGCTCAGTTCCGCCATATTTTTTGGCAGGCAACCGCATATCACATACAAAACAAATCTTCATGGGTACTATCCAGCTTATCCATCAATACGCATGGAATGGAGTAATCTTTTGACAGGAAAGAAGAGTTGCCATTTTTTTTCACGGAGCAAAGACTTGAGCAGCACAAGGGCAAGACCTCTCTTTACAGAATAAGATAAAAGCCTGACCAGATTATAGTTACGAGCCCAGACTTTTCTTGCTAACAGCTCCTCTGATCGTTTGCTTTTTATTAAAGGGATAAAATCTACACGACCTATTCGTGTGAGATCGGCAATTCTCTGGGCCAGCACTGCCAGAAAAATCTCCTTATTGAGAAGTTCTCTGTTCGCCCTCTGCTCATAGGTTTGCTTCCCGGTATCAGACCTTGCCGTTATACCGGATTCATGGCGGTAAAGAAGCAGAGGTTCCGGGATGTATTCAAGGCCGCCGGCCAAAGCACTCCTGAACCCCATAACAAGATCTTCGATGCATTTGCTGTATTGGATCGGACCAAAAGTATCTTCAATTTTTCTGGTAAATGAGGTGGTTGCTCCTATAATCAAGGCCCCGCTTACCGCCATCTCCCCAAGGTCCATACCGCCGGATATCAAGGGGGGAAGCCTGGTCCCTAGCCGTTTCCCTGAAATATCAATCAGATAGACCGACGAGTGGATCAACGATGCACTGCGACCGGAAGCAAGGTAACGCTCAACCAGCTTTTCCGTCCGGTGAGGAAGCGAAATGTCATCGCCCGCCCCATAGACTATCAGTTCACCGGAAGAGAGGGAGGTTATCCTGTTAATATGCCCTATCAGACCAAGGTTCTCGGGGTTCCGGTTAACAACAAGCTTGTGCGGTCCAGAATATTTTTCCGTCATCTCCTCGATTATCCGGAACGTCCCGTCCGTCGAACAGTCGTCAGATATAACAATCTCAAGCGGCCGGTATGTCTGACTGAAAGCTCCCTCGATTGCCTCACGAACATAGCGCTCCTGATTATAGGTAATCAGAAAGAATGTCGCCAGCACCCCGCCATCGCTCACAAAGTTATCCATCTCTCTTTATAATCAATGCATCTCCCAGGCCCCGTTCCGTCTTACCATATGAAGCGTAAATCCCGATTTGGCACGCTCATTTTCTATCCATTTCCGGCACTCCAGCCAAAATAAGATTTTTTCCTTCTTTCGGGCCAACCATGTCGATCCAACCCGGTCCCTGAAATATTTGCGATCCCCGAGAGACTTTTGTCCTGTTTTTGCAGCAATCGCTTTCTGGGTAATCGATCCAAAATGGTGAAAAACCGAATCACCGACAATACCAAAGGGAATACCAGCGCGCCTGCATCGAAAAAGGAACTCAGCATCTTCATAACCGCCGAGACGTCTGTCGGAGTCCGGAAAGCCGACCTTTTCGAAAACACTCCGGTGAACAGCGAAACAAACCCCGTGAAACCGCCCACGGCGAATCATGCCGGACATTTTCTGCTTATATCCAACGGCAAACTCATCAAACCCGTAATCGTCAGCACCCTCCAGGAGCGCAGGGCTTACCACCAGAAGCTTCTCGCGTTCAGCAGCGTCAAGCAACGCCCCGATTGCATCAGGTCCTGCAAGCACATCATTATTCAAAAGTACAACCCATTCAGCGTCCGGACTAAGCACAACACCCTGAACCCATGCACAGCCGCAGCCGAGATTGACGTTATTTCGCAGATGCTTGAAAACTGGATGCTGCGCCAGCCAGAACGGCGTTTCGTCACTGCTGGCATTGTCGATAATCACTATTTCCTCAGGTTTAACATTCTGCACAAGAAGGCTTTCGACACACAACGTGGTGTAATAAAGCTGATTAAACACCGGAATAACGACAGCGTGGTGGCGAGAGTTGTGTAGCATATCAAGTGGAGAAAAAACCTATGGTTGATCGGACAGGAATATGTATATGGATTAGCTCTATCTATCTATAAAAAAAATAGGTTATGAGGGGCAATATACTAATTATCCATCGGTTTGCCTGTTGGTAGACCCATCGTACGCCACAAGAAGAATGGTTCAGTACCCGTTTAAAACCCATTGTAAAGACGATAAGAATTGGATATACTTGAATGAGTAATTACAAAACACATCCTTTATGAATTTTTTTACCACGACGTTCCTTAAAGCAACTGATCGCGATGTTTATGTCAGAACTCTGGAACCATTGTGAATGCACCGTGCCGGAGGACATTGACATATTGGGAGCAATAAGCAGCACGATCGTCACGCACCAAGGGGCAAGCTGCCAGAAGATCCCTCAACCAGGAAAACATGCCAGCGAGTTACTCGCAGCAGCAGGAATTACACTTCCTGAAGTAGTGCCGGCAAAAACAATCAATGTAGTCACAAGGAAAAAACTGGCTGAAAGTCGTAACTAATTCTACAGTATTATGTTATAGGGATTTTTTAGCCTTTTTTTTCTGGAACTTCCGTTATATCTGCCCGAATGTAATCGTAGAAGGAATCAATGGATACGACTTCTGCTTCCAGGCACAATTTGATAATATTGTCACCAGACTACAGAAAAAGCAATAATTATTTCAGGCATATAATCTTGATTCTGAAACTATACCGGGCGCGACCGGGTGTTTTCGTACCAGGGTTTCGAACTTGGAGATTACCGCTTCGGGTGTCAGCATGAGGCGGCATGGCTCCTGTTTCCAACGGAGAGTAGGGTGCTTGCATCCGACATCCCAGCATGGATAGCAGTCGAGTCCATTCGGTTCAATAACCTCATATTTTTGATAGAAATTGAGTCTTGCTTTGGCCAGCACTCCGCCAGTAAAAATGGCAAGAAAGGGGATACCGGCCAATGCCGCGATATGGCATGCGCTGGTGTCGGAGCTGATGATGTACTTGCCGAGTTTCAGCGCTTCAATGTATTCAGGGATATTGTTTGTTTTTCCAATAAGGTTTATGGCATTTTTTCCTTTGAAATATGGACTCTCTTTTGTCCCGATAAATATAGGGACAAATCCCATCCTCTCGACCGCCTCAATAAGCGAAGGATAGTATGGCTCCCACCAGCTCCGAGCTGGATTGGATGCCATCAGATTGAAGGACACGAACGGCAAATCTATCCGATACCCCATATCGCGCAGTAATTGATGGATACGAGCCTTTGCCGTCGGGTATTCTTGGAGCGGCACAGAGCTATAGGTATTAGTGTCCAAGCCGAACTTTCTGGTAAAGGCAATATGCCGATGTACCATGTTATCATCCTTCGACACAGCAAATGGACCTCCAAAATCCATTTCAATATTGATAAGGTTGAACACTGTTGTTCCTTTTGAGGGCACAGGGAGGGGTGCATATTTTTTCCCGTTCGGAATCGGAAGTATTTCATCAAATATCCCGAATCTCTTCATCATGGCAATGTTTCGTTCATAGGTCAGGAGAATCAATTTCCGATTCTGGTGCTTATCGCGAAGCATCTTGAACGAGGAAATTCCCATGAGCAGGTCGCCGATACCATCGTCACGGATAACTACGATTGCATTTTCACCTGCGTCATTGTCGAATGGTCTCCTCTGGTACTGCATGAGTGAAAGTTTCCGGATATGCTCTCCCCATCTTTTGTTGAGAAGCATCGTGTCACTCTCCCCTTTCCGCCAATCCCGCGAAGAACCTTCAAAATGGAAGAGTTCCGCCTTGGACTCATAGAGGATGTCAAATCCAGCAGCTGAGAGGCGGAGACAGAAATCAGTATCTTGACACTCCTCAATGAAGTCCTCGCTCAATTGAAACCGGTCATAGACATCGTGTCGCATAGCTACACATGCAAAGGTTACCCCCGGAACAATTGAGGTTATATTTGCTGCCGGCAGATCCGATGGCTCATTCCGAAAAACGTGGTATCCATGACCCTCATTGTTATACTCAATCCCGGCGTGCTGTATGGTAACATCACGGTTGAGCAGCTTGGCACCGACGATGCCGATCCGCTTATCCTCAAGCGGGGCGATGAGCGCATCAAGCCATCCTGATGTTGCTATGGTATCGTTGTTGAGAAGCACCAGATATTCACCATTGGCATACAACGAGACCAGCTCATTGTAATTTCTGGAGAAAAAATACTCCTCAAATCGAACAAATCGTATATTTCTGAACCTCTTTTGCGCTGTCCGATAGAACTTGAGGACTTGCTTATCCGTCGTTCCCGTATCGCCGATGATAATTTCTATATCATGTTTTCCGCAATGATTCAAAATTGACTCAATGCAGGGCCGAATAAGGTCGTATCCATCTTTAGAGATGATCGCAATGGTTACGAGGCCTTTAACATAATCGGTTGCTACTGCGTAGTCGACAGATATCCTACCCTTATAAAGGAAGGGATCTCTTTTTTTTGCAAACTTCAGCCTTCCAAAACCGCCGGTCATATTCTTTGCAAGGGAGAGCAAAGCTCTGATTTTTCTACCGCGTTTTCTTACCGAGTGAGTGAGTTTGCGAATCGGCTTTGTCAAGCGCCAACTGCTGGAACTAATCATTTTATTGATCTGTTGATCACGCTCTGCAAGTTGATTGGAAAGAGAAGTGATCTGCTCGTCACGCTCTGCAAGTCCATCGGAAAGTAAGCTGATCTGCTGAGCACGCTCTTCAATAGTAAGGCACCGATCAAAGAGCAGCAGAAAGGCTTCCGGGTAATGCTGCCTGACAATATCCCTCAGGCCCGTATGAAATATTGGATCATGATTTGTTGATGAATATCCGCCCAGACCGTATGTGGCTATGACTCTGTTGCGATATGATCTATGAATATCATCTCTGCCAATCCACAGCAAGTTGAATGCCCAATCTGCGAGTACTTTATATTGTAGATCAAACTTCCCCAGACGGTCGAAAACGTTACGACGAAAAAATATTGCCTGATGGCATATATTTTTTTTAATAAGCTTTACAAAGGTAAACTCCCCGTCATACAGTGCTCCATTTGGGCCCCACTCTACGTTACCGTATATAATATCGCTGTACAAAGCTTCTTCAGAGCTCATAAGGTCAGCAAGTACATCCTTATCATACAATACGTCATCACTGCCAAGAAAATAGAGCCACTCTCCCGAGGTTCTCTCAATGCCCTTGTTCATGGCATCATAAATACCGCCATCACGTTCAGTAATACATTGTATATGCGGGTAAAGAAGAGCGTACTTTTTAACAATTTCAAGTGTCCCGTCGCCCGATTGATTATCGATAATCAGGTGTTCCTTGTTTGCGTAGGTCTGCTGTGCAACGCTTACTATGCAGGCCTCAATATCTTTTGCGGAGTTGTATGCAGGAGTAATGATGGATACTTTCGGGCAATTCATAAGCAATTTATTATCTGTACAGCACATCCTCTTCGATTGGCAATCTTTGTTTAACGACTCAAACCACCTAAACGTAATGTTTTTCTGGTTTTGCTACAAGCCACAGAAATGCAAGCAACCACTAACCTCGATGACTGGCACTGCAACGCTTTCGTAAAGCGAGGGGGAGAGATCATGCCAACGCAGTTTTTTACAGCGGCAGCGTCAGCTGATTATTTGGGAGGTAGCCCGGAAAAATTACTCGATCACCAAGTTCCATAGTTTGAACATTGATGATAACTGCCCGTTGACGTTCGTTAGGGACGATATGACTATACCGTAATATTTGTCGGCAAGGACAGTTGCTTTCGTATCAATACTCAATCGTAATGTTTCAGAAACACTCATCTGCCTACTGATTTCCCCCTCAGCCAGGCATTAACCTCCTCAACATCACCGACACCGAGCGTCCCTGCAGTATCCTTAAGCTGCATCATGCTGAGAATGTACTGATACCGTGCCTTGGCAAGATTCCGTTGATTGGAAAGCAGTTTCTGTTGGGCATCAAGCACTTCCATATTGGTACGCAACCCTATCTCATACCCTTTTTTTGTACCTTTTAAAGCAATTTCACCCGACTTTACAGCCTGTTCATAAGCCTGAATCTGTGAAACGCTGCTTATAACACTATTAAAATACTTGCGCACATTCGACTCCACACCTCGCTCCTGCAAGCTGAGCTGCTCCTGAGCTTTTAAGCGTTTTGCCTGTGCCTGGCGAACCGCCGCACTTACATACCCTCCCGAATAGAGCTGCATACTCATCTGCAGGCTTATCGAATAGGTATCATAGACGGATCCAATGGTATAATTATTATCACTCTCTGAATAGTTCCTTGACCCGACTAATGAAACTGCAGGATAGCGGGTTCCCCCCTGTTTTTGAAGCTCTCTTCGCGCTATCTGCACTTCCTGCTGTGCAGCGGCCACCTCATGATTGTCTGAACGGGCAAGTGTAATCCACGATTCAACACGATCAGGGTTCGGCCGGGATAAAACAATTTTCTCAGGCACAAGTTTACAAAGTTCATCAGGGTAAACCCCTGCCATACGCTCCAGTTCACGACGACTGTACTCAAGGTTATTGACAATCTCAACACCATCAGCAAGAGCCATATCGTATGCCGCCTGAGCCTCGCTTACCTCTGTAATAGTGCCAAAACCTTTCTCATAGCGTCGTTTTGTCTGCTGCAACTGCTCAAGTGAAGCCTTTATATGCGACTGGCTGAACTCATAATTATCCTCAGAGTACAACGCATTACAGTATGCCTCAGTAATTCTGATGATCAAATTCGACTCTTCATTCAAAAGCAGATTATCGCTTTTTGCCACTTCAGCTTTAGCCTGTTTATACTGTGCTATGCTCGACATGTTGAACAATGGCTGCTGTACCGTAAGAGCATAATTTATTGAATTATAAAACTGGTCATTGTGCTGGAGGCCATAATAACCAGGAGTGATGCTCTTCGTCTCATTCCTGCCCCGTGCACCGCTGATGCTCACTCTCGGACGAAACTCAGCCATTGCCTTCCCGATCTCCTCCTTTGATATCCTGGCATCAGCCTTTGCAGCACGGATCTGAGCATCATGCTCAACAGCTTTCTGGTAGACTGTCGATAAATCGAAAGCACCGGCGTATACCGGTAACGTGGCAAAAAAACCGGCAACAACCATCAACCGCACCAAAAGTTTCATATCCAACTCACTCATACGTTATGTTATTCGCACTCCTGCCCCCAGGCTCACATCATACAATCCCTGATCTAAAAACCGGAACATCTATCTTCCTTACTCCTCTTTCATCGAAACCGAAATCCTCTTGAACAACGGATCAACCAGATAAGTCAGGAGTGAACGCTCTCCAGTCTTTATAACCACCTGCACTGGCATCCCCGGCTGCATCTGACGTTTTCCTAAAGCTCTCATCCCTTCAGGAGTTACAAAAACACGTGCAAGGTAATACGAAGCACCCGGCTGAAGGGGATTAACTCCAGGATCAGTAACAATATCTTTTGAAACTGACTCCACCTCACCCTTCACAACAAGCTGCGGAGAGTGCGCAAACGAGAAAAAGCTCACATCCACTGGAAGCCCCTTATGAATACTGTCGATCAACTGCGGCGAAACCTTTGCATCAATAAGCAGGCCCTCATGAAGCGGCACAATATCCATGATTTTCTGACCAGGCTGAATCACCGCACCTACCGATTGTATCTGCAACCCCACGACCTGGCCCGAAGCTGGAGATCGAACCTCAGTATCAGCAAGTTCCTCAGCAAGAGCTTTGGTCTTTTCAGCATCCGCCCCCACTTCAAGCTGAACCTGCGCCAGCTGGGATGCTGTATTCGTCATAAAATCAGAAATTTTCAACTCCAGGTCTCGCTGCTGACTCATCGGAGCAAAACCCTCCTTAACGAGCGCCTTCATTCCATCCAACTGGTCATTAATAATCTGCAAAGACTGCCTGCGCGACAAAAAGAGCTGCCGCTGATTCTGCATATTCTGCTCAGCCAGCGCCCGGTCATGATCAGTAAGCAAATCCTTGTGAAACGTAATAGCACGGGCACCTTTCATCTCGGCAATAAGCCTGTCTGAGGTAGCCCTCATACCAAGGTAGTGCTGATGGACCTCATCATACCGGGCTTTTGCCGTCTCCGTCTCAAGCTTCATCAACACCTCACCCTCGCGAACCATCTGCCCCTCCCTCACAGACACCTTCTCAATTCTTCCCCCTCGCAGATTTTCAACCACCTTGCGCTTTGTAGCGATACTGACCATGCCCTGAGAAGGCACGCCCTCATCAAGCGGAGCAAAAGCTGCCCACAGCAGAAAACTGCCAAACCCGACAAGCAATATCCATATACCAAGTCGAATCGGACTGCGCGTATCACGATACTCACCGCCATTGCCCTTTTGCACCGGAACAGACCTCTTTATGGGCGCTACATCACGAATACTCATTGCTATGCGTTTAAACAATTGTCAAATAGTTATTCAAGCTTCCGAAAGTACAGGCTTGGCACCGCCCGGACGCAATGCCGCCAGAACCTGATCACGAGGGCCGCAATGGATTATCCTTCCACCCTGCATCACCACCACAATATCCGCTGCACCCAGCACATTCGGACGATGCGTAATAAGAATCACTGTTTTACCGGCATTTTTCAAATCAACAACAGCCTCAAGCAAAGAACGCTCTCCCGCATCATCAAGGTTGGCATTCGGCTCATCAAGCACAAGAATTGCGGGATTGCCATACATCGCCCTGGCCAGGCCAAGCCGCTGGCGCTGCCCTCCCGAAAGCATTCCACCCGCCTCACCAATCTGAGTATTATAACCACGAGGAAAATGCAGAATCATATCATGAATCCCTGTACGCCTGGCAGCCTCAATCACCTTCAGAGAGTCTACTTCGGAAAAACGTGCAATATTTTCAGCAATAGTGCCATCAAACAACTCAATATCCTGCGGCAGATACCCGATATGCGGCCCAAGCTCCTCCCTGTCCCAACTCTCAATCGGCTCCCCGTCAATCAAAAGACGACCCTTTCGCTTCGGCCATACACCCACAATGCAGCGAGCCAGCGTTGATTTTCCCGACCCTGATGGACCAACCACCACCGTCACACGCCCGGCAGGAAACACAGCATTGAGATCATCGAGAATAGGCGTATCGCGCCCATCAACACTCGCTGAAAGGGCCTGAAGCCTTACCTCACCCAGAGGGTCCTGATGCTTAGTCCCGGGATGACGCTCTGGAAATTCCTCCAGTAGTTTCTCCAACCGGCCAAACGCCGTTTTCGACTGAACAAAAGGCTTCCAAGTGGCCACCACAAGGTCAAGCGGCTGAAGTGCCTTCGACATCAGCACATTAGCTGCAATCATTGACCCTGCAGGCATCTTTCCCTCTATCACCATCAGAGCACCGGCTCCAAGCGTCAACGACTGCATACTGTACCGGATAAACTTGGCAAACGACTGCTGACGATGCTGCCGGTCAAGTGACTGCTCAGCCTTGGCAAGTGAAGTATCATGGAGCTTGAACCATCGCTTCTGCAGATTCCCCTCCATTCCCATCGCATGCACCGGCTCAATATTGCGCAGCTTGCTCTGCACATAGCGGTAGCTGTCGTTGCCAGCCTCAGCCGCACTCTCAATCTCCCTGGTGGAAAGCCGATGGCTCTGCCAAGTCAGACCAAGCTGGATAACGGTAAACAATAGGGAAAGCCAACCCAGAAAAGGGCTGAGCAAAAAAATCACTGCAATATAAATCGGAGTCCAGGGAGTATCAAAAAAAGCAATCATCCCGTTAGCCGTCAGGAACTGACGAATATTGGTCAAATCCGAAAACGCCTCTGTTACATTGTGGCGACCACGGTTCAAATACGCTTTAAAGCTCGCATTAAACACCAGCGAATTGAGCGCCTCATCAAGCCTTACGCCAACCCGAACCATCAATCGCGACCGAATCCACTCCGCAAAAGCCATGATCCCGAAAAAAAACACGAGAAACAACGTCACCATCAAAAGCGTCAGCTCACTGCCGCTCTTCATCACACGGCCATAAAGCTGAAGCATATAAAGAGTCGGCGTCAACATCAGCACATTGGCAATCAGGCTGAAAATACCCACCCATACAAACTCTCTCCGAAAAGTCCAGAGCTGACGAGACAAGACGCTGCGATCAAAAAAATCAGGTTTCATTGAAATGTATATACTTTCGAATAAGAGTTAGCTCTTGGGCTGCTGGGTTGAAGGCTGTGAGGCCGCTGGCGGTGCCTGCAGAGCTGCAAGAACCTCCTGACAGGTGCCGAAACGCTGAATCTGCCCGTCAACCAGTACAAGCATATGCTCTATTGCCCCCAGAATATTCAAACGATGGGTAATAACAATGACCGTCGTTCCCTGAGCCTTTAACAGCTGAACAGCATTGAGCAGTGCAACATCACCAGCCTCATCAAGGCTTGCGTTAGGCTCATCAAGCACAATAAACTTCGGCATGCCATAAACCGCCCTGGCCAGCGCAACACGCTGGCGCTCGCCCCCGGAAAGGAACGAACCTTCATCACCAATCTCTGTATCATACCCCTTTGGGAGCTGCTCAATAAAATCGGCAAGACCCACCATGCGGCATGCCTCACGAACCTTATCAAGATCAGGCACATCAAAACGCGCGATATTTTCAGCAAGAGTCCCCTCAAAAAGCTCAATACTCTGTGGCAGATACCCTATATACTGCCCAAGTTCATCCTTATCCCACTGATAAATATCATTACCGTCAAGCCGTACCTTCCCCTGCATAGCCGGCCATATACCAACCAGCAATCGCGCAAGAGTCGTTTTACCGGAAGCAGAAGGCCCGACAATCGCCAGCGAACCACCCGGAGCAACCCTGAAACTTACTCCTTTGAGAATCTGCACCGGACTTCTCGGAGCACCAGCAATCACTCCCTCAACCGAAAGCACGCCCTTGGGAGCAGGCAACGCCATGCCCTTTTCAGCCTGAGGCAACTCCTTAAGCAACCCGTTCAATCGGCTATACGACTCCAGCGTACTCTCAACCTGACGCCAGCTTCCAATAATTTGAACAAGAGGAGCCAGCACCCTGCCGCCAAGAATAGAAGATACAATCATGGCTGATCCATGAATCTCACCCTTCAATGTCAGCCAGCATCCCATACCAAGCAGCAACGATCCCAAAAGGCTCTGTACCAGCTTGGAAAGTGCCGCATTCGTACCCGCATGGTCGGAGGCAACCGCCTGCTGCACAAGAAACTCCTGTTGGCGACCTGCCCACCGTTTATGAATAGCATCAAGCATCCCCATCGACTCAATCACCTGAGCATTGCGAATCACCCCATCAGCATAATTCTGGGCACCGATCGCACTACGGTTAGCTGCCACAAGGGGCTCGCTTATTCGCCGCTCATTAACCACGCCAATGGCAAACTGCGCCAGAGCACCAGCCACGGCGAACCATCCCAATGAAGGCGACATCCAGAAAATCAGCACCAGCACCAAAAGGGCAAGGGGAGCATCAACAAAAGCCAGCAATGCCGGAGAAGGCAGAAACTCACGAATGGCTTTAAGATCACGCAGAGCCTGGGCCCCCGCAACCGGAAGGTTTAAAAGACGCGCCGAAAAAATCGCACTGAACACACGCTCCCTGAGCACCTTATCCAGCTTCATACCGGCATCATGCATCACTTGACGTCGCACCCACTCCAACGCCTCAAGCAGCGCATACACGCCAACCACCAGCAGCGTCTCCATAAGAAGCGTTGTATGACTCCGGCTATTGACAACACGGTCATACACCTCCATCATATATGCACTAGGTGCCAGCACCAGCACATTGACAAGTACACTGAAATAAAAAGCCTGCTTGAGAGAAGGAAAGAGTGTCGCAAAAGCTTCGCGCAATGGGGAATTTTCTTTAGATCCTTTCACAAACAATCACACTGAAATTCATTAATAACTCACTCCTGTAATTAACCATCAACGCAAACATAGGTTCAACACGAAAACTCATCCGGTAAATCCTCAACTTTTCACCGGCAGCGATGCAATAAGTGCCTGCTGATAAGCATTTCGAGCAGTCTGCACAATTGCCAACTGTACCTGCAGACGATTAAGTTCTGCCTCGGCAGCCTGAACATTCACAAGCTGACTTTTAGACTCTTCAGAAAGATCGTCAATAAGGTATTGAACTCCGTTAAAGGTTAACGACGGTTCCTCTTTTTTTACTTTAGCCATAGCAACATTCTTTTTTTTATTACAATGTATCAAAACCCAAACAATCTAAAACACCCCTATAAATAAACCAAACAGTTCGAACCCAAAGTCACGAATAATAATAATTAAACCCTAAAATATAAAGCCACCATTTAGGTGCCGTTATTCATATCATACAGTTACGCCACCACATCAATTCCTTCCTGGCCCATGCTCTGTCTCGGTAAACCACTCAGGCCACACCTGCATCGGCCAACCAGCATGCTCAAACTGCCGGTGCACAATAGCCAGCCACTGCCGCACCTCCAGCATACTCATCTGCAACTTCGACATTTCGCCATCACCAATCAGAAACTGCAAAATAACGCTGTCAGCCGAACACGACAGATCAACCCTCTCCGGCAAAACAACAAGCGAAGCCCCACTGAGCCTGACAGGCTCAGAAGGCTCATGCTGCCACTCAGCATCACGTTGCTGGCAGGCGAGCAAAAGACCCATATCAACCAAAGCCGAGCGCGACACAGTGCGCTCAAGATGACCGGTAAGCGCAGGAATCAGTCGACTGCAAAGACGATATGTCAACCAAAACACCACAGTATCCCCTTCCTTCACCAAAGCCGACATACAAATCCGGTCCTCCACCTCGCTATAGGTAACAGTAACCTTACTAAGCTCCGCCAAAACTCTCACATTAAAATATTTTAAAAAAAACTTAATCGGGGGACAACATTCATATCCTGCAGTAGGCAGCCTATGCATACATCCGCATAAAAAGTGTACTTCTGGCTGTCTCTATTTTGGCATCAATTTCAACCGTCATTTTCGCAAGAATATCCCTCCCCGCCCTCTCTGCTTCATCTGCTTTTACCATAATGAGATACATGTCAGATGCCTTTATCTTTGCTATCTCTGTTTCGATGTTCAACGTGCCTCTTTTAATACGCACAATCACACGATGAGTTCTCTCGAGTTCAGCAGTAATATCATCACCAGCGACTGACTCAGGACTTTCATACCACTCCTCAAGAATGCTCTTCATCTTAAGAATATCTTTCTTTCCGTAAGCCTCATTTAATTGAGCCATCAATTTTGTCCGCAGTTCATGAGCTGCCCCTTCCTTGGCTTTGTCTGGATGAATGATGGCTGCAATCTTTCTATATACTCTCTTTGCCTCTTTTATATCATGAACAGAATATGTCGCTCTGCGTGCATCAATGATTATAACTCCATCATCTACAACTGAAGATCCTCTTTTCTCTGCATTTCCGGCACTTTTTTTGTCTACCGGAGGACGATTCGTTATTTTCCTGGCCCTTATCTCCTCCAGCTGAGCATTAAGCCTGTCAAGTTCAACCTGCTTTTGAGCAACCTCGTGAACATATCGAAGCTGAAATTGCTCAAGAGTACGATTCAGCTCCGCAAGCCCACTCTCCTTTTCTTTAAAAATGCCAAAGAGCCTCTCAACCTCAGCCTTCAGCTCCGCCAACTCAACCTCAACAGTTTTCATCCACCCAATAAATATGTTCCCCCCCCTCATTCAATGCCAACGATCTTCCATCCTCCTCAACACTCAACACTCAGCCCTCAGCACTCTTTTAAGAGAGCTTGATAGTATCTCCCGTAAATGATGGCAAAGAATTCTTTAACGCCACGACATACGCATTTCGCGCCGTCTGCATTGCTGCAACTGTTGCCTGAAGCCGGGCAAGTTCATTATCGACAAATTGAATACTTGCAAGTTGCGACTTCGCTTCCTGCGAAAAGGTATCGATATCGTATTCAGCGCCATCAATAGTAATTTTTGACATAACAATCAGGATTTTGTGCGTGATGTTTTCTTCTTTGCTGTAGATAATTTTGTTTCGGGAGCAGACTTTTCTGCATCAGGCTCAGGTTTAATCTTCTGTACAGGTTGAACGGCAGTCATTTTACCCGCTGTCATTGCTTCAAGTTCAAGCACAACCGTATTCAAGGCAATTTGAGCCATAACCTGATCATTTTTCAACTCATTGATCCGCTTGTGACCTGTGCCATCAGAATCTTGTCGCAGGCCTCCTTTGTAAGGATATCTGAATCGTATGTTTTTCAATTAATTACAATTGTAGCCATCATTCGTAGTAGTTATTGTTAATTGGCACCCTAATATATTAAAACAGAAGTGTCGATATAAAGTGAATGCAGTACTGAAAACGTAAATAATATATCTAAAATAAATTCTGAGTTTTTTTTATATCTCAGAACATTTTCAGCAATAACGATATTCTCTCTGAGTGGTGTGAAGCGATACGCAACTCAATCCCACTCGGGAAGAGAGAAGATGCAATCATAAGTTCATATAGCCGTAAATTATAGAATATCCAACCAAAGAATTTCCTTCTCAGCACTCCTCTTTCCCCTTGCCCACAGCCAACTCTCTTCACTTTCTTCCCTCAGCACTCAGAACTCAGCACTTCTCTTCCCCTATTCCCCCCATAAAGTCGACAAGGGTGCAGCCCACAGTCCATCACCAAGCGGCATGGTTTCAGTGCCATCGTAAAGCAAGACCCCCATCTTGAACTTATCGCCAGCAACACTTGCCATTTTTTTCAGGCCTTGAAGATCGCTGGCTTTCACCGTTGCAGTGGCTTTTACCTCCACACCAATCAAGTCACCGGATGCATTTTCGATCATCACATCTACTTCAAACATATCAACGTCACGATAGTAAAGCAGCCGATAATCCCCCTCCGCAGTAGAACTATGCTTGAGAAGTTCACCATACACAAAAGTCTCCAGAACACTCCCGAATCGACGGCGATCTTTCTGCACTTCGTCAGCGCCAAGATCAAGCAATGTGGCCAGTAAACCGGGATCGATAAACTGCAGCTTAGGAGTTTTAATAACGCGCTTCAGTCGATTTCGAGCCCACACCTCGACGCGCTTAAGCAAAAACATCTGCTCAAACACCCCCACATAGCGAGCTGCCGTCTTGCTGTCCAACCCAACCTGGCCTCCAAGTTGTGTATAATTGCACATCTGGCCCGATACCTGAGCCAGAGCACGCAAAAAAATGGGCAACTGATCGAGCTTATCAATACTGGCTACATCACGAACATCCCGTTGAATGATCGCGTCAAGATACTGGCGTGCCCACACGGTACGCCTTCTTGCGTCAGTGCGGGAAATCGCCTCAGGGTATCCACCACGCAAAACCGCCTCAACCAAGGCTTGCCCTACCACTGGTGTAGTGACATTGAGCAACCGACCGGCAAAAGCCGCATCGATCCAATTCGCAGTGCTCCCATAAAGCTCGCTTTGCGACAGCGGCAGCAAAACAAGTCTCTCCATCCGGCCAGCCAGCGAATCGGCCACGGAAGGCAGAACCATTACATTTGCTGACCCTGTCAGCAAAAAACGTCCAGGGCGCCGATCCTCATCAACGCTCTTCTTAATAGCCAAAAGGAGTTGCGGTGCACGCTGAATTTCATCAATAATAGCGCGATCAAGGCTCCGCACCATCCCTACTGGATCATCCTTGGCAGACAATAGCGTCAACTCGTCATCCAGCGTAAGATAACGCATACCCTCTGTTGCCATCTGCCGCACCAAAGTAGTTTTGCCAGCCTGACGAGGCCCTGAGATAAGTACAACAGGCGTGTCACTCATCGCCTCAGCGATACGAACTTCAATCCTGCGCGGATAGAGCGAAGATGCTATCATGATCACGCATGTCCGTAAATTATGGATTCTATAAGGATAAAATACGGAATCTAAACCAGATTATTATGGAAAATACAGCCAAATTCCCGAAAAGCAAGTCTATCCCCCCTCCCACTGCCAACTATCTTCTCTTCACTCAGCACTCAGCACTTTCTTTCCCCTCAGCACTCAACACTCAACACTCAGCACTCAACACTCAACACTCAGCACTCAGCACTCAGCACTCTCTTTTAAGAGAGCTTGATAGTATCTCCCGTAAATGATGGTAACGAATTCTTTAACCCTGCGATATAGGCATTCCTGGCCGTCTGCAGTGCCGCAACTGTTGCCTGAAGCCGGGCAAGTTCATTATCGACAAATTGAATACTTGCAAGTTGAGCCTTGGCTTCCTTCGAAAAGCTATCGATATCGTATTCAGCGCCGTCAATAGTAATTTTTGACATTACATTTAGGATTTTATGTTTGATGTTTTCTTCTTTGCTGTAGATGATTTTGCTTCTGGAGCAGACTTTTCTCCAACAGGCTCAGGTATACTCTTCTGAACAGGTTGAACGGCAGTCATTTTACCCGCTGTCATAGCTTCAAGTTCAAGCACAACA
>CAIXLG010000110.1 GCA_903920215.1 uncultured Chlorobiaceae bacterium
CTCTCTGCTGTGACTATATTCTGACGAAGGGGTTGCATAAATATCGCGTTTTATTATCTGACTTTAACTACTAGTAATATAACGATTTACGGTATTTATTGCACCCTTTTTTTGTTGCTTGATGAATAATTCAGGTTAAGTGGAACTGAAAAATAAGAGTTACCGGAATGTTCACAATTATTAAACGCGAGTTTATTTTATTGTAACAATTAGATGCAGTGTTTGCAAAAAAGGGTTGATCAATACATAAGAAATCCAGTTACTCTTTTTCATTTCTGAGCTATCACTCCCCCGAAATTATTGGAGAGTAGCCTCTGTGGGATGTACATTATTACAAGAGAGATCGGGAGAATTTTCACCTTATAGCTTTTGCTGTTACAACAAATATGCATGAAAGAAACAGAACTTCAACAGCTGCTAAAGGGTGATGTTCTTATCAGCCTTACCTATTTGCCGGATGACGTGGTCAGTGTCAGCAGCAGAATTCATATTAACGCCCCGCCAGCAAAGGTATGGAAAACGATTACTGATTACGATAACCTGAGCAGTTACCTGCCCAAGGTTATGGAAAGCCATATCGTTGAACGAAATGGCAATGAAATCACTCTTGACCAGACCGGCAAAACGGGTATTTTTATCTTTGAAAAAGTTGTTCATTTTCGACTCAAACTCAGGGAAAATTTCCCTGAATCCGTCTCCTTCGAGCAGATTTCCGGTGATTTTCTGGTGTACCAGGGAGAATGGCTTTTAGAAACCAGCAGTGCTATACAAGGCACACTGCTCTCGTATAATGCGAAATTGAAACCGCTTTTTTTTGCACCGCCAATTCTGGTCAGCTTTGTGCAGCGGCAGGATCTCCCTGGCATAATGATGGCTCACAAACAACGAGCTGAGGCGGTATAGAAAAGAGATGAACACAATGGCAAGAAACTATTTATGACTGAAACACTATGATTACCAGCAAACCAGTGTGCGTTACCGGGGCATCCGGATTTATAGCAGCTCATATTGTAAGAGAACTGCTTTCAGAGGGATATAGCGTCAGGGGAACTGTACGCAAAAGCTCAAAGAACTATCCTTTCCTTCTCGGGCTTCCCGGTGCTGCAGAACGCCTTGAACTTGTTGAAGCAGACCTGCTCGATGAGGGAGCATACGACAAGGCTGTAGCGGGATGTGAGGCTGTTATGCATACAGCAAGCCCGTATGTGATAAACGTTAAAAACCCGCAAACAGATCTTGTCGATCCGGCAGTCAACGGAACAGAAACTGTACTTGAAAGCTGCATGAAATCCGGCAGCGTTAAACGAGTGATTTTCACCTCTTCTATTGCCGCCATAACGGACGAACCGGACAGTATGAAAGTCTTTACGGAAAAAGACTGGAATACCATGTCATCTCTTGATCGCAACCCGTACCACTATTCTAAAACACTTGCAGAACGGGCCGCCTGGGATTTCATTATGAGAAAACGACCAATTTTTGATCTGGTTGCCATCAATCCCTTTATGGTTATCGGCCCTTCGCTCGGCCCTTCACTCAATACCACGAACCAGATCATTCGTGACATTATGACCGGGTTATACCCCGGTGTCATGGATATTAACTGGGGATTTGTTGACGTACGGGATGTTGCAAAAGCGCATCTTCTTGCCATGCAAACCGAAAGCGCAAGTGGCCGTTACCTTTGCTCGGGAGACGCAATGCACATGAGAGAAGTGGTGGCACTTCTTAAATCGTCAGGTTTTGATACATACTCATTGCCAAAGGTTGATCTTTCGGGAAAAGTTGGAACACTCCTCATGAAACTGCTCTCTTTTACACAACCCAAAGATACCGGTACGTATATCCGCACCAACATCGGGCAGACTATGCGCTATGACAATTCAAAAATCAAAAGGGAATTAGGTATATCTTTTATACCAGCGAAGAAAAGTATTATTGATGCCGTTAAAGATATGGTGAAATGGGGGCATCTGCCGCCGAAAAAAAACAACAAGTAACCCGGGTTTTTTCAATTCTCTATGCATAGCTCCTTCAGAAAGGTATACCACTCCATAGTGCTCCTTGTAGTCATAGTGATCGCTTTTCTTTCCAACATGACATTGGCACAGCCGATAGAGACCGTTTCTTCTGACTCTTTAGCCATAGAACATGAGAAGCTGTTGAAGGGAGAAGTGCTTGTTGTCCTCTCTGACCTTCCAGATGGTGTGACAGGAGTTGAGGGACATATCTATATTGCAGCACCTCCCAAAAAGGTATGGGAGGTCATCACCGATTACGATAATCATAAAAAATTTGTGCCGAATATTCTGGACAGCGGTTTGATTTCGGACAATGGCAGTGAGAAGGTGATGTTTGAGAAAGGGAAATCGGGAATACTCTTTTTTAAAAAAACGGTCAATATAAAGATGAAAGTATGGGGAGAAGCTCCGAAGCGCCTCTATTTTCAGCAAATCACCGGTGATTTTACGGTCTATCATGGAGAGTGGATACTTGAAGATTACCCGCAGGGAGCAGGAACATTTCTTACCTACAAAGCTGCAGTGAAACCAAGTTTTTTTGCCCCCCGGTTTGCGGTAAAAAATGTTCAGAAGCACGATTGTCCATCAATGATGTCAGCAATGAAAAAACAGGCTGAAACATCGTTATTACCTGAACTGAAGAAAGAGTGAGCTACCTCGCGGTCATTTGAGATATCGGGGAGTGTTGGAAAAGGGTACGATCGGCAAGTACCCTTGAACGCTGGATAGTATTGCGCTTTTTGAGAGTTTCCGGCATCCGGCTGATATTATAAGCTATCGAGCGCCATACTGCTCCCGATTTTTTCAGTCCACCGGGGAGTTGCGTGAGATAATATACCGAGGCGGCAACTTCAAGCAACACGCGCATGGGTACCACCCAGCACAAGCCTGCGATACTCCGGTTTTTGAGCTGCATGGCAATATTGTTGCGGTGATTGAAATATATTTTTTCAACTGTGCCGCCTTGCAGTGATGCACCTCCTTCGTGCAATATGACTGAAGAAGGAACTGATCGCACATGATAGCCGGCAAGCTTCATTCGCCAGGAGAGATCAATCTCTTCCATCTGCATAAAAAAATCTTCATCAAACCCCCCGAGTTCTTCAACCACTGCTCTTTTTACAAACATTGCAACCCCGGATGCCCAGAAAATATCGTGTTCGATATCATACTGCCCCTCATCAAACTCCAGCCGGGAAGATCGACGGCCAAGACACCATGGATAACCAAGCCGATCCATCATCCCTCCTGCAGCGCCGGCATAATCAAAAAGCTTTTTGCCTTTACCAGCAGACTTCAGTGAAAGAATTTTGGGCTGCAAGGCACCAATTTTGTCATCCTGCTGAGCCGCAAGAACGAGCCGTTCAAGCCACAGGGGATCATGAAGTGTGTCATCATTCATAAATACCAGATACTCAGCAGAAGAGAGCTTCAAACCGGCATTACAGCCGCCGGCATACCCCCTGTTTTCCGGCAACCTCTCCAGTCGTGCGTTTCTGTATCGCTTTACAAGAAAAACCAGCCCGGCCTCTTGACCTCCATTATCAACCACCACAATGCTCATTGAGGGATAGATCGTCTGTTCAAGCGAATCAAGACAGCGCTCAAGCATGTCGCGCCTTTTATAGTAAGGAATGATGATTTCTACGGAAGGATAGGGCTGGGTGGTCATTACTCGGATGTCATGATTTTTGATTTTGGATTGCGGATTTTAGATTTTTGGTTGAGGGTTTGGCATAAAAGACAATTGATACTCTGTAATGAGATCCCTCACAGGAGTTCGGGATGACAGGTGAAAATCGGATGTCGGGATAACAGATCAAGATTCATCAGGGTTACTTCAGGGTTTTCCAGAATTCACCGGCAAGCCGGGCACTCTCTTCGGGGGTTGTGGCGGCTGCAATATGCTGGAGAAGGGCTGTACCGACAACTGCTCCATCGGCCAGAGTCCACATATGTGCCACCCGCTCCCGATCTTTGATACCGAAACCTACAACAAATTTTTTTCTTGCATGCTTGCGTACCCTTTTCAAGTATTCGTCGACGGCAGCACCGGTCGAACTATCAGAAAGCTTGGCAGTCCCGGTTGTGGCGTTAACGGCAATGCAGTAGGAAAAATCCGTCGAAAGAGAGTCAATAAGCTCTATCCTTTCGGGAGGCGTTACCGGTGAAACAAGAAACACAACACTCAGACCGAAGCCTTTGGCCCGCTCGAGAAAATCTGCTGCCTCCTCGGGCGGTAGATCAGGGATAAGCAAACCGTCTACGCCTGCCTCCACGGCATCATGAAGAAAACAATCTACACCATAGGCAATCATTGGATTGCAGTAGCCCATGAGAATGATGGGAGTGGCAATTTTCATGCACCCTATACCCCGTCGCGCCTTCCGGACTAACGCAAATAAATGCCGCATGGTGACACCGTTGCGGATTGCGGTATGAGCAGCATCCTGAATCACCGGACCATCCCCGATAGGGTCTGAATAAGGCATACCAAGTTCGATGATATCGGCACCGCTCTCCTGAAGCGCTTCAAGCACAGGAAGCGTTGCCCCAACTACAGGAAACTCCGGCATGTAATAGGCAATCAGCAGTTTTTTATCCTGCTGCAAAAGAGTGGAAATTCTATTATGCATCATAGTATGGCGGATAATCATCGCAAAAGTTGAGGAATAACAAAAATATCGAGCACCATTGAGAACATGGTGATCATGTGCACCAGAACACTACCCCAAAGATTACTGGCTTTAAGCACAAGATAACCACCAAAAATACCTATCGGGAACGCCATCATAGCCATCATGGCACGCTCTTTCATACCGACAGGGGCAACCGCAAAATGGTTGACGACATAAAACAGAGTTGTCAGAAACACTGTCAGGTGCTTGTTGAACCCCCGCTCAATCATGGAGGAAAACATGATGCCTCGCCAAAGAAACTCCTCGGCCAAAACAAGTACAGGGAAAAAATAGAGCAACGAACGATTCACAAGTATAAACTGCATCCCGGACATTGGAGCACCACCGTTCTTATAGTAGATCACCGTATTCATGACATCCATGCTGAAAAGCAGAACACCAGCAATACCTCCCCACAGAAGAGACTTCCGTAAGTCTCCACCCGCCAGATACATTTTCTCCCATTCACCAGTTGTTTTACCCCGATAAAGCACAAGACCGATAGAGCCGAGAACATAAATCGCAAGGGCCGGCCATTCCTGCAGCACTGTAAAATGCCCTGCAAGGCCAACACACCAGATCAGGGCCATCAGGCCGAATGAAAGGTTGAATCTTGCTGAGAGAGACTCTGAACCAGATGAGGCAGAAGCTTTAACTGATTTCATGACTGCACTTATTTATGGATGATGACGAGGAGATCTCTCACATGCGTTCGAGATGACTGGGTCTGGCATTCGAGATGACTGGGTCTGACGTTCGAGATGACAAGGTTGCATGAGGCATCTTACCTGCAAGTCTTAAATATACTCAGGACGCTCTTCATATTCAATTGGATCGCAAACACCGACAAGTTCAAATGCTCTGAGCCTGCGGGCACAGCTGTCGCATACTCCACATGCTTTTCCCTCGCTTTTATAGCATGACCAGCTGAACCCGAAAGGTACATCAAGCTCAATCCCTTTACGGACAATGTCGGATTTCTGCATCTCAATGAGGGGTGTCAGGATCTCGATGTTTGTCTCTGGCTTTGTGCCGAGTGCTATAACCGTATTAAAAGCGTTATAAAACACCTTACGGCAGTCGGGATAGCCGGAAGAGTCCTCTTCGACCGCTCCGATAAATATTTTGTCAGCGCCAATGACTTCTGACCAGCTCACAGCCATAGAAAGAAAACCGGCATTGCGGAATGGAACATAACTGGTTGGAATCGATGAATCCTGAAAGTCTGCCCCGCTCACCGGCATTGAATAATCTGTCAGCGAGGAGCCGCCAATCTCTGCCAGAAAGTCGGCATTAACTTCGAGGCGAGACTCTATATTGAAGTGGGAACAAATAGAGCGGAACGATGCCAGCTCTTTCTGCCATGTACGCTGGCCATAATTGACATGCATGGCCGCCAATTCGAAGCCTCTCTCATGAGCTATCGCAGTGGTTACAAGACTGTCCATTCCTCCACTGACAAGAACTACGGCTTTCATAGTTTATAGATAAGGGATTGATGGAAAAAATTTCTGAAAGGTAACAAAAAAAAAGCCAGCCCGAAGGCTGGCTTTTAAAAAATAGAACCGGGCACCGGCTTAATACATGCCGCCCATTCCACCCATTCCGCCCGGAGGCATTGCAGGCATGTCTGATTTTTCTTCCTTGATGTCGGTAATTGCAGCTTCTGTGGTCAGAAGAATGCTGGCAACTGATGCAGCGTTCTCAAGAGCACTTCTGGTTACCTTGGTAGGATCAACCACACCGGCTTCAACAAGGTTTTCGTACTTTTCAGTTCTGGCATTGAAACCAAAATCGCCAGTTCCTTCCCTAACCTTCTCAAGAACAACAGCACCATCAGTGGTACCGGTGTTTGCCACAATCTGGCGAAGAGGCTCTTCAAGAGCACGACGGATAATTTCAATACCGGTTTTCTGATCTTCATTGTCTGCAACAGCTCTATCCAGACCTTTGATAGCACGGATAAGAGCAACACCGCCACCGACAACGATACCTTCCTGAACTGCAGCGCGGGTTGCATGCAGAGCATCTTCAACACGAGCTTTCTTCTCTTTCATCTCAACTTCAGTTGAAGCGCCGATGTTAAGAACAGCTACACCGCCTGAAAGTTTTGCAAGACGTTCCTGCAATTTTTCAGTATCGTAATCAGAGGTTGATTTTTCAATCTGTCCCTTGATCTCGTTGATGCGTGCCTTGATCTCCTCAGCGGTACCTTTACCTTCAACAATGATAGTGTTGTCCTTGTCGACGGTAACGCGACCAGCCTGGCCGAGGTATGAAATTGTTGCGTTTTCAAGCTTGTAGCCCTTCTCTTCGGAAATAACAGTACCACCGGTAAGAATAGCAATATCCTCAAGCATGGCCTTGCGGCGATCGCCAAAGCCAGGAGCCTTGACTGCACATACTTTCAGAGTACCTCTCAGCTTGTTGACTACAATCGTTGCAAGAGCTTCGCCTTCAATGTCCTCAGAAATAATGATCAGGGGACGGCCAGTCTGTGCAGATTTTTCGAGAATAGGAAGAAGCTCCTTCATGTTGCTGATCTTTTTGTCATAAATAAGAATCAGCGGATCTTCGAGCTCAGCATCCATTGTTTCAGGATTGGTGACGAAGTAAGGTGAAAGGTAACCACGGTCAAACTGCATACCTTCAACAACCTTAAGCTCGGTATCCATACCTTTTGCTTCTTCAACAGTGATAACACCGTCTTTGCCGACCTTGTCCATCGCTTCGGCAATCAGTTCGCCGATTTCAGGATCGTTGTTGGCGGAAATAGTACCAACCTGAGCGATCTCCTTTTTACCGGTAATATTGCGACTGATGTTTCTCAGCTCCTGAACCACCTCTTTTACAGCGCGGTCAATACCTCTTTTCAGGTCAATCGGACGTGCACCAGCAGTAACGTTCTTCAGACCTTCACGATAGATGGCCTGAGCAAGTACAGTAGCTGTGGTTGTACCGTCACCGGCGACATCGCTGGTTTTCGATGCAACTTCACGAACCATCTGGGCTCCCATGTTCTCAAAAGGATCAGAAAGTTCGATCTCTTTTGCAACGGTAACACCGTCTTTGGTTGAAGTTGGAGCGCCAAATTTTTTATCGATCAGTACATTACGTCCGGCAGGTCCGAGGGTAACTTTCACAGCATTTGCCAATTTGTCAACGCCAACTTTAAGTTTGGCCCTGGCTTCAGCATCAAAAAGAATATCTTTAGCAGTCATTGTAACAGATTCCTCCTGTTAGTTTTTTTTGAAAATTTTAGGAACGGATCAGCCGAGAATAGCAAAAATGTCAGACTCGCGCATGATGAGATAATCCTCACCTTCCACACTGACTTCGGTGCCTGAATATTTGCCATACAGCACTTTCTGACCTACTTTTACCTCAATTTGAAGCAGTTGGCCATTGTCAGCAATCTTGCCTGCTCCTACTGCGACGACTTCACCATACTGCGGTTTTTCTTTCCCGGTATCGGGAATATAAAGGCCGCCTTTGGTTTTTTCCTCTGCCGGTGCAGGTTTAACAATAAC
>CAIXLG010000111.1 GCA_903920215.1 uncultured Chlorobiaceae bacterium
AGACCAAGGCGCTTGTCGATCTCGAAAACAAGTTGGACAAGTGGCTTGAGCAACGCTCTCTGGCTCAGATTCTGGATTGGTTCGACTGCATTGAGACGACTCACGTGCAGACTGCCATGGGTAACTCCCGTTGGTCTACTGAATCAGTAGCCAGAGATCGGCTGTTCTTGGAATATCTGGGAGTGACCTCCTAATAATGTGCGCTTTATCCGACTTTCAGGGTGTAATGGCTCCTGTGGTTGCGGAGTCGGCAGAATAAAACATGATTATTGCTCTTTTCCTCATAAAAACGTACTTTTTGAAGAGATATAACCTTTTTCCAATTCATAAGTAATAAGACTATAGATGCCAACCATATCAATGTTTTATGGAATACTCATCCGTATGTTTTTCCGTGACATTGAAAAGCATCATACGCCTCACATTCATGCCGACTATCAGGGGCGAGTGGGAATATATTCGATACCTGATGGAAACCTCCTTGCTGGAGAGTTGCCGCCGAACAAGCACAAACTTGTCATTGCGTGGATTGAGATTCACAAAGAAGACCTGCTTGCCGACTGGGAACTTGCCGTTAATGGCAGAAAACCCTTTACAATTAAAGGACTTGACCAATGAGAATTATTAAAGTTACACCTACACCTGACAAGAAACTGATAATTGTTTCTGATGATGGTCGTGTTGGGGAATTTGATATAAGCCCGTATCTTCAATACGAGGTGTTTGAAGCACTCACTTCAGTCACCGAATTTATGAATATTTCAAACGGAGGTTACTTCGTTGAATGGGAATGCGGTGCCGATCTATCGGCCGACACCCTTGAAGCACAATGGAAAGTAACGGGAAAGGTGGCAAACAAAGCAATGGCATAAAACCACCATTACATTGAGCAGTCCGTTCTTATCGATGAGTCCATGAAAAGGAGTTGTTACAGGAAGAGTAGCAGCTCCTTTTTTTGTTGGTTAACAATCAGGAGCCGGAAGCGGATTCGTTCTGAAATTGGCTCATGAAACCGTTCAGTCGTGTTCCACAATTCGAGCAACCGCATGCCCGCATTTAGCACATTTTCCCTTGAGAAGCAAATCACCGCCATCATCAAGGAGTGCTCCAGAATAATCAAGGATGCTCACCATACCACAGCACTGCGTGCAATAGACATTGGAGAGTATCAGCTTCTGGTATTGCGTTGGTATTTTTGCCCAGAAGTCTCGAGCCTCAGGCGTGAATTCCGGGAATTTCAGTATTGCCATCTATATCTCAGCATTATAAATTCAGCATACCATCTCCATAATTTTTTTAGCAATGGCAATGTCTGCAGGCGCTAACTTGTATTCAAGTAATGATGTGACAGGCACCCACTCTATTTTATCGTGGACCGTCAGTGTGAAATTATGGTCGGCTATAACCGTAAGCAGAGCCAAAAGCTTTATTGCACCCTGCTCGTATTGGTAATCACTCTCAGCTATAATCGCCCCAACTTTTGAAGCAACTCCTAACTCCTCAAACACCTCCCTTTCCAGGCACTCTTGAGGTGTTTCCCAATATTCTATTTTTCCTCCAGGAAACTCCCAGCACCCATTAAGCGGCACATTTGGCCCGCGACGCCCAAGGAGAATCTTGTCTCCCTCAATAACAATAGCCGCCGTTACTAAAACTATATACTCTGTCATACCTCCGCATCAAAAATCTGCCGTGCCACCTCATACTCATTGTCATGATGGTTAATAATCATCGAACTACAAGCATTTAAGATGTAGAGAAGTTGCTCCGAATCTGCTATTACCAAAAGGGGAAAGCAGTTACCTCTGCTTCGCCCTTTGGGTAATAGCATTGTTTTAATACCCTTGCGGGTCTCATGTTAGAATAGCTCACAAACTGGCAGATGATTGACCTTTCCCTGCAGAGAGTGGGGCAGTCTTGGAGAGCGTGTTACAGCAATCCTGTCATGGTTTCGAAAAACCCGGGGTTAGGGGTGTGCAGCAATATTTCTTTAGTTTCCTTGGGGCCTACATTCTCAAGTACCGTGACTGCCTCATGCACCAGTTGATCCAAGTGTGCTTCCTTCAGTTCTTGAGTCTTCTGGCGAAGAAAGTCTGCCATATCATCATGCGAAATTGAGGATTCACTGCATCCTGTTTCGTCTGGTTCCGGAATAGACGAGTCAACCCAGTTGGATAGGGCCGAAGCCAGTTTATTTTCAACGACTTCAGTGCAGATCTTCCGGACGACTTCTTCGTTTATGGTTTTTCCCTGACTCTGAAGTTCTTTATTTGCCGCATTCACGACGTTTCTGCAAAGATCCTGTATGATCAGGCTGTATTTCGAGTTGCCGTTTCCTGTATGTTCGATGTTGGTGTTGGTCATGGGGATTTTTGTTAATGATTAATGGGACTCTCTTTTGAATCAGTGTGTTGGGTTCGAGCGTTTCTTAGAGCGCTTGAATGGGGTTTGACATTGCTAATCTATGGTTTTGCGCTCTTTTTTTCGAAGCTTATATCTTTTTTGCTCAGAGAGCGGCGGAATTCTGATACACCTTCAGAAAGTGCGGACATACAATAGGTTACTCCATCACCGCTCTTCTCATACTTCATGCTTCTCTGTGGGGCAAATCCAAGTTTCCTTGCATCATCAAAAGCGTTGAGGTCAGCGCTTAAGTAGAGAAACTGCCAGTCGTTTTTTGTTGTTTTTTCAGTGATCATCTTTACTTTCTGCTCTTTTTTAAACTCATGGCTTGAGTTCTCCTCGCCATCAGTAATAATGGCAACGATAACTTTGGAAGGTTTGTCCTCTTCCTCAAGATTGCTGATGCCCTCTTCAATGTCATTGATACCGCGCCCGAGTGCGTCAAGGAGAGGCGTCATTCCTCTTGGAACGTAGGTTGCAAGGGTAAGAGGCGATACATCCTTGACAGGTCTGAACCGTTCCATAACTTCGTAGGGATCCTGCGTGTCAAACTGGACAAGAGTTACTGTCGCTTCACCAGGCTCACCTTTCTGCGTCTCAAGGAAGGTGTTAATACCGCCAATGGTGTCTGTTCGTATTGACTCCATAGATCCTGAACGGTCAAGAATGAGGGTGATGTGGGTGTAGTCCTTTTTCATTTTTCTTTCTCCCTGGAGTTAGCTGAGCGTGAGCGTGATTGATTATCAATAAACAATGGAGAAGTTTATTGCCTTGCTGTCGCAGACAAACCGCTCCCTTTTTTATTAGGATACAACAGGGTATGGGACAAAAGCCGTCCGAGGTATGAATATTTTTTAATGAAACGAGATTTATTTATTCACTCACGTTAAACAGCAGATCTTTTATCCGTTCAGTTATACTCTCCGGGCGCTTTGAGCGGAGCGGAGGGGCTAGGAGCCGTGTTGACGACCGAGGCGGAAGTAGCGAAACGGTAGCCTTAACTGGCTCTCGCTTCTGGTGCAAAAAGAGCAAATGGTGCGGGAGAATCGCAAGCTCAGTAGGCTGTTGCGCCGGGTCCAACTACGATACGCTGACGCATCGCAATTTTATTATTACCGGCCCAACAGGAGTCGGCAAATCCTGGCTTGCCTGTGCCTTTGGAATCCGGTGCCTGCCTTGATGGTTATCAGTACGATGTATGTTCGTCTCTCCAGTTTGCTGAATGATCTTGGTATAGCAAGGGCCGATGCAATCTGCGACCGGTTAGTGCACAATGCTTATCAACTCAATTTAAAAAGAGAATCAATGAGAAAATTGCTCGCAAAATTGAATTAGTTCGAACACTTTATTAAAATCAATTTGCAGACCGAATGATGAATGTCAGGGTGTTCGAAGTTGAGTGAAAAGAGTGTTCTAAGTTACCGGAATAGGCTCTATAACGGTAAATGAGATTATGAGTGTTAACTTGTCGTCTTACTTTTATATGATGTGAATAATTGGTAAATTTAAGTTTGTTTCCTTCCCTGTCAAAATGCCTTACTAAAGGGCTTATACTCTCAACTATATCGTTTTATTATTGGATGTGAAAATCAGATAGTTATACCACAGTTAAGATCAAACCATAAGTCCTCCTTAATATTCTGTCGATAAATTGACACAAAATGGCAATAAAAAAATCCCAACTTTATTCTTCTTTCTGGGCTTCATGATTGACGCCAGCAAGGGCTTCATCAAAGACGGCAACAAGAACCGACTGCGCGAGCAAGACATCCACAGCATCGTCGATACCTTTGCCAAGCAGAGCGACACTCCGCACTACGCCCGCATGGTCCCTTACTCGGAGATTTCTGACCCGAAAAACGACTTCAACCTTAATCTTCCTCGTTACATCGACAGCACTGATCCGGAAGACCTGCAGTATATCAACGGCCACCTGAAAGGCGGTATTCCTGAGCCTGACATCGATGCTTTTGCCGACTATTGGCAGCTTCTCCCCGGAGTACGAACTACACTGTTTGAGCCGTTCCGCCTTGGCTATGCCCACCTAAAGTTGCCACTTTCTGAAGTCAAGCCATCAATCTTCGGCCACACTGAATTTACCACTTTCAACGAGCAGGCGACTGAGCGCTTCAATCAGTGGCGCCAGACCACAGTTCCACAACTTACCAGTTTTACGAAGGAGGGCCATCCTAAGGCACTTATCGAGACCATTTCCGAGGAATTGCTGAACACGTTCAAGCCTGCACCGCTGCTCGATGCCTACGATATCTACCAGCACCTGATGGACCACTGGGCCGAAACCATGCAGGATGATTGTTATCTGATTGCTACCGATGGCTGGTTGAAGGCTGCGCAGCCCCGAGAGATCATGCAGGTCAAGGACAAGATTAACAAACTCGTATGGCCTGAACAGCATGACTACTTGAAAGGCAAACGGTGTTTCAAGTCTGATCTTCTTCCCGCACCAATCTTGATAGCCAGCTATTTTGTTTCAGAACAAGACGCCATCGAAGCGCTCGACAATCAACTCGCTACTCTTGAACAGCAACTTGACGAGATGCTGGAGGAGAACAGTGGCGAGGACGGTCTGCTTGCCGATGTGATTGAGGGCGAGGGAGATAAACAGAAAATCACACTGAAGTCAGTGAAGGCAAGACTGAAAGCAATTGGCAAAGACCCGATTTTCAGCGATGAGCGAGGAGCCTTGCTGGCTTTTGCTGACAAGTTGGAACAGCAGACTGACACCAAGGACAAGCGTAAAATCAAACAGGTGGAACTCGACAAAAAGATAGACGCCATATACCCCAAACTCACCGGGGCCGAAATCAAGAGCCTGGTGGTCAACAACAAGTGGATGGCGAGTCTCTCAACCGTTGTGCAGGGCGAACTCAATCGCGTCTCCCAAACCCTCACCGGCCGCATTCGCCAACTGTCCGAACGCTACGCAAAGCTAGTTGAAGAGGTTGATATGCTTGCAAAACGAGTCAATGACCATCTTTTGAGTATGGGAGTAAAATGATGAACATTGAACTTTCCCGTGACAACGCTTACCAAAGCCTTCTGGATCGTATCTCTGAGGTTTACACTTCAGGGCAATGCAGAGCACTGCAATCGGTCAATACCGTCATTACAGAAACCTACTGGCAAATTGGCCATGATATAGTGGAATTTGAGCAGGGCGGTAAGATTCGAGCCGAGTATGGCAAAGCCTTGCTCGCGACCCTCAGTCGTGATCTTACCATTCGCCATGGCAAGGGATTCAGCAGGAGCAACCTCATTTATATGAGGCTTCTCTACCGAAATTATCAGAAAGGTCAGAAGCCTTCTGACTTATTGAGCTGGTCGCACCATGTCGAACTTCTGAGAATTGATGACCCGCTTGAACGCAGCTTCTACGAACAGCAGGCTGTTTTTGAAAAATGGTCTGTTCCTGAACTTCAGCGGCAAAAAAAATCATCGCTCTTTCTTCGCCTTGCCGCTGGAAAAGACAAGGAAAGCATTCTGAAACTTGCTCGACAAGGACAGAGCATTGAGCAGGCATCCGATATCCTTCGTGATCCTTTTGTTTTCGAGTTTTTAAAAGTTCCTGAGCCCTATGTTCTCTCTGAAACTGATCTTGAAACCCGTCTGTGCAATCATCTCCAGTCTTTTCTTCTTGAGCTTGGCAAGGGGTTTACCTTTGTTGGCAGGCAATACCGTGTTACACTCAACAATACACATTACCGGGTTGATCTGGTATTCTACCACCGTATTCTGCGCTGTTTTGTTCTTATTGACTTGAAGATACGTGAAATTGAGCATCACGATATCGGTCAAATGAACCTTTACCTTGGTTACTTTGCAGCAGAGGAAAACACCGAGGGCGATAATCCTCCCATAGGCATTATTCTTACTCGTCACAAGGATGAGCTGCTCGTGGAGTATGCCACGTATCAGATGAACAGTCAGCTCTTTGTCCAGAAATATCAACTCTACCTGCCTGATAGGGAAGAGCTTCGCAGGGAATTGGAATTGACTCTTCGAGAAGTTGCGGATGGAGAAGACGCATGATAAGGCAAGGATATAAGCAGACTGAGGTGGGAGTGATTCCGGAGGATTGGGATGTAGTGTCGCTCGGTAGTTGTCTTTCCGATTGGCTCGACTACGGCATAAATGCACCCGCGGTTCCATATTCAGATAAGCTTTCAGCCTACATTCGCATCACGGATATAACCGAGGATGGTCGTTTCATGTCGGATAAACCTGTTTCGGTTAAGTCAGTATTGGCATGTAATTATTTTTTGAGTGAGGGTGATATCGTTTTTGCTCGAACAGGAGCAAGTGTTGGCAAGTCTTACCGCTATAATCTATCCGATGGTCCCCTTGTATTTGCTGGATTTCTTATCAGAGCAAGGCACGATATAACCAAATTGCTCCCAGCCTTTGTCGCTTCACCGGGTTCTGCTTTCTGCGTCTCAAGGAAGGTGTTAATACCGCCAATGGTGTCTGTTCGTATTGACTCCATAGATCCTGAACGGTCAAGAATGAAGGTGATGTGGGTGGTGTAGTCCTTTTTCATTTTTCTTTCTCCCTGGAGTTAGTTAAGCGTGAGCGAGATTGATTATCAATAAACAATGGAGAAGTTTATTGCCTTGCTGTCGCAGGCAAACCGCTCCCTTTTTTATTAGGATACAACAGGGTATTGGACAAAAGCCGTCCGAGGTATGAATATTTTTAACGAAATGAGATTTATTTATTCACTCACGTTAAACAGCAGATCTGTTATCCGTTCAGTTATACTCTCCGGGCGCTTTGAGCGAAACGCTTTGTTTTCATTCCAGTCTATTAAGATTCCAAAGCTTCCCGACAAACTCTGGGCGGACAAAGCTTGGCATAAAGACGCTTCACAAGTATGCTGAGCAATCTCGCACCAATGTTGTGCGGTCAGTGAATACGAATATGGTCACGGCTTATTGGCTGATTGGCCGGGAAATAGTTACAGAGATACAGTGCGGCAAAGAGCGGGCTGTGTATGGAAAACAGGTCATTGAGGTGCTTTCCCAGCAACTGAGTGCTCAATATGGCTCTGGTTTTTCTTTGACCAATGTCAAATATTTCAGGCAGCTCTATCAGGCTTGGCC
>CAIXLG010000112.1 GCA_903920215.1 uncultured Chlorobiaceae bacterium
AGGTCAAGGGCAAGGGCATGGGCAAGGGAAAGGGCAAGGGCAAGGGCAAGGGCAAGGGCAAGGGCAAGGGCAAGGGCAAGGGCAAGGGCAAGGGCAAGGGCCACCCACTATTCTTTCATGTTTTGGATTAGGAGCTGCCCAACTTGGGATGTATTACGGACGATTTAACCGGGAGGGAGTCCCTTCAATAGAAAGCACCCGCAAGATTTTGAATCGAGCGAATAAGTTTGGTTTATCCGTCATCGATACCGCGTTTCAATATGGCGAATCTGAATCTATCATTGGACTGTGTCATGATGAGATCTCTAATCTCAAAGTGATAACCAAGACACCAATATTTTCTGATGAAGTCATTCCTTATTCAGGCGCATTATTGTTGCGGAATGCATTTGATAAATCGCTTCATTCATTGCAGTTGTCTACTGTTCATGGTTTATTGATTCATCATGCACCCAACCTTCTCGCGCCGGCAGGGGAAATGCTATATGAGGAAATGCTGAAAATTAAGAGGGAAGGTCTTGTGCGCTATATTGGTGTATCAGCCTACTCCGGAGATATTATCGAGCAAATTCAAGATAAATTTCCACTTGATATTGTTCAGCTTCCTATCAATATGCTTGATAGGCGTTTGTTAACGTCGGGTACGTTGTCTCGTCTTGTCGCAAGCGGGATTCAAATTCATGCGCGTTCCGCATTTTTACAGGGACTTTTGCTCACTGATCCTATGAAACTAACATCACAGTTTGATGCGGTGAAAGAGACTCTTATTGCTTTTCATAGTCATTGTCGCAAATCAGGTGTTAAGCCTGCCCATGCCGCATTGCATTATTTACTGAGAATCCCTGAAATCAGTAAAATCATTATCGGTGTAGAATCAGTAAGTCAATTCGACGATATATTTACGAATTTTCCTGCTGAAATAGATTTCGACTACAACAACTTTACATGTGATAATATCGAAATCCTTAATCCTGTTCTTTGGGCTCATTAAATGAAAATTGTTGCTCTTGTTCAGGCCCGCATGGGTTCAACTCGCCTGCCCAATAAGGTGATGAAACCTATAGGTGGTATCCCAATGATTGAGTTGTTACTAAAACGTCTGTCAAAATCAAAAGAGCTCAATCAGATTGTTATAGCGACCTCAGTCGATAATCGTAATCAGCCACTGGTTGACCATGTCCGAAAACTTGGTTACCAGTGTGAACAGGGGAGTGAAAACGATGTCCTCGATCGCTTTGTTCAAGCAGCTCAAGCCCATCAAGCCGATGTAGTAGTGCGTATTACTGGTGACTGCCCACTGGTTGATCCAGAATTGGTTGATGAGTGTATTCGCCAGTTTCTTGCTGCTGGTGTCGATTACTTTAGCAATATTAATCCACCGATTTACCCGGATGGATTGGATATCGAGGTCTTCACCTTTAAAGCTTTGGAACAAGCCTCACAGGAAACCGATAAACCTTATGATCACGAGCATGTTACACCTTATCTGCGTGAATCGGGTAAGTTCAAAACCGCTTCCAAGCGGCATGAAGAGGATCTTTCCGTCTTGCGCTGGACAGTGGATGAACTTGAGGATTTCGTAGTAATTGAAGAGGTGTTTCGGCACTTTTATCCTTGCACCGATTTCACTTGGGAGGAGGTGCTTGACCTGCAGCGTCAACAGCCAGACCTATTCAGCGATAACCAGAATATCACTCGAAACGAAGGAGCCTCTATGGGTACAGGCCAGAAACTATGGAAACGCGCCAAGCAAATTATTCCCGGCGGTAATATGTTGCTTTCAAAGCGTGCTGAAATGTTCCTTCCTGACCAATGGCCAGCCTATTTCAGTAAGGCCAAAGGCTGTAAAGTGTGGGACATGGACGGAAAAGAATATATCGATATGTCCATCATGGGTATAGGTACTAACATTCTCGGCTATGGTCATCCGGAAGTCGATGATGCAGTGCGGGCAACTATTGATGCAGGCAACATGTCAACCTTCAATTGTCCGGAAGAGGTCTATTTGGCTGAAAAGCTGATTGAGCTCCATCCTTGGGCCGACATGGCTCGCCTTGCCCGTTCTGGGGGCGAAGCCAATGCAATAGCAATTCGTATAGCTCGTGCAGCTTCAGGCAAAGATAAAGTAGCTATTTGTGGCTATCATGGTTGGCACGACTGGTATCTTTCGGCAAATCTTGGTGACGACAAAAGTCTGGACGGACATTTATTACCAGGCCTTGAGCCTAATGGTGTTCCAAGAAGCTTACGAGGTACCGTATTTCCCTTCAACTACAACAACTTTGTTGAACTTGAAGCTTTGGTAAACACACACGATATCGGTGTGATCAAAATGGAAGTGGTTCGTAACGCCGGACCAGAGGACAACTTTTTGCAGAAAGTACGCCAGCTTGCGACTGACCGTGGTATTGTGCTCATCTTTGATGAATGCACCTCGGGTTTCCGCGAAACTTATGGAGGCCTTCACAAAAAGTATGGGGTTGAGCCTGATATGGCAATGTTCGGCAAAGCGTTGGGTAATGGCTACGCTATCACTGCCACGATCGGGAGGCGCGAAGTCATGGAAGCTGCACAAACCACTTTCATCAGCAGTACCTTCTGGACGGAGCGCATTGGCCCGACTGCTGCCTTAGCCACACTAAAAGTTATGGAGTGCATCAAATCATGGGAAACAATCACCAAAACCGGTTTGACTATCCGACAAGGGTGGCAGCAACTTGCCGACAAGCACGATCTTAAGATTGATCATTGGGGATTACCTGCCCTTACTGGGTTTTCTTTCCAGGGACCAAATGCGCTTGCTTACAAGACACTAATAACCCAGGAAATGCTTGCTAAAGGCTATCTGGCAGGGAATAGCGTCTATGTTTGTACAGAACATACTTCTGATGTAGTGGCTGATTTCTTTGAAGCACTTGATCCAATATTTGGTCTAGTCAAAGAGTGTGAAGAGGGGAGGGATGTGATGAATCTGCTGAAAGGTTCTATATGTCATGGCGGGTTTAAGCGCTTGAATTGAATACCTCCAAAATGAACATTGCCTTCCGTGTTGATGCATCAAGCCAAATCGGAACTGGACATTTTTTGCGTTGCTTAACGTTAGCCGATGCGTTGAGCCAGCGAGGGGCACAGATTCAATTTATAAGCCGTCATTTGCTAGAGCACTTGCAGGGTTTGTTGCTGAATAAGGGTTATGAGTTCATGATGCTTGAGAGTCAGGCCAATGAAAATGTTGATGACTTGGCTCATTCTCATTGGCTGGGGACTACTCAGCAATACGACGCAGATGAGGTTCTTCAACTCCTCTCAGACAGAATCTGGGATTGGCTGGTTGTTGACCACTACGCATTAGATGCCCGTTGGGAGTCACTACTCCGAAAATCAGCAAAGCGTCTTATGGTCATTGATGATCTTGCTGATCGAATGCATGACTGCGATATACTGCTCGATCAGAATTATTATGCGGACATGGAAACTCGCTACACAGGTAAGGTTCCTGTAAACTGCCAATTATTGCTTGGGCCGCATTATGCTCTTCTTCGTGAAGAATTCCGTCAATGGCGTCAGCAGGTTAGACCTCGCACGGGACCAGTAAAAAGAATTCTTGTGTTTTTTGGTGGCGTTGATGCCGATAACTTCACAGGATTAACCATTGAAGAACTGGCTGGTCTTGGTATGAGCGGGTTGCATATTGATGTAGTCATAGGCGCACAACATCCTTATCGCGAACAGATTGAATCAGCGTGTTCAGAATATTTGCTTTCCTGTTATGTACAAACTGATCGAATGGCGGAGTTGATGGCAAAAGCTGATCTTGCTATTGGTGCCGGAGGTTCAGCTACTTGGGAGCGGTGTTGTTTAGGGTTGCCAGCATTTGCAATCAGCACAGCTTCAAATCAGAGTAAGCAGGTTGCCGATGCTGCAAGCTGCGGGTTGCTGTACGCACCTGAAATAAATGGCGACTTAAAGACTTTTATTAATCGTCATTTACCTGCACTCATAGACAATAGTAACTTGATAAAATTCATCTCAAATAATGACTTGCAGGCTGTTGACGGTAAAGGTGTTTCCCGAGTCATCAGAAACTTGGGGTGCAGTGGGATTGAAATGCGAGTTGCAGGAAAAGGTGACTCGAAGAAGATTTTCGAGTGGCGTAATCATCCAACAGTGAGGGCTGTGTCGCGTAGCACAGAGGTAATCAGTTGGGAGGGTCATGAAGAATGGTTTATTCAAGTCCTGTCATCTCCTGACAATGTGTTGCTAATAGGGTATAGTAATAGGGAGCCGGTAGGAGTCGTTCGATTCGATAACAAGGATGATGAAACTGAAGTTTCGATCTATCTTGTTCCTGGTTTAAAAGAATCTGGAGTTGGGGGAGACTTGTTGGAGTGCGCTGAACAATGGTTTTCAATTCATTATCCTGAAATACGAAAGATTGTTGCTTGTGTTCTCGGTGATAACTGCCGTTCCAACCATCTGTTTTTGGGGGCAGGCTATCGGGTTGAGTCAACCTCATACATTAAAGAACTTGCATTACTATGATTGACGGGTTCAAAATAGCTCACAGGATGATAGGGAAAAACCATCCCCCTTTCATCATAGCAGAAATGTCCGGCAACCATAACCAGTCGCTTGATCGGGCCTTGGAAATTGTAGAAGCCGCAGCTAAGAGCGGAGCACATGCACTTAAAATACAGACCTATACCCCCGACACAATGACTCTTGATCTGAATGAGCGGGAGTTTCATATCAGTGATCCCAATAGTTTATGGGCTGGCACATCGTTATATAAGCTTTACAGTGAAGCCTATACTCCATGGGAATGGCATAAACCAATTTTTGACCGCGTTCGTGAACTAGGCATGATTGCATTCAGTACTCCCTTCGATGATACAGCAGTCGACTTTCTCGAAAGTCTGGGTGTCCCTTGCTACAAAATCGCATCCTTTGAAAACACAGACATACCGCTTATTCGTCGGGTGGCTGCGACTGGTAAGCCCTTGATTATTTCAACAGGTATGGCAACTGTAGCAGAACTTGACGAAACGGTACGAGCAGCGCGCGATGCCGGTTGTAAAGATTTAATTCTGCTTAAGTGTACCAGCACATACCCGGCAACGGCTGGCAACACTAATATTTTTACTATCCCACATCTTCGAGATCTCTTCGATTGTGAAGTAGGGCTATCCGATCACACTATGGGTGTTGGAGTTTCAGTTGCCAGTGTTGCACTTGGTGCAACTGTTATCGAGAAACACTTCACCCTCAGCCGCACCGATGGAGGTGTAGATAGCGCTTTCTCAATGGAACCCGCCGAAATGGCGCAACTTGTAGTTGAAACCGAACGTGCATGGCAAGCGCTCGGTAAAGTTAGCTATGGGACTACCGAAGCGGAGAAAAAATCCATCCAGTTTCGTCGTTCGCTCTATGTGGTCAAGGACATAAAAGCTGGTGAAGTTCTCACTCATGAGAATGTTCGAGCAATTCGTCCAGGATTAGGGATAGCGACTAAGTATATAGACGTGGTTATTGGAAAAACAGTCAACCAGAATGTGAAGCGAGGAACAGCTCTGTCTTGGAGTATATTTTGAGATTTGGATATGACTTATGTGAAAAATAAAGCAGAGAGTTTTGTAGTGTGTTTTATGTATTCAGTTTACCTTGTGCACAAAGGAGTAATCAGGTGAATGTTGGTATTTTATCCCCTATACGAAGAGCAGGGGAGAGGCTAAGGCCATATATTAAGCGACAAAAATTACTTCATCCATTCAGAGAGATTGTTATGAATAAGTTGAGAATTTTTGCTCCACTTACTCAGATTCCTCTTGTGTTATCTAAGGAGATAAGGTTTTTTTTACCTTCATATCCAACTCCAAATTCTAAAGCAGCAGCAGTCTTTTATGAGCTCTGTGCTGCCGGGATATCAAGGAGTATGATTTGGATCCCAGGGCCATCTGATCATTATACAGTAACTAGCTTCGTACGTCTATTGTGTCGTCTTCCACAGGCCTTGGTTTTCTTGTTTATTGTAGTGCGTCGAGCGCCATGCTTGGACTGCATTGATCTTCAGATCATACTCGGAAGGGAATTTTTTCGTCACTTTTTGCATCGTCATCCGATGGTAAGCCCAATAATCATTAGCGATGTAAGTCCCGGTCTTCACATGCTCTGGAGTGCAGCAATGGCTGCGGGATTTGGGGCTATATGGTGGCAAGAAGATTACCATCATATAGAATCACTTCCATACTCTATAGCAGCAGCTGCAGTTTTGAACCAGGGTGGTTATGAAGCTGTTCTGCACTCATCTCCCTCTGCAGTGATTGTTCGGCGTCCATCAATACCTCTAAATCCAATTCGCCAAATTCCTGATTACCCTAGGGTGGGTATCGCCACAAATAACGCTTTTATTGCAAGTCAAAATCAGAAGGACCTTTTGAGAAAAATTTGTCATGTCTTTTGTATTTCTGAAATCTATGTTCGTCTTCACCCTAATAGTAAAATTGTCTCTACGGACTTTCCTGAGGACTGGATAACAATAGCACCAGATGTTGAGCCTCTCAAGCAGTTTGCTTCGAAAATTGATATAGCTGTTGTTGGAAATTCAGCGGTTCAGCTAAGGCTTCTTTTTGAAGGGGTTCCTGTTATGCATGTTCCTGATTTAGATCCTAATGGTTACGATCTATACGGATACTGTCAGAGAGGGTTTATATTCGGTGCTGATAACTTTGATGCTGACCTTCTTCCTGATATCTCAAATTATTATAACAACCCGAGATTAAAAGCCACAATAGCTGATTATGTTGGAGTTAGAGTTGATATATGTTTGGAGGGTCTTTCAGGACTGAGTCGTTTAATAGATCAAATCGAGAACTAAAAAGCTAATATAAGTTTTATGATGACTCAACAAAATTTGACTATTGCGTTTATACTTCCGATGCCTCTCGATCCTATTGTGGGGGGGGTTCAAAGAACTACCTGGCAGCTAGGGCACTATTTCGCTCAACAAGGTTGGGAAGTTTTATTTATATCATTGGCTTTGGATGGACATAAAGTTCCATTAGCAGGTAGTTTGCATTTTCCAAGTGAAGTTATCAATGGAGATTCCAGACTTCTCAAGCGCTTTCTTGCTTCTACCTTTCGAAATCACCCTCCCGATGTTGTCATTAATAATACAGATCTACTTTCAGTCTCTGATAACGTATTGTTTGAGTTACGCCAAACGGGATTTTCATATAGAATAGTATCCTGCTTTAGGAATAACCCCTTTTTGTTTAAAGATAATCATCGATCTCTTGTTCGTCATCTATTACGCAACAAGCGTTGGGTTCTTTTTTTTATCGATCACCCGTTGGGTTGGATGGCTTTATTATTATGGCATCGATTAAAAAATCGGTATATGTTTTCCAAAGTCTTATCTCTCTGTGATCGGTATCTGCTTCTTTCACCTACGTTTATTTCTGAATTGCGATGGTTTGTTCCTGATCTGGATGAATCTAAAATTATTATTATTCCGAATGCTTTCCAGATGCCTGATATTCGTTTTTTGAAGCCAAAGTGCAAGCGCTTCTTGTTTGTTGGTCGGTTACAGCAGGCACAAAAAAATATTTTAATTTTGCCGAATATCTGGAAGAAAGTACAGCATCGTCTCCCTGAATGGGAACTACATATTGTTGGTGATGGGCCTGACCGGTCAGAGCTCGAATCAAAAATTGGGCAGTTGTCTCTGGAACGGGTTCAACTGCACGGACAGATGAACTCGACAGAACATTATTCTGTTGCAAAAATTTTTCTGATGCTCTCTTTCTTCGAAGGGTTTGGGAACACGCTCATTGAAGCGCAAATGCACGGTGTTGTCCCAGTTGCCTTTCGTAGCTATTCGGCCGTAGAGTGGATGTTGAATGATGGAATCGATGCCATGCTCGTTCCTCCTTTTGATGTGGATCGTTATGCAGACGCATTGGTTCAGTTGGCCACAGATGAAGATAAATGGACTTGTATGAGTGCTGCGGCACTTTCTAATGCACAACGTTTTTCCGAAAAAGCAGTAGGAGATATCTGGTTAAAAGTTCTGTCGGAAGTTATGCACGAGCCTCTGGAATCAGCGAAATGAAACCTATTCGACTCATAAGACACTCGTCTGTTCAGCCTGTCTATGTTAGGGATGCAACGCACAGGATAATCCGTAATAATAAAAGGCGTTCTTTTCAGCAAAATATTTATGCTGCGTTAGTTTGGCCATTTCTTTTTGCTGCTGAGGACGTGTTTACCTTCCCGAAGCGACGAGCCTTTATGGGTTTTGTTATATTTTCTGCATTTGCGGGGTTGACTTTAATTCCAGGATCTGGTAGTGATGCTTACACCGTTGCGAGCCAGATTTACCAAGGAACTTTCTTTATTAAGGAGCCGATAATTGTCTTTCTGCTAAATATTGTCATTTTTTCAGGTTTTGGTTATCACTTCTACTTTATGCTGTTGGGCCTGATTTATGCAATGGCCGTATACTGGTCTGCTCGTCTTTTTTTTAAGGATCTGTCAGTGAATAAAACTTACAGCACTGCTGCCTTGGTGTTTATGCTTGCATTTTTTCTCAATTACCCTGTTTTTGATGCCTTAAATGCAAGGTATCAGTTGGGTATATGGGTCATGCTTTTGTCAACATTTTTTATGCTTGACGGTCGCTGGCAACTATCTCTCTCTATTGCTTTATTGGGAATAATGATTCACTTTGGTCATTCGCTATTCTCACTTGCGTTAGTGCTGCTCCTGTTAAGTAGAAGATTTGGGAGAGGGCAGATTATATTTGCTTACGTACTGCTTGTAATAGCATTTTCCTTGCCTTCATCGTTGATGCTCTCTTTCTTTGATAGTATTGCTCAAAAATTGGGCGGTTCTTTTTCAGAGAAAGTCACCGATACTGTTAAGCTTGCCGAAAAAAATCAATTATTACTTACGGGTGATAGTTCAATGGGGGCTGAAATATGGTTCATTGTATGGTATACAATTCCAATATTTTATTCCCTTTTGCTTTCAGGCCATCTGTTATGGTGGAAGATTCGAAAAAATCCCACAGATCCACAATTTCAGTTGTGGATTCTTATCATTCTTATGTGGGCATTAGAATTTTCTATGAGAGGGGAGCCGGAGGCCGCCGGTAGAGTAGCGCGGAATAATATTGCACTTCTCCTTATGTGGCATGCTCGTTGGTTCGTCTATCGCAAGTCTGGTGAGTTTTTGGCGCTTTTAATTAATGTAGCTCCAATGATATTTTATTTTTTTGTTGCATTTCGCAGGTCGGCTAATGATACCAAGATAGGTGCATTTTTGCCTTCATTTTTTAGTTATTTCACTTCAACTATGCCAACGATTGAGGAGTTTTTTAAATTTTTTCATTGAGGTTTTAATGTTTACTCATTGTAATCCGCTTTCAACAACAATAAATTATAAATGAGTCTGCTTAATAAGCTCAGTATCTCTGCCCGTAACGCGTTTGGGTATTCAACAAAACGACAAATTATTGTTATTGAGTCCGATGATTGGGGCAGTATAAGAATGCCATCAAAGCAGGCTTTTGAATCAATAACTGAAAAAGGGCTTGACTCATCAGGCGATTCTTTTCGTTACAACAAGTATGATACTCTTGCTGATAAAAATGATGTAACGCAACTGTTTGAAACACTATCTTCATTTCGCGATGTAAGAGGGAATCATCCAGTAATTACAGCCCTTACTATTGTTGCTAATCCTGACTTTGCTAAAATTCGAGAAAGTGAATTTAATGAATATCATTACGAGCCATTTACAAAGACCTTGGAACGTTACTACGGCTCCGAAACACCATTTCCTTTGTGGATAGAGGGAATTCAAAACAAGGTATTTCTTCCTCAGTTTCATGGTCGAGAACACTTGAATGTAGCGGTTTGGATGAAGGCTCTGAGGCAGAATGACGTTGAAGCACGTACTGCTTTTGATCACGGGTTATGGGGTTTTAACAATAGGCACCCATTTGGAATTTCGTTTCAGTCAGCCTTTGAACTTGAATCTATAGATCAACTTCAACTTCACGCTAAAATTCTACAGGATGGTTTAAGGCTTTTTGAACAAGTGTTTGGTTACCGTGCATCATATTTGGTTACCCCGAATAGCCCGTTTAATAACCAGCTTGAAGCTGTTGTTGCTGCTGAAGGAATACGCTTTTTGTTTGCCTCGAAAATACAGAATGAACCAATAGGCTCTGGGACAACCAAAAAATTTTTTCATTATCCTGGCCAACAAAACAGCCATGGTCAGTATTATCTATCACGTAACTGTTTTTTTGAGCAAAGTGAGCTTGGAAAAGATTGGGTTGATAGTTGCCTGAATGATATAAATATTGCGTTTCGTTTCCATAAGCCAGCGGTTATCAGTTCACATCGTCTTAATTATATTGGTGCTCTTGATGTTGCAAATAGAAACAAAGGCTTGCAGCAACTTAGAGTACTTTTAGATAGAATTCTGAAAACATGGCCTGATGTTGAATTTTTGAGCTCTGTTGATTTAGGCGATTTGATGGTTAAGTCACAATGAGTTTAAAAGCTGTAAAGTCTTCAGTTACCCGCAATCTTATCAATATTCCAGGTTGGCGCACAAAAAAGAAAATTGTGGTTATTGAGTCGGATGACTGGGGTAGTGTTCGTATGGCCTCAAAAGATGCTTATAATTATTTTCTCACAAAAGGGTTGCCTGTAGATAAATGCCCATATAACAGTTATGATGCTCTTGAGTGCAATGATGATCTTGAATGTTTGTTCGAAGTGCTTGGATCTGTTAAAGATGTCAACGGTAATCCTGCGGTACTGACAGCTAACGCTGTAATGGCAAATCCCGATTTCGAAAAGATTCGCGAGAGTGGATATCAGAAATACTATTATGAACCGTTTACTAAAACACTTGAGCGGTATCCTGCTCATGATCGCGTTTATGGCCTCTATCAGAAAGGGATAACCGAGAAGCTTTTCAACCCTCAGTTTCATGGAAGAGAGCATCTGAATGTAGCACGTTGGATGCGAGCATTGCAGGGAGGCGACACTTATGCTCACATGGCGTTTCAATGGAACATGTTCAGCCTGCACACTGGTATTAATTCGAGTTGTCGCAGTGAATATCTGGATGCATTTGCTGTGGAAAGTCTTGAAGAGCAGCTTCAGTTAAGAGCAATAGTCGTTTCAGGTTTAGAGCTTTTTTATCAGTTAATGGGCTACCAGTCGTTGACCTGTATTGCTCCTTGTTACACATGGAATTCTGATGTTGAAGAGGTTCTCTCTGATCATGGTGTAATAGCATTACAAGGGATGATAATACAGTGGGTACTGGTCTATGGAGCTGAGGGCCTACACCAAAAAAAATATCATTATACTGGTCAACGAAACCAACAGGCACAGTGCTATCTTGTGAGAAATTGTTTTTTCGAACCAACACTAACAAACGGAACGGATCCTGTGCCTGATTGTCTTGCTCGAATCCAGACAGCATTTGCATGGCATAGGCCCGCCATCATCTCTACTCACCGGCTGAATTATATAGGGTTTTTAAATTCATCCAACAGAGACAGGAGTCTTAATCACCTTAATAAGTTGTTGCATGCCATTACAAAGCGCTGGCCGGATGTTGAGTTTCTTTCATCAGATCAGTTAGGAGATCTGGCTTCAGGTGTAGCATAGGTTGTTATGTGTGGAATAGCCGGCTATTTTTATTTATCAGGGAAGCATGTTGAGGACTCATCCTCAATTTTGCGAATGCTGCAACTCCAGAAACATCGAGGACCGGACGATTCAGGGGTGCGGGCGTTTCATATTCGATATGCTCGTTCACAAGAAATTTCAGCAATTGAAACAGTCAGCCTTAGCGAGAGGTTTGATGGGGTAATCGGTTTTAACCGGCTCAGTATTCTTGACCTCTCCAAAAACGGCCATCAACCCATGTGCAGTACTGATGGTATGGTTATTCTTGCTTTTAACGGTGAGATATACAATGCGTTTGAATTTAAGGACGAGTTGATTGCAGATGGGGTGCGGTTGAAAAGCACATCTGATACTGAAATTGTTCTTAACCTCTATCTTAAATACGGTTTTGATGGTATGGTTAAGCGGTTGAATGGTATGTTTGCTCTTGTGATTGTCGATCTACGTGAAAGCAAGATTTTTATCACGCGTGATCGTTTTGGAATTAAACCGATATATCTTTATCGTCATAATAATTTTTTTGCCTTTTCTTCAGAACTTAAAAGTTTTTTTGCGCTCAAAGAATTTAAGGTAGAAATGAATACCCCTCTGCTTGATGAGTACCTGTTGTTCCGAAGTACTCTGAACAACACTTTACTCAAACATGTTACCCCTCTTGAACCTGGCACCTATACCATTTATTGCACTGATAAGGGATTTTCAACGGTACGGTATTTTGAAATCAACGATTATCAGCGTAATGCAGATTATGGGATAACGCTTCAAGTATCAAAAGAAAACTTTAAAAGTACATTTCGTGCCTGCGTAGAACGGCAGATGCTTAGCGACGTTAAGCTTGGATGCCAGTTGTCAGGTGGGATTGATTCGTCGCTCGTAACATGGATGGCAAAAAAATGTATGACGGATGATCTGCTCGAAAGTGTTTCAATTATTTTTGAAGACAAGCGTTTTAGTGAGGAGATCTATATTAACCAGGTCGCGTCTCGGAACGGCATAAAAGCTCACAAGTTTCTGCTTGATGGCAGTTCTTATATGGATGCATTCAAAGATGCCGCTTGGCATTATGAAGCGCCTTTAAATCACCCGAATACACTTGGTATTTACCTTCTTTCAAAAAGATCAAAAGAATATGTGACGGTTCTTTTGAGTGGGGAAGGAGCTGATGAGGTATTTGGCGGGTACGAAAGATTTGCAAGCCTTAGCCATCCTTTTGCGCTTCGTACTATGATGTCTGGATTGAAGCGAAACAGGCAGAACCCCCTATATTTCTTAATGAACTATAATGATCCAGCCTATCGTGCTGTCATGGCATCGGCGTTTATTACTCCGTATATGTCCAAAGTACTCAGGCCTGAGTTTACGATGGAAAGCGGGATTGAGAAAAGAAGGGCACTCTACAATAATTTATCAGGTTCATTGTTTGATCGTCAGGTTAAATATGAAATGAAGACCTATCTTCCAGATTTGCTGATCCGGCAGGATACCATGTCAATGGCACATTCTATCGAGAACAGGGTGCCGTTTCTCGACAATCTGCTTGTTGATCATGCATTTACCATTCCAGAAAAACATTTACTTGGTCAGCAAAGCTCAGTTATTGAAACAAAATATCTTTTGAAAGTCCTTATAGCTGATATTTTTGGGGAGGAATTTTCATTCCGGAAAAAAATGGGCTTTGGTATTCCTCTGCGATCATTCTTGAGTGATCAGAAATTTAAGGTATGGCTTTACGATGAAATTTTACCAGGTATCAGACAACGAGGACTCTTTGATGATAAGCCAGTTGTGGAATGGGTAAAGAATCTCAATTCGATAAGTGGAATGGAAATAGAGTCACTTTGGATTGCACTCTCTTTTGAAGTATGGATGCAACAGTTTCAGATACTATGATCGCAATACATCATACCAAATCAAGCTTTAGCGATCGCTGGATAGCATATTGTGATGCCAATCAGATAGCTTATAAAATTGTTGACTGCTATAAATCAGATATTATGCAGCAGCTTGATGACTGTAATGCCCTCATGTGGCATATTAGTCATCAAAATCCGAAAGATGTTTTATTTGCCAGGCAACTTATGTATTCCGTTCAGGCGGTAGGGAAAAAAGTATACCCGGATTTTAATACGATATGGCATTTCGATGATAAGGTTGGTCAGAAATACCTGCTTGAAGCAATTGGGGCCCCATTGGTTCCAACATGGGTTTTTTATAGTAAAGAGGATGCATTGGCTTGGGCAGACACAACCATTTATCCAAAAGTATTCAAGCTAAGGGGTGGGGCAGGATCTGCAAATGTGAGACTTGCTGAAACTAAATCACAAGCTCTCCGATTGATTGAGAAGGCATTTGGACATGGATTTAGTCAATATGATGCAGTAGGAAATTTTAAGGAACGAATTCGGAAATATAAATTAGGAAAAACTGATTTTATTGATGTTGTCAAAGGCTTAATTCGGTTTATCTATCCTACAAAATACGCACTCGTCGCTGGGCGCGAGCGTGGGTATGTCTATTTTCAGGATTTTATTCCTGAGAATAATTACGACATCAGAGTTATTGTAATCGGAGAAAAGGCATTTGCAATTAAACGTATGACACGCGAAAATGATTTTAGAGCATCAGGTAGTGGAGATATGAAGTATGAAAAAAATAATTTTAACGATGCAACAATTCGGTTATCATTTGAATTGTCTGAAAGTCTGCAATCACAATGTGTAGCGTTTGATTATGTTTATAAAAATAATGAGGCATTGATAGTTGAAATCAGTTATGGATTTGTAAAAGAAGTTTATGATCCTTGTGTTGGGTATTGGGATAAAAAAATGAATTGGCACGAGGGCCCATTTAACCCTTATGGTTGGATGGTAGATGCAGTACTGTTTGTTCTTAAATAAATCATATAAATGAATCAAATATATCTCTGCTGATTAATCGAAATCCAGTATAAATTGAAAAATTATTTTTATTGTTTTAAGCGCTTAACAGAAGGTGAGTAGACCAGAGGAATTTCACCTCCAGCCCCTCGCAGAACTACACGGGAACCTCTCGGCTCATATAGCTCCCATCATCCAGCCGTCGAGGTATACCCCGCTTTCCAATGCGCAAATAAGTTTGGCTTTTCTTTCGCCAGAAGCCGCAACGTTCTACCTGCTCTGGTTTTATGCCCTTTCAATTGCTTGTACTTTCTCATCATCCAGTGCACCAAGTGATGGTTCATGTGTTGCCAAACCGGTGACATTGCTGAATCGTAAAATCGCGTGTAGTAGTTCTTCCATCCTCTCAATATCGGGTTGAACTGTACTGATAATTCAGCAAGTTCCAGACTGTTCTTGAACTGTAGCTTCCACCTTCTGATGGTTTGCCTCATGTGTCGCAGAGCATCACGGCTTACCCCCGGTAAAAAATTTGTAAACCAGACTCCATTTTTACCAACAGCCTGCCGTGAACAGAA
>CAIXLG010000113.1 GCA_903920215.1 uncultured Chlorobiaceae bacterium
TCCAAGGAGTGCACATCGTTCGCCCACGCAATGATGCACCCATTCCAGCCAGAACAACCTGTTTTCTTCAAAAGGACAAGCCAATTGATCAGCTGTTTCCAGGGAGCCATGCAAGAAATCAATATGAGCTTCCTCCATCGCCTGAAGCTGCAAGGCAAGCGTGAGTTGCCCATTCGTATTACTGACAGTGGTCGTGTTGCGGCAATCAAGAGCAAGTGTCAGGGTTTCAGTACCGTATCTGATGATAAAGCGGTTTTCAGCCTCTTCAATAGAGACAGAAGTTACCCTGCCATAATCAGGTCTCGGCATCAGTGTCAGGGTAAAAGCCATACGGCCCCGGATTACCCTAAGGCAGCGGTGGATGCGGTGGATTTTGCCAGCTCCGGTCTCTGAATTGTCCACCGGCATGAAATCGTGAAGCAGTGCTTCTGCGTGTTCAGTTTTGAATCTGCAGGAGAGGATGTTGGTGTTGGGGATATATTCCTGTTCAGAGGTGAAGCATTCTGAGGGTTGCAGAGAGAAAAAGCCTCCTTTTTCATCATCAAGAAGTGCCGCAAAAATTGTCGGCGAGTCAAGCCTGGGGAGGGAACAGTAATCAATAGAGCCATCTTTCGACACCAGAGCAGCTGAATGGAGATCTCCGATCAGGCCATAATCGGCAATGGGACGGTACATTCTTGAATTCCTGTTTTTTTTAAACAAAAAAACTGAAAAGCTTTACAGGAAATAATAATGAATTCCCCCCGGAACAACGCATGCAATTCATGATACGTTGTGCCGGGTGTGCTTAAAATTGGGGTTACGAGAGGTTTCTTGGTACCTGTGAGGAGTGGTGGTGAAGAATAGGTCTGTCCAGCGAGATGTCAACCATAAATGAAAATCGTGACGGGAAGGAGAGCAGTACCTGATCGACCTCGAATTCAAAGGAATAGATTCCGCTCAGGGTATGGAGGGTATCGCTGAAAGACTGCTTTCTGAGCGCCTTGTTGTGCAGTCGCACCCCGAGCCCGTCTCGTGTGGCAAGCTGGCCGAAGTAGTTGCTGACGCCTTCCGTGCTCATGACTGTATGTGGCGAAAAAGTAGGTACAAGAACAGCAGACTCATGATAAAGTGCTGCAATATCATCGGGATTTCCGCTGCAGACACGAGAAACCCATTGAAAAAGAACCTCTTCAGCATTTTTGAAAGACATAATGGTGTACTTGTTATCGTTGTTCCTGACAGGAGTCTGTCAGCATAATCATTTATACAGATTGAGGCCGTAAGGCCGGAAATGTAAGCTTTTTTTGTGACGGAGAACAAACAAAAAAAGAGAGGAATGTAACCTCAGAGCTCAGGTTCTGTATCCTTCTGTTCATCAAGCTTGTAACCCAGTCCTCTTACGGTTTTTATCATAGAGCCTGTACTCCCAAGTTTTTCACGGATTCTGGTAATGTGGGTATCGATGGTTCTTGTGTTAATCGATTTATCGACATCCCAGACATCGCTGAGCAGTATTTCCCGTGATTGGGCGTCACCCTTTCTTTTAAGCAAAGCAACGAGAAGTTTGAACTCCATCAGTGTCAGAACGAGCTCTTTGCCATCAAGCGTCACCATGTGACGCGTTAAATCAACTTCAAGGCCACCTGCCTTAAGTATCTCCTGTGTTTTACCTCCCTGACGGCGATCCCGTTTCAGGATTGCCCTGATTCTGAGTATCAGCTCACGGGGGCTGAACGGCTTGATGACATAGTCATCGATACCGAGTTCAAAGCCGAGAATCCTGTCGATCTCCTCACCCTTTGCAGTAAGCATGATGATGGGAAGATCTTTGTAAAGCTGGTTCTGCCTGATTCTCCTGCAGATTTCAAATCCATCCATTCCCGGCAGCATGATGTCGAGCAGGACAAGATCAAAGCTTTTCCGTGAAAGCTGTTCCAGACCGTCTTCTCCGGAATATGCAAGATGACATGAAAAGCCTGCCCGTTCGAGATTATACTCCAGCAGTTTCGAGAGGTTCTGGTCATCTTCAATAACAAGAAGCATAGGATCCGACATGGTATTTGAAAGTTACAAATTAGAGAACCACAATTTCCCTGAACTTCACAGTGCCTTTCCCTTTAACGGTATAGGTATAATCAAGTATAAACAATTTTGGTAAAGTGGTCAGTACTGGTTGACACAGGCCGTGATATTTGCTATTCTTTAACAGTATCGTAACAATACTATCTCTTTTTTTGAACTACCTTTTTCGATTGTTGATTGAAAGAGAGGTAGTAGCGAACAGTTTGGAGAGTAAGAACCGCTGAATAAAGCTTGAAAGCCCTTGGATAAAAGGGTAAAATCGACCATGAAATGGGTATATTCGCCATTATTTATGTCGTTATGGAGAGTTCTGTTGATAATGCATTGTGGCCATGACCATGGTAGAAAAGAATAATAAAAAAAACCTGCCATATTTCTGGGATGTTGTTGCGTTTGCTCTTGTCATGGGCCTCATCACCCTCCTGGCGTGGGGAAGTCATCAAATGGCTGTTCCATACACCCCAGGCGAGCAGATACCTCTTTCCCTTGACCCAGTAAATCTCCCATTGTATGCTTTGCGGACCGTCCTCCGGATGGTTGCGGCACTTGTTCTCTCTTTTGCGTTTACCTTCATCTATGCGACCGTAGCAGCAAAAAGTCGTCGGGCCGAAAGTATTCTTGTGCCTCTTCTTGATATCCTCCAATCCGTACCGATTCTTGGTTTTCTCTCTATTACCGTTACCGGTTTTATAGCTCTTTTCCCCGGCAACCTTCTTGGTGTTGAAATGGCTGCCATATTTGCCATTTTCACCTCTCAGGCCTGGAATATGGCCTTCAGCTTTTATCAGTCATTGAAAAGCGTTCCCAAGGAACTTCAGGAAGCCTCAACTCTTTTTGGACTCTCATCCTGGCAGAAGTTCTGGAAACTTGAAGCTCCCTTTGCCACACCGAACCTGATCTGGAATACCATGATGTCGGTTTCCGGCGGCTGGTTTTTCGTGGTGGCATCGGAAGCTATCACCGTTGGCAAAACTGCTGTGACGTTACCCGGTATTGGGTCTTATGTGGCACAGGCAATACAGACTAAAAACCTCTCAGCAATCGGCTTTGCGCTGCTCACCATGCTGATTGTTATTCTTGTATACGATCAATTGCTCTTCCGTCCGCTGGTGGCGTGGGCCGAAAAGTTCAAGTTTGAACTGACTGAAAGTCAGGATGCAGCTGAATCATGGATTCTCACCCTGTTTCAGCGTGCTCATGTGCTCCGAAATCTTGTAAAAGGATTTGCTGACAAATGGGTTGTACTCATCGAACGACTCCCGAAACTACCCCGTCGCAGGCATAAGTTCAAGGAAAACTCCATTCTGGTGATAAAGATACAGGGTTACACATGGTATGGTATCCTGATCTGCGGAATGAGTGTCGGCGTCTGGATGCTGATGAGCTTTGTCATGAGCGGTGTTGATCATATGGAAATTGTTCATGTCTTCATGCTGGGTCTTATAACGCTCACCCGAGTCATGGTTTTGCTGCTTCTTGCAAGTCTGGTCTGGGTTCCGCTGGGTGTTATCATTGGCCTCAATCCCCGGCTTGCTACAAAAGTTCAGCCATTGGCGCAGTTTCTGGCAGCCTTTCCGGCAAACCTTTTTTTCCCTGTTGCGGTATTCTTTTTGGTACGATACCGTCTTTCACCTGAAATATGGACTGCACCACTTATGATCCTCGGGACTCAGTGGTATATTCTGTTCAATGTTATCGCCGGAGCAGCTGCCATTCCAACTGATCTTCGCGAAGCCGCCAAAAACCTAGGTCTTTCAGGATGGCGTTTATGGAAGCACCTGCTGTTGCCGGGTATAATTCCATCACTGATTACCGGTCTGATCACCGCTTCAGGAGGAACCTGGAACGCCAGCATTGTTGCTGAAGTCGTCAGTTGGGGCAGCACAACGATTACAGCTACAGGCCTTGGCTCATACATTGCCCAGTGGACCGAAAAAGGCGACTACCCGCATATTGTTCTTGGTATCGCTGTCATGAGCCTTTACGTTGTGTTTTTCAACCGCTTTTTCTGGAGGCGGCTTTATAACATGTCCCAGACCCGTTTTCGTCTGGATTAGAACTGCATACGTATGAAAACATTGCATCCCGAGACTGACCTGCTGAATCTGAAGAATGTCAGCAAATCATTCAAAAAGTCAGGAGGAGAAGAGCATCTCGTTCTTGACGGAGTAAGCCTCACCATCAAAGAGGGCGAAATTGTTGCGCTTCTTGGGCGATCAGGTTCGGGCAAGTCAACGCTGCTCCGAATCATTTCAGGCCTTGCACGTCCAGGAAGCGGGGAAGTGTTATATTCCGGCAAACCGGTGACCGGTCCCGTAAAAGGGCTGGCCATGGTATTTCAGACCTTTGCCCTTTTCCCCTGGTTTACCGTCCTTGAAAATGTTGAACTCGGGCTCGATGCCCTGGGGGTGCATAAAGAAGAACGCAGGCGGCGCGCACTTGCAGCAATTGACCTCATCGGCCTTGATGGTTTTGAATCAGCCTATCCAAAAGAACTTTCCGGAGGAATGCGCCAGCGTGTAGGCTTTGCCCGTGCGCTGGTGGTTGAA
>CAIXLG010000114.1 GCA_903920215.1 uncultured Chlorobiaceae bacterium
CATGATACACCAAGAGTACATTCAATCGTTGCTTGGCCTTGGATAATGAATTCATTATCGATTTAGAAATGGAATTACTTAGCGTCATAATTTATTTATGGTTCCGTTTAGTATAGGGCCTTATTATACGGAATCATTTTCTGTTAAGCGCTTACACTTAAAGCTCACCTCGCGCTAATCAACGCAAACCAAGCACCCAGCATGATCAATACATTGACAATCGATCAAATAATCGAATTAGTTAAAGCAACGCCAGAACAAGCTGTATATGATTGGAAGTCTGATTTCATAACACCAAGTGATGATGAAAAACGTGGGGAATTCATAAAAGACCTAACTGCAATTGCAAATGCTTGTAGCACATCATACGGTTTCATTGTCTATGGCGTCGATCCAAGAAAGCCAGAACCATTTATTGGTATTTCCCAAAGCTATGATGATGCGAAGTTACAGCAGCTCATTTCCGGTAAAATTGATCCACCACCAGAATTTTTGTATTACGAGCTTTTTTATGGCGCAAAAACTATTGGTGTTCTTCAAGTTAAGCCAACTAAACGACGACCTCACATCATTTCTGTGGATTTAGGGAAAGTTCGGAAGGGACAGATTTTAATACGCCGAGGGTCTGCGACTGACGGCGTGACAATGAAAGATCTCTTTGAGTTTTTCTATGGGCCAACCAGCGGGCATTTTCCAATGATTCTTCTGAATCTTCAAGCTCATGCACAGATGCAGACCGCCGATGCATTGTACTTACAACAGTGCTTTGAAGGTGCGAATCAAGCACGACGAGATATGGAAATTATAATGGGTGTTGAACGCGGTTCAATGGGTGCTCAGTGGTAACTGGTTGCGCAATAATTGAAAAAATGTATTGTTCTTTCAGGATATCTATGGACAGCACTGTTGCGAAAATACAACCTACTGAACTGGAGTGAAGCGCACAGAAAGAGCTGAAGTAAAGGTACAAGTGTCTGTAGAGGCACGCTGCTGGATTGAAAAAGCACAACATGCAAAGCACTTCGGGCCCTCTTGGCGCGGCAGAGAAGCATTGAGGCATGGAGCGTAACGGAGGGCCAGCGGCAGGGGTTTGAGAGTTGTAACGGAAAATGCCATTTGCCTATTATGAAAAACAGGGGAACCGTGATTCACAGTTCTGACAACGCACCGACAGTTTCTTGAAGGTTTCAGGAATTCTAAGCCGCTGCGAGCAACACGGGCAGCTAAATTCGATGGATTTCGTGTCTATAGGACCGGTATGCCTATGCTGTGATAATGAATGAAAAAAAGACTGAGACCAAGGACGGGGTATAAACGGACGGGAGCACAGCTCATTATTTAATAGGGATGCCCCAGACTTGACTGCAGAGGGAAAATTATCTGATATACTAGCCCACCTTGATGAATTGCCACCGTAAGCTGCATTGCGTTTGGCCAAGATATAACCAAACTCTTCTAGTGTTAGATACCCAAAATGATGAACCTTCGTTTCAACAGTGTCTGCCGATAAACGTCGTTTTTTTTGAGTCACCGCATTCAAGATCGTCGGACCAAACCCGAAATATGTAGCTACTGTATCCGTAAGAACCTCATTATCATGCTCTTCCGGAAACCTCATATTACTTTTATGTAAAAAGATATGTGCAACCTCATGGGCAAGGATAGCTGCAATAGATTTTGGATCAGACTGGTATTGAATCTGCAGCTCTACAAAGAAATCATCAGAACTTGATAACTCTACGATACCTGGCGGTTTTAATGAACTTGAAAATGTAACAACTACAGCTTTTACTGGTAGGTGATAATGATTTGCAATTTTCTTTGCCAGATATTGCGCCCCAATTATGCTGTCTTGATGTAAATAGTTTGAATCAAAATGAAATGTTTCAGAAAATTCTTTGACATACCTTGCCCCCAAAGCACGATAGATATAGTGAATCGCCTTATTCACCATGAGAATATTCTCGAAGTTACTTCTTCCTAACCTGAGCGATCAGGGATAAAAAAAGCCCTGAACTTATCGGTTAAAGTGTTATATTGAAATGGGTAACGTCGAAATTACCACCCAATAAAACACAACCAAATAGGTAGAGAGCTTCATGGCAAAAGATACACGGTTTCGGGATAAAAAGGAACAGAAAATCAGTGCAATTCA
>CAIXLG010000115.1 GCA_903920215.1 uncultured Chlorobiaceae bacterium
CATGGCAGAGGAGGGGGTTGAGCTGCAACTGATCCATGAAAGCTATGCCTCAAGGCTTGAAGCTGAAGGAAAAACAATCGTAATGGTCGCCTGCAATAAAAAGCTTGCCGGTATAATCGGAATGATTGACGACCTGCGCGAGGATGCCCTTCCCTTGATAACCGAACTCCGTAATAAAGGTCTTTCGCTGAAAATCCTCACCGGCGACAATCAGGGAGTAGCCGACTACATTGCCGCTAAATGCGGCATCACCGATGTTCATGCCGGGCTGGGACCGCTCGAAAAAGCTGCAGTTATCCACGCCCTAAAACAGAAAGGCGAGTGCGTCATGATGGTGGGCGATGGCATCAACGATGCTCCTGCGCTGACCGAAGCCGATATCGGAGTCACCCTCGGCCACGCTTCCGGCATTGCTCTTGAAAGCGCAAGCGTTGCTATACTGAACGATGATCTCAGGCTGATAAACACTCTGATCCAAAGTTCCTCACGATGTTTTTCCATCATCAGGCAAAACCTAGTCTGGGCCTTTTCGTATAATCTCATAGCATTGCCACTTGCCGTTACGGGCGTTCTCCACCCCATCATTTCCGCACTGCTCATGGTGGTCAGCTCGCTTGTTGTAGTAAGCAACTCTTTGCGGCTGAAAAAAATCTGACAAAGCAATTATGAGCTCCACCTTTTACCTGATCGGCATAGGTCTCTTTGTCGGATTCGCCGCTTGGCTTCTCTTCATCTGGGCCGTCAAAAGCGGCCAGTTCGACGACCCCGAAGCGCCGAAATACCGAATGCTTGACGATGACGACGAACCGGCAAAACCTGTAAACTCAGCAGAGAAAAAAAGCCCATGAGCAGCGCACCCTTTTTAGCCATGCTTCTCGCTGGATTTGCCGGGGGGTTCGGCCACTGTATAAGCATGTGCGGCCCGCTGGTTGCAGCATTCTCCGTGGGTGAAACCCGGCAAGGAATACTCCACCACATACTCTACAATCTGGGACGAATAACCACCTACAGCATACTTGGTGCAATTGTCGGCTTTGCAGGTTCATTTCTTGTCCTGACAACCTCGATCGAGCAGCTCCAGCGTTCCATCATGGTCATTGCAGGGCTTTCCATCATCCTCATGGGACTTTTTACGGCAGAGTGGCTGCCACTCCCTCAAAAAAAGAGCTGCAACCCCGGTAGCTCACTCATGCAAAAAATATTAGTGTTCTTCAAGGCTCCTCGATCCATTGGTTCTTACTACCCGATGGGAGTCGTTCTCGGTTTTCTCCCCTGCGGCCTCACCTATACCGCCCTGCTGACCGCTGCAAGAAGCGGCATGGAGGCAAAGTATCCTTTTGCCGGAATGATGCAAGGCTCACTGATGATGATGCTTTTCGGCATAGGAACAGCCCCAGCAATGCTTCTGGTGGGAAAGGTGGTGAACACTATCAGCAACAGCATGCGGAAGCGCTTTTACCGAGTGGCAAGTATTATTATGATTGTGACAGGGGTGTGGTTTGTGGTGAAGGGGTGGTGAGGAAGTTTTAGTCGATTTAAAATTTGCGTATTATACTCATAGCCAGCAATAAATCTTGGAGAATACGATGAAAACAATGACACTGAAAATTGATGATAGTGTTAGCGAAAAATTTATATGGCTTCTTGAGCACTTCTCATTGAGTGAGGTAAAAATACTCGAACAATCTGAGAAGGCAATTCAATTAAGTAATAACAGAAAATAGGTTACGACATGGCAACGGTAATGAAAAAGGAAGAAGCGCATAACCTCATTGACCTTATGCCTCCACAAGCTACATGGGGTAACCTCATGCGGGAAATAGATATCCGCAAGGCAATTCAGCGAGGCTTGGCTGACAGTAATACAGGCCGAACCAAGGATGTGCAGGATGTCCGCGCGAAATACGGTTTGTGGGAATGAAAACACATAGAGACAAAACAAAATAAGGAATATTACATGAACCAAGACGCTACATATACCCCAAAAGTGCAGGATGAAAGTGAAGAAGGTGAAATACATCTCTCTCTCTTAATCCATCAAGCAGGAGAGGATGCAAGAATTCGCAGAAAGAAAATGCTGGACGAACATTTCAAAAAACTAAACGAAATGATTCAAGCGGCTGTCTCTTCCAAAACAGGAACCCTCCCTGCATGATAGATGCTCAAAAACCGAGATTGATGGTGGTGGCAGGCCCTAATGGTTCAGGAAAAACAACCATTACCGAAAAACTGTTACGCCACGAATGGATGGATGAATGTCAATACATTAATCCCGATTTGATCGCACAGCAAGAATTTGGAGACTGGAACTCACCTGTTGCTGTGATTAAAGCAGCAAACAAAGCACAGAACACCAGAGAGTATTGCTTGAATCATAACATCAGCATGGCCTTTGAAACGGTATTTTCAACCCAGGAAAAGCTGGAGTTTCTCAAACGTGCAAAAGATGCCGGATTTTTTATTCGTTTCTTCTTCGTGTGCACCAATGACCCTTCAATCAATGCACAACGAGTAGCCCAACGCGTTATGGAAGGAGGACATGATGTTCCTATCCCTAAAATCATTGCCCGATATTACCGATCTATTGCGAATAGTATTCAAGCCATCATGATTGCTGATCGAGCCTATTTCTATGATAACACTGAAACCAATACAGATCCCAGGCTTCTGTTCAGAGTAAATGACAGGAAAATTGAAAAAACATATTCGGCCATGACACCATGGGCAAAAAATATCTATGAATCCTTGGAAAAATAAAAGCACTTTTGAACGCAGTTCAACCTCTATTTTTTGGACCAATTCACTGGATAAATTTGATCTTGGCATCAAAACCATTATTGAGTCGGTCCTGAAGCAAAAAAAATGAGGAAAACAATGGCAGTATAACCCGATATATGGAAGATTGGATTGGTAGAGACAATAAAAAGCGACCGGCTCAACAAAGTCCGGTCTTTTTTTTACATTGAGCCACAGCTCAAACCTTTCAGTTCATTCCATTCAGAACGTTTACTATTTTGGTTTGACAATTAAACGGACTATTTTAAACCTATTTTAAGACAACCGAGTTATTGTTACTGTGACTGTAACAAGTCGTCTTACGCATGACATTTGCAGCTATCTCTGCTCTCAGCTTTTTTCTTTATGGAGAAGTAAGCAGATTGAATACGGAAGTAACCATACATGAACTATGAACATCGACAGGCGCCTTTTTCAACTTCTTAAAGAAGACCGAGCGCCATTTATTCTTTCTGTGATTTCAGGAGTTATTGCATCGGGCTTACTGATCGCTCAGGCCTTTTATCTCAGCATAATCATTGACAGCGCTTTCATACAAAAAATCGGCTTAGAAAAACTTCTGCCTCTTCTTAGTTTTTTTGCGCTTTTCAGCATGCTTCGCATGGCATTCAACTGGGCCTCCCACACTGAAGCCAATCGCGGAACTATTGCAATCCGTGGAAAAGTATTCAGCAGACTTATAGAGAGTGTAGGTTCTCTTGGACCAATCTACACCCGTTCGGTGCAAAGCGGACGTCTCAGCACAACACTGCTGAAGGGCGTTGAAGCCCTTGATGCATATTACAGTCAGTATATCCCCCAGATCTTTTTTGCCCTTTTTACACCACTCCTGATTGTGGTTGCCATCTTTCCCTGTGATACGATTTCCGGTTGGATTCTGCTTGCTTCAGCGCCACTTATTCCTTTGTTCATGATAGTGATCGGAAAATCGGCGAGTGCCATGACTGAAAAACAGTGGAAAACCATGAGCAGAATGAGCGGGTACTTCCTTGATGTGCTGCAGGGACTCCCGACTCTGAAACTCTTTGCACAAAGCCGATCGCAGCGCGATGCTATTGAAAAAACAGGGGAAACATTCCGTCACGCAACCATGAGGGTGCTGAAAATCGCCTTTCTCTCTTCCCTTACCCTTGAACTTGTAGGAACCATCGGTATTGCAATCATTGCTGTTGGCATTGGACTCCGTATGATGGATGGAAAGCTTACCTTTCAACATGCGCTCTTCGTGTTACTGCTTACACCTGATTTTTATCTTCCGCTTCGTCAGCTCGGCACAAAATTTCATGCTGGTATGGAAGGCGTCAGTGCTTCAAAAGAGATCTTCGCCATCCTCGACCAGAGCTCTGGGGCTGGCGGGGATAAAAACGGCTGCATAAAGCAGGATAGTGCCGGAACATACACTATTCTCTGTAACAACCTGTCCTTCACTTATTCAGGTGCAAGCCTTCCTGCTCTTAATGGAATAAACTTTATCATCCCCGAAAACAAAACCACTGCAATAATAGGGCCAAGCGGTTCTGGAAAAAGCACAATGATCAACCTGCTTTTACGCTTTCTTGAACCAGGCGAAGGCAGCATTACCATCAACAACTCTCCAATTCATGCTATTCCTCTTGAGCAGTGGCACCGCCAGATATCCTGGGTTCCGCAGCACCCATACCTTTTCAATGCCAGTCTGAAAGAAAACATTCTTCTGGCACGTCCGGATGCAACGGAAGAGGAAATGAATGCTGCTCTTTCAAAAACCGGTCTTTCTTCTTTTGTCCGTTCACTTCCGGACGGACTGGACACAATGATAGGTGAACAAGGGTCGAGATTAAGCGGAGGAGAAGCACAAAGGGTAGCTCTTGCAAGGGCATTTCTTAAAAATGCTCCGCTTCTGATACTCGATGAGCCAACATCACATACCGACCCTGAGCTGGAAGCTGCGCTACGAAACTCCATGGAAGAACTGATGAAAGGAAGAACGACCGTCATTATTGCACACCGGCTTGAAACAATAAGGTCCGCAGACCAGATAGTGGTTTTCAGTCAGGGAAAAATCACCCAATATGGAACGCACGACGAACTCTTCACCGCAGGGGGCTTCTATCACGATGCTTTATTGCTGCAACAGGAGAGCTCGCTATGAGAATATTTTTCAGATTGACGGCACTCGTCAAGCCATATTTCTGGTGGATGGCGCTTGCGGCTCTTATCGGATTTGCCACAACAGGAAGCGGTATCGGACTTCTGATGACTTCAGCCTATATCATCGCTAAAGCGGCTTTTCAACCGCCAATGGCTGCGCTCCAGCTAGGCATTCTGGGAGTAAGAGTTTTCGGCTTGGCCCGTGGTGTGCTCCGATATGCCGAACGTCTGATATCCCATAACATCACCTTCAAGATTCTTACAAAACTGCGCTTATGGTTTTATGATGCCATCGAACCTCTTGCACCCGCACGCCTCATGCACTTCAAAAGCGGTGACCTGCTCCAGCGTATTGTGGATGACATTCAAAGCCTTGAAAATATATACACAAGAGTTCTCGCTCCCCCACTGACAGCTTTACTTGTGACTGCTTTGATGTGGATGCTTCTAGGAGTATACTCAATGCAGGCAGCACTGCTCATCCTGCTTTTCCATCTCCTTGCAGGCATCGGCGTACCTCTCTTCAGCACTCAGTTAAGCCGAGGTATACAGGTAGGAATCATGAAACATAAAACCGTTCAGCAGGTTCTTGCGCTCGATCTCTTTCAGGGCATCGGCGAACTCCAGGTATACGGAAAACTTCCGGAACATCTCGAACATATGCGCTCTGCAGAAAAAAGCAAACTTGAGCTCCAGAGAAGAAATGCCATAATAGAGGGTATGCACGATTCACTCACCGGGCTTCTTATGAACGCGGCTGTCATATCCATTTTATGGGCACTTATTCCAACCGTTTCAACCGGAGGAGTAAACGGAATTTCACTTGCCGTCATAACGCTCGCCGTCATAGCATCGTTTGAACCATTTCTTCCACTGCCTGCCACAATCAAACACCTCGAAGCAGACAAACATGCCGGGGAACGCCTTTTTGAAATACTCGATGCAAAGCCGGAAACAGTAGCGCCTGCAACTCCTCTACCATTTCCGTCGAACCATGACATCAGAGTAGAAAAACTCAGTTTCACCTACCCTGACAGTTTGTCGAAAACACTCGAAACCATCTCTTATTCAATACCTGCCGGACAACACATTGCCATTGTCGGGCCGAGCGGAGCTGGAAAATCAACGTTAACAGCCCTCTTCATGCGGTTCTGGAACTGTTCAGAGGGGCAAATTACAATCGGCGGCCATAACATCAATCTCTTTGACCCTGAAGAGCTGCGACGCAATATTTCACTGGTCTCGCAGAGAACATACCTTTTCGCAGAGACAATCCGGGAAAACCTGATCCTTGCCAAACCTGACGCGTCGGATGACGAACTAAAAAAAGCGCTTTCTGCGGCCGGCCTCGCCCACTTTACCTCAAAACTTGATGAGTGGACTGGCCAGCACGGCATGAAACTTAGTGGTGGTGAGAGGCAGCGCATAGCCATAGCGCGTATTCTGCTTCAAAACGCTCCGATAATAATACTTGATGAAGCGACGGCAAACCTTGACGGACTGACTGAAAAAGAGGTTACCGAAACCCTTAAGGCCATTACAGCCGGCAAAACCCTCATTACCATCACACACCGATTGAAAGCAATGGAGGAGTATGACAACATCCTCGTACTCGACAAAGGAGCCATAACAGAAGCGGGCCTGCACCATGAACTGATGGAAAAAGACGGACTCTATAAACGGATGTGGTCACTACAGCATGAGATGGCAGCGACTCTGATGTAAAACCGTCTCCATCCAGACATCTTATTCAAGGATGTTTTCCAAAATAGTGGAGATGCTCAGTATCAAATCCTAAAGATTTCGCACGTATCACCAGTTCTTTTAACAACTTAGGTTCCATTTCAGGATCTTTGGACAAAATCCAGAAATATGCGGGATCACGGCCACACACCATCGCCCAGCGGTAACCAACCTTATCGAGCGCAATAATGTTGTAACTGGCATAAAAAGGGCCGAAAAACGATACCTTCAAAGCTCCTTTGTGGGTATCTCCTACAAAAACGCCACGACCCTCTATCGTTTGCACCTCTCTTTTTTTTCTGTCATACCCTTTATTCAATACCTTAACACTTCCGTCTTCAGCAATCGTATATAAAGCTGATACCTGCTCCAGATCCTTTTCAAATGATGTATCAATGCGGGCAACTTCATACCAGGTACCCAGGAAACGATCAAGAACAAAATTATCAACTACCGTAACCCCACGGGGAATGCCCATACATCCGGCGAGGAGCAGAATTACAAGCACAGAGATTTTTTTTATCATGGCTTTTCGGGTTTATATGATTAAGAAATCGTATTTCGACAGGCTTCTCCAGGATACTCAATTTCAACAGTTGAGTGAAAAAGCCCATAACGCTCAACAAGAATTCTGATCTCTTCCTTGAGCTGCATATAGGCTTCAACGTCAAGCAGAGTATTGAGTTCGAGGTGCGCCGTAAAAACAGAATGCTCGCCATCAAGAGACCATATATGAGCATGATGAACAGCATGAATATGCTGCAGCTGCTCGATTTCACGGGTAATAACGGCAAGGTCAAGTTCAGGGGGAACTGCCTGGAGAAAAACCGGCAGCATTGCCCTGAGATTTTTTATAACTCCTCCAAGAATATAGAGGGTAATCAAAACGGCAAGAACCGGATCAAGCACAGGAACATCCCAGAAAAACAGAATAACGGCAACCACTAGTACTGCAACCCATCCAAGCACATCTTCCAGCAGGTGGAGGGCAACAACCCGTGAATTCATACCCTTGTCTGTTGAGAGTCTTGCCATCGCAAAACCGTTGATACTTACTCCGACAAGAGCAAGCAGAATCATACCGCCGGCATCAGGATGATGTGCTTCAAAAATACGGGGTATGGCCTGGGCAAGGATAACAAGCGAGCTGGTGAGCAGCACCACCGTACTGATAAGCGCACCGAGAAGAGAGAAACGTTTATATCCGTAAGAATATCGCGGGTTGCTTTTGCCAAGAGAAACCTTTTCAAAATACCATGCCTGGCCCAAAGCAAACGAATCTCCAAGATCATGAACAGCATTTGCAAGGATTGCCGTACTCCCGGTTAAAACTCCTCCAATAATTTCAATTGCAGCAAATCCAAGATTAAGAAAAAAAGCAAGTTTTATGTTTCCTGAAGCGTGATGGTGATGGTGCCCATGATGATGATCGTGATGATGGTCATGTGCATCATGCGTACA
>CAIXLG010000116.1 GCA_903920215.1 uncultured Chlorobiaceae bacterium
CCTGAAGAGCATGAATCTCGATTAACACGATTGCGACAATCAGAAGGCCATGAATAAGCCCCCCCATCGTGTAAGAAGTAGCCACACCTAAAAGCCATAAGAAAACCAGGATCGTTGCAATAGTTTCAAACATTTCTCTCTCCTTTTGATGGTGAATACAGGGATAAAAGCAAATAGATTAACGCCCATCCACCCCCTCTTTTGTATACAAAATACATATATAATAAGTTCACAAAAGCCTCACCACCCCCATAAATGCATATTTTAAGCTATATATTATTTTTATACTGTATAACATATATGTATAACCCAATGGAAACTAAATGTGCGACCAGGGACTTCCCTGTCGTATGCGTGGGTGGTGGTCTCGATGCATACATTCGGGGCTGCTGCAGAATCTCCCGGCTGATTTGGGGGGCGCCATCGTCATCGTCAATCACCTCAGAATCGCGCACTCAATATATTGGCACCTCTATTTATTCAAATGGTACACTATGTAGGTTGGGGTGATTCCTGAACCCCAACATCGAGAAGGTCATTGTTGAGCCTCTCTTTGTGCGTTTCCGCCAGACCGTGAGGCGCACCCTCGTAAATCTTCACAGAGTTCCCTGGTGCCAGAATGAGTCAATCATGCCTCGAGAGACCTTGGAGGCAACTCTATTAGCTCCAAAGAAAGGGCCGCTGTCGAAATCCTTGTAGAGTTGTGACCGGTCAGCGACCGCATTGAGGCGAATCTGGTCGAACACCTGGCAATCCATCGGGATTAGATGCTGTTTTCAGCATCAATGGCGAAACAGTGGAGATCAGCGCGGCTTTGGAGATGCGTTTTGTGCCTTAGCGGTCAATATAGCGGGCAAACATGCATTAGTATCTATAACAAGGAAGCAGAGTGTGCCGCAATTTTATATCCATTACAGAGAGTTGTTTACTAATTTTTGGAAGGCCTCTTCATCAAGTGGATTGCTCTGATAGAGTGGAATGGTTCCGATACCCATTTGATCCTCATAGAGCTCACGCTGTTCATTGCGATAGAAAACCCCAAGTGGCAGTTTGTCTTGTTGGATTGCAAGCCCGAATGCCCCTGTACGGTCTCCGACGTTGTGATTTTCAGGCAGGTAAACAGTATGTTCCCTGAACCACTGGTAGGTGTTCACCTTATTGAATACAACGCAAGGCTGAAAAATATCGACAATTGAAAACCCTTTGAATGCAATGGCCTGCTTGATAATTTCTTGCGTTCGCTCCACATCTCCGGCGTAAGCTCTTGCTACGAAAGGAGCATTGAGGGCCAGCGCCACAGTCAAAGGATTGAAAGGCTCGAGCATGACACCGCTTTCCTGTATCGGCGTTGTCATACTGCGTTGAGATGTTGGAGAAGCCTGACCCTTGGTGAGGCCGTACACCATGTTATCGTGAACAATCACGGTAATATCAATGTTTCTGCGAATGGCGTGAAGAAAGTGATTGCCCCCTTCACCATACATATCCCCGTCACCAGATTCGACCACAACAACAAGGTTTCTGTTGGCAAGTTTGATACCTTGTGCTGCTGGAAGTGATCGACCATGCAACCCATTGAACATGTTTGCTTTTATATATTGTGGTGCTTTAGCCGCCTGCCCGATTCCGGAAACCATCACGAGGTTTTTACGATCAATCCCCAGTTCATGCAATGCAAACTTCACTGCACTGAGAAGCATGTGATTGCCGCACCCTGGACACCAGGCAACATCAGTGCCATCGGGCATATCAAAAGGGGTCACTGTTTTATTCATGATCTGAGTGATGTAATGCATCAACAACTTCCTCCACACTAAAGGGTTCCCCGGTTGCTTTCAGGATTTTGCGCGATATACTTCTGCCGGTTTCAAATGAAAGGAGATCAGCAAACTGGCCGGTTGCGTTGTTTTCCATGACAAAAAGTCTTTTGTTTTCAAATAAGGAATTGATAACTGGGCTCAGGGGAAACACCTGAGAAAAATGAATGCCAGCGAATGCTTTATTTCCGATTACATCGAGTGCTTCCTCAAGAACACTTCGATTTGAACCCCAGGAAATGACCAGCGTTTCTGCCTGAACAAGACTGCCGATAACGGTTGGCACACGTGCGGTTTCCCGGAGGGAGTGCATTCTTTTCAGGCGCTTTTCCACCATACGACGCCGCATCTCGAAGCTTTCAGTAATAAGGCCATTTTCATCATGCTCATCGGAATCCACGCGTACCAGGCCCTCACCATATCCGGGAACTCCTCTTGGACTTATGCCATCATCAGTGAAAGCATACCGCTGGTAGGTTTCTGTGGTTTTTATAAGAAAAGCTTCCACCGTCCTCCGTTTCACCGATGAGGCGTCAATGGTAGATACTGATTCAAGCAGGTACTGATCAGTAAGAATAAAAACAGGAATCTGATACTGCTGAGCAAGATTGAATGCCTGCTGCGTAGTATCTATAATTTCTGCAAGTGTCCCCGGGGAGAAGATTGCCCTCGTAAAGTCGCCATGGCCTGCATGGAGAGCCAGATTGAGATCGCCCTGCTCGGTACGTGTCGGCAAACCGGTGGCAGGTCCCGGTCGCTGGCCTATATGAATAACAATTGGAGTTTCAATCATACCAGCAAGACTGACTCCCTCCTGCATTAGGTCAAAACCACCTCCTGAAGTTGTCACAATTGCCCTTGCGCCGGCATAGGATGCTCCGAGCCCGGCGTTGATTGCTGCAATTTCATCTTCAGCCTGATCAACCACAATGCCATACTCTTTTGTTCTCGCAGCCAAAAAGGTGAGCAGGCCTGTTCCCGGTGACATTGGATAGGAGCTGATGAAATTACACCCCGCAGCAACAGCTCCGATACCAAGCGCTGTACTTCCATCCATGAGCACTCTTTCTGGTCTACCTGCCGGAAGGGATATCTGAAGCGATATATTTGCAGTTGCAGCAGTATCTCGACCGAAACTGTACCCAAGCTTGGCTGCAATGACGTTTTTTCTGGCAATCTCTTCACCTTTTACGGCAAACTTTCCTTGCAGATAAGCCGTAAACAGCTCAAGAGGAATGCCAAACATACCAAGGACAACCCCTGCGGCAACTATATTTGAAAACCCGACGCTGCCAGCCTCCACTGCAAATTTGGTAAGAGGTGTATCAATGCAGTTATCGCTCCATTGATCACCAAACTTTTCTTTTTCCGCAAATATGAGCGTCTTGCTGCTTATCCGGTCTTTCAAATGTTCAACAACATTATGGGTGAGGGCAAAGAGCATATCGATGCGTCGTACATAAGCATCTCTTTTTTTTTCAGTTATCCGGATTTCAGTTGTATTGCATCCTCCACGAATACGAGACATGTACTCTATACAAGAGAAAACGTTGTAGCCATACTTTTTCAATACGTGAAGGAGAGCACCCGTAATGGTTTGAACTCCCTGCCCTGCCTCTCCGCAGAACACCATTGACAGATCTTGATACATAAGCAATGTTTCCTTTAACAAATCTGGATTCCAGACTATGAAATGAATTCAAGAAACGGCGATGAGGTTAACAATGCTGATAACCTCATATCTGCGACCTGTTTCGAGATCGAACCTTCAGACCCTTCATTTGAAAAGCATGGAGTTTCGGACAAACGTAATACACTGTTCTGATCCAGACTATCGAGTACACACAGGCCTGTGGATTTATATATAAACCATGAGCTATTTATTCTTGGTCAAATAAATTTACGGTATTTTTAGGATATTTATTCTTTTTAATATATAAATTAAATATACGAATAAACTTTTTTGGTTCGTCGGCATAAATACAATCAGCAATTGCCGCAATGGTGAGGGCGCTCACAGCCTCATACAAATTTAATTCTCCGAACGCGACAACAAACTTACCGCTGCAACTCGGTTATTGCTACCAGCTTTATTTTGTTATTGAACACAAAAATTTCAGAGGAGAGAGGAAAATGAACGAACTGAAAAACAAAACCTGCGTAGCCTGTTCGGAAGGGCTGGTACCGATGCATCCAGGCGAGATAAAAAAGTTATTGGCAGATATTCCGGAATGGGAAGTAACAACAGATGATGGGATAAGCAGATTACAGCGCACCTTTACGTTTAAGGATTTCAAGAGTGCAATCGCTTTCACAAACCAGGTGGGTGACCTTGCTGAGGTCGAACAGCATCATCCAAAACTGGTTACTGAATGGGGAAAAGTAACAGTAATCTGGTGGACACACACTGTAAAAGGAGTGCATAGGAACGATTTCATTATGGCAGGAAAAACCGACGCACTGCAAGAAGATATTTCATAAAATCCACAACCACTAAGGAAGCCATGTGCACTGCCAGGCACTCTTTCAGTGTTGTTAAATGCTTCGTCCCTGAATAACACGAATCACGATTACCACGATTGCGATAACCAGAAGGCCATGAATAAGCCCACCCATTGTGTATGAGGTACCAAGCCCTAAAAGCCAGAGGACAATCAGGATTACTGCGATAGTTTCAAGCATTTCTCTCTCCTTTTGATGGTGAATACAAGGATCAAAAGCAAATAGACTAACGCCCATCCGCTCCTTCTTTTGTATATAAAATAAATATACAATAAGTTCACAAAAGCATCACCACCCCCCATAAACGCGCAAATTAAGCTATATATTATTTCCGTAATGTATAATACATGTATAACTCAGTGGAAACTAAATGTGCGGCCAGGGACTTCCCTGTCGTATGCATGGGTGGTGGTCTCGATGCATACATTCCGGCTGCTGCAGAATCTCCCGTTCAAATGCTACGCCACGTAGGTTGGGGTGATTCC
>CAIXLG010000117.1 GCA_903920215.1 uncultured Chlorobiaceae bacterium
CGGTCTCAGATTTGGAATGTGAAGTTACGAGTTATAAAAAAGACAGGATTAACGGTTTGACTGTTGAGCAAAGAGGTTGACTGAGTTTCAACCCGCTTGCTGAACAGAACAGAAAAACAAGGAGACTCTTATGAAGATCAAAGCATTAACAGTAGTCGTACTACTTATGGCGCTTGCCGGATGCTCAGCTTCTGTCCATGCTGATGGTATAGGTGCTAACAGTCCGGGAAATGCAAAAAGCGGATACGTGGTGGCGAACCAGACTGGGGCAACCCAGAGTGGCGTCTCTGCGGTAAAATGACAGGAAATATACCGCTCGCCATTACTGTCTGTATTTAATAACAACTGAACAGGAGAATAATAATGATAAAAAAAACCATGTTGATAGCCATAGGAATTGCCGGAATGTTTTTGGGCGCTCCTCTGGCTGATGCACAGGCTGGTGTAGGTGTAAATATCCGCTTGGGAGAACAAAGGCATCGCCACCATTATTACTACCGCAATGGGCATAGAAGAAATTATTACTACCGCAATGGGCATAGAAGATATTACCGCCATTCAGGGTTGTCAACATCAACGGCAGCCATGAAACTGGTATAAACGTTACTCATTGATTTTATAGTACCTTAGCAATACCCCGCTGCAAGCAGCGGGGTATCTTTTTCAAAATCTATTTGAACCTTTTCGCCGCAAGCCGGGGGAATTTATCCTCTCAAGCAACCCTGTTCTGCTTGGCCTTAGAATCGGTTTTCAGTTTTATTCTATCAGATGTAATGCTTTTACCATAGCCATTTGATCCTTTTTTTGGAGCACACGTCCAGAAATTTTAAAGATTTTTCAGTTAACCTATTAAAACAGGGAGTGGTATGGAACTCTTCTTAGATGATTTCTTAAAGCAGATGAGCAATCCCGACAGCGTTAATGCAAGAGAATTTTTGAAGCTGATCAGGGAAACTATAGAAAGTGGTCGGGATATCTGGTTACTCGACAAGGAAAAAAAACGTGTAGCAATAGTGATACCAATTGATGGAGGAACCTTTGGAGCGCAAAATATCTTCTAAACTCCAGTACGCTGAAACTCTTTAACTGTTCCCGGTTGACGAGATCAGGCTTTTAATAATCATGTGTTCATAAAGAGCAAAATCACTCGGAAGGGTTTTTCCATTCGATGCAATAGCTCTCTCAAGGACGCTGACAACAAATCGTTCAGTCACAGCACCCTCTCCCGGGGCCACCCCATAAGGCGCATAAACATCGATGATATCTTGAGGACTCTCCCAAGTCGACCATTGAGGCCCACCGATTTCGTTCTCGACATCCAGTATGATTTTTTTCAATGTAGTCATCGTCACCTCTCTTTTTTTTGTTTCCAATTTGAAATATTTATCGTTATATATATAATATATAAATAAGACCTGTATCTTGCGCAATATCAATATATTTTAACTATAACAAGGAGATGCTGTTATGTCACTTGCACTTTTTAAACGGGATCATTTGAAGCACTTTGAGGATGTATTGAACGACAATGTTTCGCCTTTCTTTTCTTCTTTAGTGGCTCCATCCTTCAAAGTGGATATCGCTGAGGATGTAAAGGCCATTTTCATTGAGGCCGATATGCCTGGTATCAAAAAAGAGGATATCAAGGTTTCGATGGAAGATGATGTGCTTTCTATCAGCGCAGAAAGAACCCAGAGCGAGGAGGAAAAGAAAAAAGGATTTCACCGTATCGAGCGGTCATGGGGAAGTTTTTACAGAAGCTTTACTGTAGGCGAAAATGTTGCTGCTGATAAAATTGAGGCAACCTATGAGAATGGTGTTCTGAAAATCATGGTACCGAAAATTGAGCCCCAAGTAAAAACAGGAAAAGAAATTCCGGTCAAATAACTCTTACGAAAGAAAAGAGACAGCTCTTGACAGGGAGTTCTAAAATAAAGCTCAAGGGGTAGAGGAACTGTCATCCTGCCCCTTTTTTTACATGGGAAGCTCTGACACATATGTGAACAATATCCTGGCTATAAAGTGGATTTTGACGAAACAACTCCAAAGGAGCAACAATGACGCCTCAAAAAGCAATTGAAAGGCTTGACCATGCCGTAAAAAAATATGGCTCGCGTCCAGAGTTTATCATCATGGCTTCACGTTTGATCATGGAACTGCATGCAATTGGCAGGATTACCTTTCGAGAAGGGGTACTTCATTCCAAATACCTACTGTTAGATAAAGAGGTTATTGTCAATGAAGAACAGTCATTGAGTGACTTTGATTATAGACTCCCCATTCTTCTCATCTAGAGAAAAAATTCGATCAGGCAGGATTATATTCATATGGTCTGACAACCTCTTGATGGGAGACGACTTGCGTATGGTTATCACAGGGCAGTGTCAAGTTACGAAGAAGCCTGAAATTTGGCAGCGCCATGTTCCCCATCTATGAATGAAGCGCGTATCAAAAAGTATCTGCCTTGGGTTGTGGCCACGGCTCTCTTCATGGAGCAGATGGATTCCACAATCATCAATACGGCAGTGCCTGCTATGGCGGCTAGCCTCCATGTTGCGCCGCTTAGCCTTAAAGCCGTCGTTGCCAGCTATATCCTGAGTTTGGCCGTTTGCATTCCGTTTAGCGGCTGGATGGCCGATCGTTTTGGTACACGCCGTGTTTTCTCGACGGCTATTTTGATTTTCACGCTCTCTTCTGTTTTATGCGGTCTATCGGTGAACGCACCTATGATGATCGCTATGCGTATCCTGCAAGGCATCGGCGCTGCCATGATGGTTCCTGTCGGTCGCCTGACGATCATCCGGACATTTCCTAAATCAGAGCTTCTGCACGCAATGAACTTCGTCATTATCCCCGCGCTGATTGGGCCGCTATTGGGACCGACAGTCGGTGGACTTATCGTGCATTGGCTGTCGTGGCGGGATATTTTTTTCGTCAATGTGCCGGTAGGATTGATCGCGTTGTTTTTGATTTATCGCTATATGCCTGATTATCATGGCGATACGCTACATCCGCTTGATGTTAGCGGAATTATTCTGTTTGGTTCCGGCACGGCATTGCTGTCGTGGATCCTGGAGATATTCGGCGAATATCAGGCCGATAGTTCGCTTATTCTTGCGCTGCTCGCTCTTTCTCTTGGATTGCTTGGGGCTTATGTCTGGCATGCCAGACATCACCAATTCCCTCTCTTGAATCTATCCTTATTGAAGATAAGGACGTTCCGCGTTTCTGTTGTCGGCGGTTTTGTTACAAGGCTCGGTATCGGCGGTCTACCGTTTTTAATGCCCTTGCTTTACCAGTTGGGACTTGGCCTTCCGGCATGGCATGCCGGCCTTCTGATGATGCCGACAGCTGCAGCGGCCATGGGCATGAAGTTGATTTCTGAACCCGTGTTGAAAAAATATGGCTATCGCAAAGTTTTAATGTTTAACACGCTGATGATCGGGGTGGTCATTATCAGCTTTGCCTCAGTAACGCCGGAAACGCCACAAACAGGAATCATCCTGCGCAGCCTGGCCTTGGGCTTTTTCAACTCGCTGCAATTCTCAAGTATGAACAGTATGGCCTATGCCGACATCGCTTCCGAAGATTCCAGCATGGCTAGTTCTCTTTTCAGCTGCTTGCAGCAAATATCGCTCAGCTTCGGGCTGGCCTGCGGTTCTCTGGTTGCGGCGTGGTATTTGCATGGCTTTGCGCAATCAGATCACACAGCAGTTCTCAATGCCTTGCATCATGCATTTGCAGTTATGGGGTGCACTACCATTTTGTCGGCCCTCTTTTTCCGCACGTTGAGGGCAAGGGATGGCGAGAATGTCAGTCATGCTCACGTCGAAGAAGATGCATAACCTACTCTTTTGTTTACTTATCGCAACACTCTGACCCCATCCCTAAAACCGGCCTATTCTAAACAAGAGTTTTACGTTGAAAGAGAAAATTAGTTTATCTTTATTACAACTTGATATTTTATCACTGCCATGCCTGAAGAAAATGCTGTAGAAAATAAAACGACACAACCGGATATTTACCAACTTGTACTTCTCGCTCCGGTTATTACTCTTCCACTGGCGCTTCCATTAGCTATCCCGTTAGCTCTTCCATTAGCTGTTCCGTTTTTTTTGCACGCTATTCACGGGATTGGTGTCGGGGCGATTGGAGCGGTGGCTGGAAACCTGCTCTTTAACCCTAAAACTCTGGAGCTTCTTAAGCCCTCCGGTGATATACTGAACAAGATACGGCCTGCTGCTGAGCAGACTTTTTCGGAAACGCACAATGAAGATGACTGATAACCTCGAGAGGCAATTTCGTTTATCGAAAATTTCGAGACTCAAAAAGTTTTAATTGTCCCCTTCTCAAAACTGAACCCGCCAAAAAAAGATTTTATCTACTCTCAGAGAACAGGGCCTCTTCAGGTAGAAATCCATTCTTCTACGATATTTTGTCTTTCGTTTTTTGCCATACCTTGCATGAACGTTTGATTTGCCCAAAAACTTATGAGGAAAATTTTACAAAATGAACGAGGCAGAGGGACATGAAACTGTATCAAATTCCCGAACCCGGCGCGATCGAGAACCTCACGCTGGCCGAGGCGCCCGATCCCGCACCGGGGGATTATGATATTCTGATCCGCGTTCGCGCGGTTTCGCTCAACTACCGCGATTTGATGGTGATCCGCGGCACGTATGCGCGCGGTGCTCATCGGCCGAATCTGGTACCCTGTTCAGACGGTGCGGGCGAGGTGATCGCCATCGGTAACAAAGTCTCGCGGGTAAAGGTGGGTGAACGCATCGCCGGCATTTTTATGCAGAAATGGATCGCGGGTGGTGTCACCGCCGAAGGGTCCCGGGAAGCTGGAGCCAGCGCGCTCGGCGGGGCGATCGATGGAATGTTGGCCGAGCAGGTGGTACTGCACGAGGATGGAGTGGTTCATATACCGGAGCATCTCTCATTCGAGGAAGGCTCCACTCTGCCCTGCGCCGCTGTCACCGCATGGCACGCAGTGGTGGATTTCGGCCGGACACGCGCCGGCGAGACTGTACTGGTGCTCGGCACCGGCGGTGTATCGATCTTTGCGTTGCAGTTCGCGAGAATGCACGGCGCGAGGGTCATCGCGACGTCATCTCATGATGAAAAAATCCGCCGTGCCCTTGCGATGGGCGCCGACGCAACGGTGAACTACAAAACATCTCCGGAATGGCAGCTCGGCGTACTTGAGGCCACCGCCAGGCGCGGCGTCGATCTCGTTGTCGAGGTCGGCGGCGCGGGTACGTTGCCGCGTTCGATCGATAGCGTGCGGTTTGGCGGGAAGATCGCGCTGATCGGCGTGCTGACGAGCGGGGAAATCAATCCCACAAAGTTGATGGGAAAATCAGCAACACTGCAAGGGATTTATGTCGGATCGCGTGAAATGTTCGTCGCGATGAATCGCGCAATCGCATTGCACAAAATGCGACCCGTCATCGACCGCGTCTTCGAATTTGATCAGGCCCAAGAGGCATATCGCCACCTCGCCAGCGCGAGTCATTTTGGGAAAGTAGTGATCAGGGTCGGGTGATGGGCTTGGAAAGAGAGTGCTGAGTGCTGATAGTTGGCAGTGGAGGAAAGATGAAGAGAAGATTGTTTTGAACAAAGAAGCCCGCTTTTGGCGGGCTTTTGTGTTGGGCGGAGAGGGAGGGATTCGAACCCTCGAGGGCTTTAACACCCTACCCGCTTTCCAGGCGAGCGCACTAGACCAACTATGCGACCTCTCCATATATAAAATGGCCTGCAATTTACATTCTATTTTAGATTTTCAAAAGCATTCTGTCACGAACATTGTCATTCTACGCTCAGTTTTTGTAAATTGGCAAAAATGATTTAGCAGCAATCTCTTAACACCCTGGCCTATTATGAAGATTCTCTATGAAGCACTGACGTTTGATGATGTTCTGCTTATACCTGCATATTCAAGTGTTCTCCCTAAAGAAACAACCACTGATAGCCGGCTGACCAAAACCATTACACTGAAAATACCATTGGTAAGCGCGGCAATGGATACCGTCACAGAATCGGGACTTGCCATTGCGCTGGCTCGTGCAGGAGGTATCGGCATTATCCACAAGAACCTTACGATTGAAGGGCAGGCCCGGGAAGTTGCAAGGGTTAAACGGTATGAAAGCGGCATTATCCGCAACCCCTTTACCCTCTACGAAGATGCAACCATGCAGGATGCGCTTGACCTGATGCTCCGTCACTCCATTTCCGGCATCCCGGTTGTTGCACGACCCACATCGCCGGATGATACCGATTTGAAACTGAAAGGCATTGTAACAAACAGGGACCTTCGGATTAAACCGGAACTTGATGCGAAGATTGCAAACATCATGACCAGCAACAACCTCGTTACGGCCCGTGAGGATGTTGATTTGGGCGACGCTGAAAAAATATTGCTTTCGCACAAAATTGAAAAGCTGCTCATTACCGATAATGACGGCAACCTTAAAGGTCTGATTACGTTCAAGGATATTCAAAAGCGCAAACAGTTTCCCAATGCCTGCAAAGACAGCCAAGGCCATTTGAGAGTAGGTGCTGCGGTCGGCATACGCGGCAATACGCTTGAGAGAGTCACGGCACTGGTCAATGCAGGAGTTGATGTTGTGGCTGTCGATACAGCTCACGGACACAGCAAGGCTGTTATTGATATGGTTCAGAGCATCAAGAGCGCCTATCCTGAGCTCCAGGTGATTGCTGGCAATGTGGCAACGCCTGAAGCGGTGAGAGACCTTATCGCAGCCGGAGCGGACTGCGTTAAAGTGGGTATCGGGCCGGGAAGTATCTGTACTACCCGCATTGTTGCCGGTGTTGGCATGCCGCAACTGACTGCAATTGTGAACTGCGCGGAAGAGGCGGCAAAAACCAATACACCGATTATTGCTGATGGCGGCGTCAAATACAGCGGGGATATTGCCAAGGCACTTGCAGCAGGCGCTGATTCAGTGATGATAGGAAGCATTTTCGCCGGAACAGATGAAAGCCCTGGCGAAACTATTCTCTATGAAGGAAGAAAGTTCAAAACATACCGGGGCATGGGCTCTTTAGGCGCCATGTCGGAACCGGAAGGCAGCAGCGACCGCTACTTCCAGGATGCTACGAATGAGTCGAAAAAATATGTTCCTGAAGGAATTGAAGGGCGGATTCCTGCAAAGGGAAAACTTGATGAAGTGGTTTACCAGCTTATCGGCGGACTGAAATCCGCTATGGGATACTGCGGAGTAACCTGCATCGAGGAGTTGAAAACCAACACAAAGTTTGTCCGCATAACCTCTGCCGGACTCAGAGAGAGCCACCCGCATGACGTGAAGATCACCAAAGAGGCTCCGAACTATTCGACTTCGATGTGAGGAGAGCTTTTAAGGGCTTTTATAGGCCCTATAGGTCTTATGGGACTTATAGGGCCTATAGAGCTTAGTCTTCGTCGATCAGGCCTTCGAGGCGGTCTTCGAGGTCGGCGTAGATTTCCTGCAGTTCATTGATCATATCCTGATCGGCTTTCCACATGCCTCGACCGTGAGCTTCGAGCATACGGCCTACAATGTTTTTTATTGCCTGCGGGTTCAGCGTTGCAAGCCGCTCTCTCATTTCGGGATCAAGCGCGTAGGTTTCAGCCGTTTTTTTGTAGACCCAGTCGTCCACACTCTTGGTTACTGCATCCCAGCCCAGCATGTAGGTGACCCTGTTGCTGATTTCACCAGCGCCACTGTGACCGTGCTTCAGCATACCTTCGAACCACTTTGGATTGAGCAGTTTTGAGCGGTATTCGATACGCAGCGATTTATCGGCGTCGTCGACCTTGATGTCGGAGGTGAAGGATTCAACGTAGTTGAGCTTGATATTGTCATTTTTGGTATTCCTTCGTCTAGCTGCAAGCTGCAGTGATCCGGAGGAGGAGAAGTAGTGATCGATATCAGAAATACCGAACTCGGTGGAGTCGACCTGGTGCACAACGCGGTCAACAGAACCGAGCAGTTTCTGCAGAATCTCGGTCTCCTTCTCCCCTTTTCGTCCTCCACCGTAAGCGCTGCTGTTGCGGCGGATGAAAAGATCGTCGAGATCATTTTCCGATTCCCATGCAGAGTCTTCGACCATATCATCGACATAGGTGCCGTAAGCACCTGGAGCCTGGGTAAACTGACGGGATGTAGCGCTGTCGAACTCGGCACCCGATGCAAGGGCTTCATCGACATGTTTTTTTACATAGTTCATCTCTATTGGCTCATCAGCCCTGGCCGCATCCTTGATAAGCCGGTCGAGCTGGTCCATGAGAAGACCAAAAGCATCGCGGAAAATCGGGCTGAGCTGCATAAGAACATCGATGCGGGGGCGACCGAGCTTTTCAAGAGGGACAAGGCTGTAGTGGCTGATTTTACCGAAAGCATCGTAGGCAGGTTCCCCGCCCATCAGCCGAATAACGACAGCAACTGCCTCACCCTTGGTTTTAATGGTGTCGAGCCCCCAGAGCACCTGGGCAATGGTTTCAGGATAGTGGCCATCATTTTCTTCGAGGTGCCGCTTGATAATGCTGTCGGCAATCAGCGTACCCCGCTTGAAGGCCATTACTGAAGGGATTCTCCATGGATCGATGGAGTGGATATTGCGTCCTGATGGCAGCACATTGATACCATCACGCACCAGATCGCCTCCGGGACCGGACGAAATATAACGCCCGTTGAGAACCCGCATAAGCGATTCCATTTCACCGGTATTATCGCGAAGAGCATAGAGAAGCTTGGCGCCTTCCTGGGTCAACTGTTCTATGAAGGGCATATATTGAGCAGGGAGCCTGGTTCCGCCAGTTATCGACGAGAAGACCAGTGCAACGTTTTTGTGATCAAAAAATACCTGCTGGACAAAATTGCGGCAGGCACTTTCAACCCACTCACGAAGTCGAATAGCCTCTTCATCTCCCTTTCTCGACCGGTTTGTCAGCTCTTCATAACTGTCGTAGTGGCCGTTTTTGCCGGACGATGTCATAAGAATATAGGGCAGGGTTTTGCCCTCTTCTCCCCGGTTCTTGAGTGTTTCGGTGATGGTGATGACCTGTGACTCAAGAGGGCTCGCTTCGCCGAAGACATGAAGCGAATTGGAAATCAGACGGTTTTCAAGTTCTGCAATATAGATGTAGAGTCGGCTGACAAATTCGCTGAAATCTTCACTCTCCCGGCGAGGACAATCGTCAGTAAGGTTGAGAAGTTCGGCTTTCTGCATGATGGCCTCTTCAATACCTGAAGCATCTTCCGACTCGTCAAATGCAGTTTTATGATATCGTTCCCGGAAATCAACGAGAAGATCCTTGAGTGCGGGAAGTTCCTTGTAGAGACCGGCGCGAGAGAGCGGAGGAACAACATGGGAGACCATTGTGGCCAGTCCCCTGCGTTTTGCTATAGTCGATTCGCTAGGGTTGTTGACCGGATAAATATAGATATGCGGCACCTCGCCGAGAAGCGCGTCCGGCCAGCAGTCGCCAGTTAAGCCGGTCTGGAGTCCGGGCATCCACTCGACCGAACCATGCATACCGACATGCACCATGGCATGAGCCTTGAACTCACGGCTTATCCAGCGGTAGAATGCTATATACTGGTGATGCGGCGTATTTTCCTTGTCGAAGAGAAGGCGCATGGGATCGCCCTGCATACCGATGCGCGGCTGAACGCCGATAAAGATATTGCCGAACCGTATACCACCGACAAAAACGTCCTGCTCTCCCATGGGGACGATTTCTCCGGGGAATTTCTGCCATCGATTTTCAATGCGTTCACGTTCCTTGGATGTGGTGAGCTCCTTGAAGGTATCGTAACTGACTTTAAGGGCGTCGGGCTTATTTTGCTGAACCTGATGATCGGTTGCCCTGTCAAGCGCATGGAAGAGTGCATCAGAACTTTCAGGCAGAGTACCGACATTGTAGCCCTCTTTTTTCAGGCGCTGCAGTGCTGCAAAAAGCGTTCTGGGAACATCGAGCAGTGCGGCACTTGCTTTTTTACCTAACCCTGGAGGATAGTCGTAGACAATAAAGGCAACCTTTTTATCACGGTTAGAGGTATCACGCAGACGGAGCCACTGGGAAACCAGTCCGGTAAGACGGTCGATACGCTCAGGAACAGTCTCTATCTTGCCATCCTGCAATGCCCCGAGAACGACAGGACATACCGCGCCATCCATTTCAGGAATGGCGTAGGTAAAGGTCATCTGCATGGGAGAAACACCAAGTTCATGCCACGATTCAAAGCCCTGAGTCAACAAAGGCTGGGCGACAATGTAGGGAACGTCGAGCTTTGTCATGATTTCGTGACGCGCTTCAGCGGCTGTTCCTGGTTTGGTGGAGCCTGCAGGGCCTCCCACAAGACCGAAGCCCATCATGTTGACAAGCAGGTCAATCTCTTCCTTTATCAACCAGTCGCGAACAAGGACATGACCTTCAACACCAGTGACAAAGGCTGGAAAAAGATGGATTCCGCGCTTTTCGAACGCACGGATTGTGTTGTCGATGTAGGTTTTTTCCTGAAGAAGGTGTTTACGGAAAAACAAAAGGGCGATTTTCTGCCCCTTGTCCATATTAATCCCTCTTTTTTTCAACCAGTTTTTATAACTCTTGATATCCTTGAAGTAAGCCGGGGCATCAGGATGGTAAATACCCATGTTCGGCACATCGACAATCGCCCCGACAGTAACGCGCTCATTGAAGTATTCACGCAGAATAAGCCGGAACATGTTGGCGATATTATCCGCCGTCGGCTGCATCCAATAGGAATAAACCAGCAGCCAGTTCTTGAAATCCTTTGCCTTGTTAGGAACAAGCGGCAAGATGGTGCGCATGATTTTCATGAGCTTCATGTAGCCATAGAGAGCATCTTCATCGCGCCCCTTCACCAGCATATTGGCTATTTTTTTAACCATATCCGGCATGCCGGCTTTTCCATCACCGACGGAATAGCTCCCTACCCTGGTGAGTGCCATGGCTTCAGGCATTGACTCGAAGACAAAAACTGTTTTATCGTTGGTTGATTGATCGAGCTGCAGTTTGAACCAGTCGATCTGTTCCTTGAAATTGATCATACTCATGAAAACACAGTCGGCTTCCTGAATTGCTGTGGCAGCTTCAGGATTCTGTTTTTCAAGATCAACATCGCTCAACTGAATCAGATTGGCTTCACTCGAAAGAAGCCCTTTAATCTTTTTCCAGAGGCCAGCATTGTACTGCTCAAGTCCAACAATAGCAACAACTTTACGAAGATTAGACATGATGGTAATAAATAGGTACGAATTAGAGGTTTAACTTTTGTAAAAAACAAAGTCCATCTAATGTATAAAAGAGGGGGGATAAATCCGAAAAAAGGCCTTTCCAGCGTACAACAAGAGGAAAGGCCTTTACATATTAAAAACTCAATGCTGCTTCAACAATCTGCTCTGCTTTAGCGTTCGGCAGGTAGAAGTAACGTCCGCCAAGTTTCTGGGCAAGTTTTGGCGCTTCACCTCTCGAAAGATAGTTCATCTGGGTATCGATGACGATAGAAGCAACACCATCAGCCTGGATGGAAAGAGAGAGTGCTTCGATCTCCTTTTCAAGTTCTTCTTTCGGCAGCTTTTCAGCATCCGGGTTAAAGGTGGCCTGGAGGCCGATGTTTCCACGTCCGTCAGTGATGAGCACAAACATGATCTGGGAAATACCTTTTGTTCTCGCCTGCTTGGCAGTTTCCCATCCCAGATAGAGCGCCGAAGCGAGTGGCGTTCCTCCGCCTGTGGGAAGGACGTCAAGTTCGCGTTTTGCGCGATCCACGCTCTGCGAAGGCGGCAGGAGAACCTGGGCCTGCTTTCCACGGAACGAGATAAGGGCAACCTGATCGCGATGCACATAGGCATTCTGCAGAAGGCTTGCTACTGCACCCTTGGCCTGGCGCATACGATTCAGGGCCATGGAGCCTGATGCATCAACCATGAAAATAAAGAGCGTGCCGGACTTGTCGCGGAAGCGCTTGATCTTTACATCATCTTTCGTGATAAGAAGAGCTGTTTTCGCTCTGCCGGCCATCTTGCTGTCACGCCTGCGGGTCTCCTGCCAGGGTGCAGCGGAAATAAGTGTTGGAATAAGCGCAACTTTATTGGTGCGCATCTCACCGGGCTGGGCTCTGACAAAACGTCCCCGACGATTATTGAGCGCTTCACCACGGCTTCCTGTGGTAGTTTTCTTTTTCGATGCCAGAGAGATATTGAGAATGTTGTCTGGAAGCTCCATTTCAACAGCATCCATCATCAGCTCCTCAATCATGTCGGGCGTCTCTTTCTGCTCTTCTTCGGCTTCGGCATCCGGAGTATCGGCTGGAGCCTCTTCATCCTCGCCTTCAGGCTCTTCGTCCTGGGGAGGCTCTTCCTGGGGGGGCATCTCGTCTGCTGCAGCTTCCCTGTCGGGCATGCGGGTAGCACGGGGAATAAGCACAAGCTTGATGGCCAGCTTCATATCTTCTTCCTCAACATCGCTGCGCTGAGCAAGTGCTGCGCTGGCTATTGCTGCACGAACTGTAAAAATATCAACACGGTTACCCTCGACACCAAGACTGATCGCCGTCTGTATAAGCGCCTGCACCTGTTCGCTGGTTATGGAAACGTGCGGCAACTGCTCGCGGGCAGCCTGGATAAGACCGGCAAGCATGTTCAGCTCATCTTTGGTATCCTCTTCGTCCCTCTTGCCGAGTACGATGTTGACAATTTTCTTGCGTGCCCTGTAGTCGTTCTGGGCAGTAAAGGGAACAATAATGCCAATCCTGTCAAGCAGGCCCATCCGGACCTCGCCGTCAGTTGGATCATAGGTGCCCACAAGCATGAACTTTGCAGGATGCACCTCACTGAGACCTTCACGCTCGACAAGAACCTCGCCGCGTGAAATGGCATCCATGATGTGCGACACTGCGGAGCTGTCGAGAAGACTGATGGAGTCGACATAGAGAACGCCTCCATTGGCCTTCGAGAGCACACCATGCTGGACAACACGGATACCGGTGGCAAGCGTTGCCTCAAGATCAACACCACCGATCAGACGATCTTCGGTAACATTAAGAGGCAGTTCCACAAAAGGGGTGCCTTTGGGAAGAATATCAGCAAAGGCCCTGGCAATCGTTGATTTTCCCGACCCTACGGCCGATGGAATAACCACTCCGCCAAGTTCAGAATCAACGGCCAGCAGCATGAGTGCCTGCTTGGCCAGATCCATTCCAACAATATCGGTAAAGGCTATCATCATTATACTGCTTCTGCCTCTCCGAGGACTTTAGCGAGTTCACGATCAATTTTCTCCCCGGCATCGAGTGTTTCAAGGGGATCCTTGCGAAGACGGTGGCGAAGACAGAGGCCTGCAATCTCTTTGACATGCTTCATGGTAACAACCGTCTCTCCAAGGAAAGCGGCATGTGCATAAGCAGTTCGGGTTATGGTAAGTTCACCACGGTGACCATCAATACCGAGATTCATGCAGAGCCTGGCAATATCGGTAAGGACGGCATCGGTCATGGTAACTTCGGGCAGGAGATCTTTTGCCTGCTGGATCTTTTTCTGAAGCTTCAGCTGTTCGCGGTTATACTTTTTCATAAAGGCATCAGGATCTTCATCGAACTCACGGCGGCGTTTGACGATGTCGACTCTCTTTGCGATGTCAAGAATAGTGATGATACGGGCATGCAGACCGAAACGGTCGAGAAGCTGAGGGCGGAGCTCTCCTTCCTCGGGGTTGCCGGAACCGACAAGCACAAAACGGGCTGGGTGGCGAATACTGATACCTTCGCGTTCAACAACGTTTTTACCGCTTGCAGCAACGTCGAGCAGAACGTCAACAAGATGGTCGTCGAGGAGGTTAACCTCGTCAATATAGAGGAACCCGCGGTTTGCCTGGGCTAGAAGACCGGGTTCAAATGCTTTTACACCGCTGGTGAGAGCCTGTTCGATATCGATTGTACCGCAAACACGGTCTTCGGTAGCACCAAGCGGAAGGTCGACAACCGGAACCGGAATTTTTTCAGTCCTGATTGAAGCAGGGTCAAGAGCCTTGGCTCCTTTTTTGCCATCTTCAGCTTCAAGATACTGCTCAAGAGTACGGTTATAGGTATCACCCTCTACCCTTTCGATCAAAGGGAGCACTTCGGCAAGCGCCCTGACAGTTGTACTTTTTCCTGTACCCCTGTGACCCATGACCAGCACACCGCCAATCCTCGGATCAATGATATTGAGGATCAGACTGAGCTTCATTTCCTCCTGACCTACAATTGCTGTAAACGGGAAAGCAAGACCTGACTTCTTTTTAGCTGCAGGTTTTGCTGCTTTTGTTGCTTCCGGAGCAGTTGTAACCGTTGCATCCGCCTTTACCTTCACCGCACCTGTTTTCTTTGCAGCAGTTTTTTTTGCAGCTGTTTCAGTCTGACTCATAATTGATCATTTAGTTGATACCTTCACACCGTGAACCCTGGAAAATCATTCACCGAAAAAGGCTTACTGTTTTAAAGATTTTCAATAATTGACATTGAATTTATGCTTTTAGAAAGACAATAGAAAATGCTTTTCCTAAACTGGGCAAGAGTAAGAGACGTTTTTTTTATGAGGAGATAAGCCATATTCATCAATTACTCCTGCAGAGCATTTTCCGCGGCCTCTTTTATTGATTCCGAAAGGGTAGGATGTGCGTGTATGGTACCGGCAAGGATTTCTGCGGTAACAGAAAGCCGTCGCGCCAGCGTGAGCTCCCCGATCAACTCAACCGCTCCGTGTCCCACAACGTGGGCGCCAAGCAAATGACCATCTGCAGCGTTGAAAACCAGCTTTACAAGCCCCTCAAGATTGCCAAAGGCATTCGCCTTGCCTGAGGCAGCAAACATTGAACGACCAACTTTAACCGTATAGCCCTGCTCTTCGGCCTCTTTTTCGCTGAGCCCGATGCTTGCGACAGAGGGTTCGGCATAGACACATCGAGGAATCATGGAGTCATCAAGAGGATGAGTATGACCGCCGGCAATGGTAGTAACGGCAATGGCAGCTTCAGCCGAAGCCTTGTGGGCAAGCAGCATTCCTCCCCGGACATCACCAATGGCAAAAATATGAGGAACAGATGTTCTGCATTGGCTGTCTGTCACAATAAACCCGCGAGAACACTCTACGCCGGCGTTTTCGAGACCGAGGCCGGTGCTGTTGGCGGTTACGCCGACTGCAACCAGAAGATAATCGGCAGTTAGCTGTTGGCAGTTGGCAGTGGGAGAAAGTGCTGAGTGCTGAGTGCTGAGTGCTGAGGGGGCTGGGGGGAGTGCTGAGTGCTGAGTGCTGAGTGCTGAGTTGGCAGTGGGGAGTTGGCAGTCATTTAGATGGGCGGTTACTGTGTCGCCTTCTACCGTGACATTCTCTAGTTTGGCGCTTGTTGCTATGGTGATGCCTGCTTTCTGGAGTGAGCGTTTTAGGGCTTCGGCAATTTCTTCGTCTTCGAGCGGGAGGAGTTGGGGTTGCAACTCAACCAGAGTCACTTTGGTACCGGCCATTGCGTAAAACCATGCCATTTCAACGCCGATAGCACCACCGCCAACGACAATCATCGAGGCAGGAACTGACTTGAGGGCAAGGGCTTCCCTGCTGGTGATAATACGGGTTCCGTCGGGCTCAAGACCCGGCAAGGCTCTTGGATGCGCTCCGGATGCTATAATGATATGACGGGCAGTGACACCATCAACACGCTCACCGTCGCGAAAAATATCAAGATCGTGCGGTGTACTGAAGACCGCCTCCCCCAGCCTGACATCAACACCTGCACGGCGAAGCATGAAAGCAACTCCTTTGGACATTTTCAGTACAACTTTGCGACTGCGTTTAACTGCTTCAGCAAAATCGACAGTCCCCGGCTGAAGCTTGAGACCGAAGGAGGCCGCTTTATTACAGAGATCGAATACCTCCGCGCTCTTCAAAAGGGCTTTTGTTGGAATACAACCCCAGTTGATGCACACACCGCCCAATGCTGCTTTTTCGATTAAGCAGACTTTCATACCGGCTTTGGCGGCCCGAAGTGCAGCTTCATAGCCTCCGGGGCCTGAACCGATCACGGCAAGATCGAAGGGAAGCCCCGTGTTTGCAGACAACTGTTGCATGGAATGCATAGATATAGCAGGGTTTTGTTATACTTATCGGGGAAATGTATTGTTCGGAGTATTCAAGTTTTATAAAATGCAAAATCAGCCGGTAAAAACCGAATCAGGGCTAGAGAACGAAGAAGCTCTTGAACCGAAAAAACTCACGCTGCAGGTAAGCAAGATGCAGACCCCGATGCGTATCGACCAGTACCTGACACAGCAGGTTGAAAATGCCACGCGCAACAAGGTACAGGAGGCTATCGAGGAGGGTCGTGTGCTGGTGAATGAAAAAGTTGTTAAATCCAATTACCGCATCAAATCGTGCGATCTGATACAGTATACCATGCTGCGGCCACCTGCACCTGAACTCGCTGCGGAAGATATTCCGATCGATATTATTTATGAGGATGAGGACATGATGGTGATCAACAAGAAACCCGGCATGGTGGTGCACCCGGCATTCGGCAACTGGACGGGCACACTGGCTAACGCCATTCTTCATCATATCGGCAAAGATGGAGATGAGCTTGACAAATCAGAACTCCGTCCTGGTATTGTTCACCGGCTCGACAAGAACACTTCAGGACTCATCATTATTGCAAAAAATCCTTTGGCGCTCCACCGCCTTGCCCGCCAGTTTGCTGACCGCAAAGTGGTAAAAATATACAAGGCCATTGTATGGGGTGTTCCCGCTCTTGCGGCAGGAACCATAACAACAAATATCGGACGATCAAAAAAAGACCGCAAGGTCATGGCGAACTTCCCTTATGAAGGAAAGGACGGTAAAACAGCAATTACTGACTATGCAGTCAGTGAAGATCTCCACTGGTTTTCGGTGCTTTCTCTCACACTCCACACCGGGCGGACCCATCAGATAAGGGCGCACATGCAGCACCTCGGCCATCAGATTCTTGGTGACGAAACCTATGGTGGGGCAAGTGTACGTACCCTCCCTTTCAGCAGGAGCGAAAGTTTTGTCAAAAACCTGCTTGAACTGCTGCCGCGTCAGGCTCTGCATGCCGAGAGACTCTCATTTCATCAGCCAATAACTCAGGAACCTCTCTCCTTCACGGCTCCGATGCCTGAGGATATGCTGAGCGCTCTGGGAAAAATACGTTCCGCTGTGGCTCAGGCTTCTCTCTGAAGCACCGCCACCCTCTTATTCCTCTTCATGGTTTGCTTTTTTTCATTGATAAGAGTATCCTCATTATTCATTTCTTTATTATATCCGCATACCCTAGCATTATGACTGTAAAGCACTCCATCGCTCTTTTAAGCGCCCTTTTTCTGCTTGCGCCGATCATACCTGCGGGAGCAGAACAGAATATTCAGCCAACACATCTTTCTCTTCCGACTTCATCGCCTGTTGTGGAAGAGTATTTCGGAATTACAGTGACAGACAATTTCCGCTCTCTGGAAAATCTTGAAAACGCCGCGGTACAGAAGTGGATCAAAGAGCAGTCAGATTATGCAAAGTCAACCCTGCAGAGAATCCCCGGCCGAAATGCTCTCATTGAAAAAATGCAGGATTTCGACAAGCGGAAAGCTTCGAAAGTGTACAACCTCTCCATCACGGACAACAACCGTTATTTCTATCTGAAACAGACACCGAAGGACGAAACCGGCAAGCTCTATTTCCGGGACACCTTCAAGGGTAAAGAGACGCTTCTGTTTGATGCCCGGGCTTTTTTTGCCAGCAGCGGAAAAGAGTATGTCATCAACGGAGTTTCCGCCACCGAAAACGGGTCGAAAATTGTTCTTTCAGTATCGGCAAACGGATCTGAAGACAGCGTGCTGTTGATCATGGATGTCGCATCAAAAAAACTGTATCCGGAAAAAATCGACCGGTGCAGGTTTGCCTCACCGTCATGGGTCAAGGATGGAGGCGGGTTTCTCTACAACCGCCTGCAGCCTATGGAACACCCCGGACAGAACCCGCAGTACGACAGCAAAACATTTCTGCACCGTATAGGCAGTGATCCATCAACCGACCGTGAAATCTTTTCAAAGGCGACAAATCCGGAGCTTCACATCCGAAGTGAAGATATCCCGTCCGTTGATTATGACAGAAAAAGCGGATACCTTTTTGCTGTAGTCTCAAACGTTGACCCGCGGCTTACCATGTATTATGCACCGGTGGCCATGTTGACAGAGAAAAAAATAAGCTGGAAAAAACTCTTTGCTCCCGAGGACGACATTCATGATTATGCCGCTACCAAAGATGAGCTCTACCTCTATACGCCAAAAAACGCATCCCGCTTCAAGGTTGTAAAAACCTCGATCCGCAACCCTGACATCGGCAAAGCAAAAACAGTTGTTCCGGAAGACCCCAAGGCAATGCTGACCTCTTTCGCGCTTACCAAAGATGCACTCTATTACACGCAATCGCTGAACGGTGTTGAAGCAAAGCTGTTCCGAAAAGCCAGTGGCGATGGTAAAGAGAGAGAGCTGAAACTGCCGTTCAAGGCCGGGACAATAGGCCTCTCTTCAAAAGGGTTCCTCTTTTCTGATCTCTGGGTGATTATAGCAGGATGGAGTAACGACTATCGGCGGTATCGATTTGATGCAGCGAAAAACGCGTTCAGCAAGGAGACACTCTCCTCCCCTGCCGAATACCCGGAATACCGTGACCTTGTGGTTGAAGAGCTGATGATTCCATCACATGACGGTGTTCTGGTGCCACTGTCACTTGTGTATAAAAAAGGGTTGGTGAAAAACAGCCAAAACCCCACATTGCTCTACGGATACGGAGCATACGGAAAATCGATCACCCCGTTTTTCAGTCCCGGCATGCTGCTCTGGACAGATAAGGGGGGTGTTATGGCGATTGCTCATGTAAGAGGAGGCGGAGAGTGCGGAGATGCCTGGCACACCGAAGGAATGAAAGCCACAAAACCGAATACCTGGAAAGATCTTATCAGCTGCGCAGAATATCTTGAGAAAAAGGGATATACCGGGCCCGGCAGGATCGCTATCAATGGAGCAAGCGCAGGAGGAATTCTTGTAGGAATGGCCCTGGCTGAACGGCCAGACCTTTTTGCCGCTGTGATTCCCCAGGTGGGCGCACTGAACCCGCTGCGCGGAGAAGAGAGTCCCAATGGGCCGGTGAACGTGCCTGAGTTCGGAACAGTTAAAAACGAGAACGAGTGTAAGGCGCTCATTGCCATGGACCCTTACCTCAATATCAGGGATCACGTAGCCTACCCGGCAACACTTGTCACCACCGGACTTAACGACCCGAGAGTTATTGCCTGGCAGCCGGCTAAATTTGCAGCCCGGCTTCAGCAGGCCACTTCGTCGGGCAAACCTGTACTCTTTTTTGCTGACGATAAAGCAGGGCACGGCATGGGAAACAGTAAAACCAAGGAGTTTGAAACCCTTGCAGACGTCCTGAGCTTCGGACTATGGCAGACGGGGCATCCGGAGTTTCAGGTAAAATGACCTTTAAGGTAGTGCTGGCGTCTCTCTTCGGGGAAGTGCTCAATAGAGTATCGAAGCATGACTCTCGGCATGAAGCGGGAGTGATTCTTTAAAAAAATTTCCAACACATCCCTGTCACGTTTACCTACCTCCCTCAGCATCCAGCCCGTTGCCTTGTGAAGCAGCTCCTCCTTATCGTGAAGAAGCATCTCCGATAAAGCAATAGTGTCCGTAAACTCCCGTTGGCGAATGAAATGAATGGTGGATACTATTGCTATGCGTCGTTCCCAGAGAGTGCAGGAATTGACAAGCGTGTAGAGCGGTGCCCGGTCACGGTGTTGAAGAAAGCTGCCGACAAGGTGAGGAGCTGAAATATCAACCAGATCCCAGTTGTTGATATGGCGAGTATGAGCAAGGTAGAGGCTGTATATGCGCTCCTTCTCCTCATCCTTGCCCTGTTGAAAGCGGCGCATCAAGAGGAGGAGAGCAAGGAGACGGTCTTCGTGCCAGGCGGATGAGAGGAGCTGGATAACCTCCGGCAGAGGCGTAGCATCAAGCGTTAAAGAGAGCTTTCGCAGGACGGGAACGCGAATACCCCGAAAAAGGTCGCCTTCGCCGTACTGACCTGCTCCTGTTTTGAAAAAGCGCTGAGCAATCCTTGCCGCTTCGAGACTGGCCAACGCTTCGAGGCGTTCAGTTATAACTGCTGCAGTATACTCCATTGCCAGAGGCTTGTTGTTTCTATCGAGAGACCCCTTATGCCTGCTCGGCAAGTTCACTCCATCGGGCCATCTGTTTATCGAGCTGCTGCTGAAGACCCTGAAGCTCTGCACCTAACTTCTGCTGGAGCTCAAAATCACTTCCGGCCGATGCAAGACGTCCTGCAATTTCAGACTGGCGGGTTTCAGCTTCCTGAATGGTGCGCTCAAGAGACTCGAGTTCACGCTTCCCTTTGCTGTTCAGGCTACCGGACTTTGCTATGGGAGCCACTGCCGGTTTTGGTGTCTCCAAAGCTTTTTTTACCGGTTTCTTTTCGTTTTCGCCTTTTTCAGAAGCTTTCAGCTCAAGATAGACCGTATAGTTTCCGGGGTAACGGCGGATAACACCATCAGCTTCAAAGGCGAAAATGTACTCAACGGTCCGGTCAAGAAAATACCGGTCGTGACTGACGACAATAAGACAGCCCGGGTAGGTGTCGAGATAGTCTTCAAGCACCCTGAGTGTAGGAATATCAAGATCGTTGGTCGGCTCATCAAGAAGAAGCACATTCGGCGAATCAATAAGCTGCTTCAAGAGATAAAGCCTGCGGCGCTCTCCACCCGAAAGGGTGCGGATATAGCTGTACTGGGTCGATGGCGCAAAGAGAAAACGCTCAAGCATCTTGGAAGCGGAAAAGACCATGCCATCCTTGGTCTTGATCTGCTCGGCATGTTCCTGAATGTATTCGATAACCCTTTTGGAGTCGTCAAGTCCGCGGCTCTGCTGATCGTAGTAGCCGATATTCACCGTTTTACCAAGTTCGATATGGCCACTGTCGGGCTTGATACGCCCTGTAATCATATCGAAAAGGGTGGTTTTACCTGAACCGTTCGGCCCGATAATGCCAATACGGTCGCCCTTCTGCAGATGATATTCAAAGTCGTGGAGCAGCACCTTTTCGCCATAGGATTTCGAAACCTTGTGAAACTCGATGATTTTATCGCCCAATCGGCCCGCGCCGAAGCCGATTTCAAGCTCTTTTGACTTCTCCTTTTTAGGGGCGTAAACAAGGGTTTCGGCCCGCAACATCCGGGCTTTCTGTTTGGTGGTTCGCGCCTTGCACCCGCCCCTCATCCAGTCGAGCTCCTGACGCACAAGGGCAGAGCGCTTGCGGTCATCCCTTATAGCCTGCTCTTCCTGTTCGGCTTTCTGCACCAGATAGCTTGAATATCCCCCGGTGTAGGTGAGGGCTGTGCGGCCATCCATCTCAATCATGCGTGTAGCGACACGGTCAAGGAAGTAACGGTCGTGGGTGATCAGAATCACCGCACCCTGATAGCGCCTGATATAGTTTTCCAGCCATTCAACACTGTCGGCATCAAGATGGTTGGTCGGTTCATCAAGAATAAGCCCGTCACTCGGTACGACAAGCGCATGAGCGAGGGCAACCCGCTTGCGCTGACCGCCGGAAAGTGTGCCCATTTTTGCTGCAAGATCGTAGAGGCCGAGCTTGCCGAGCACTGTTTTGGCGTTTGACTCAAGCTCCCATGCACCGCAGACATCAAGTTCATGGGCAAGATGGCTCATACGGTCAATCAGATCTTCGGTATGTTTGGTTTCAAGCTCCTTGCAGACCACCTCATATTCATAGATAAGATCCATGACCTTGCCGCTTGACTTCAGAATAGCCTGAAGTACCGTATCCTCCGGATCGAATGGTGAATCCTGCGGCAGATAGGCAATGGTTCTCTGGTTTGCCACCATCACTTTGCCCTTGTCAGGAGTCTCAACCCCTGCAAGGATTTTTAAAAGCGTACTCTTACCGCTGCCGTTGGCGCCGATAATACCAATCTTGTCGCGGTCATCTATGCCGAACGAAACATCTTCGAACAAGTGCTTCAGACCATATTTTTTCTCCAATCCTTCTACTGTCAACAGTATCATACTTTTCCCTCTTCCTTATCCTCTCTGATTTTATATAAAAGCTTTATCGACCTGGATATTCCGATGTTAAACAAATAAAAAAACAACAAAAAACCCGGCTAAAATCCGGGCGATCTTCTGCTGACTATACAAACGCCCCCTTTTATATGCAATGCATCTTCGGTATACGGGGTGGATTCCGTTCACTCTGGTTCAGCGATGCAATATACTACTCCACAGGGTAAGAGTGAAACTTTATACAATAGGAAAGATAGTGCTGAGTGCTGAGTGCTGAGTGCAGCCTATTGCCCACTTTATTCTATTCTCTCGGGACAACTTTTGTTTTGTTGGGGTTCAGGAATCACCCCAACCTACGGAGGGTGACGACTGCGTTTGATTTAGCTGTAAGTCGCTATAGTAAAATTTCATAGCATTATGTACCTTACTCCCCCAGGTTTTATAAATCTAAAACAACTTGAACGATGAAAATCAAAGTACTCTTTATTGCGCTTCTAATGGTAATAGGAGCTCGTGTGGCGATGGGGCAAAGCGATCCTTTTGAATACAAAGTGGAAACTCTTGAAGATCATGCAAGGGTTAAAAGCTTCAAGTATATCTCTTATGATCAATGTTACTCTGATGCTCAGGATGAGGCAAGAAATGAGAAGCTCTCTCACAGAAAAGAGGCCGAATTACTTGCATCGGTTCCAAAGGGCGGCGTGCTCCAACTTGAACTGCTCGGCAACGAATGGAGAATGGCTAACGGACCAAACTGGACATACCTTATAACGGATGAAGCGGGAAATATGCTTTTTCGCTCAAAAGGCAATTATTACAGTGAACCTGCTCCAGGGTATGCAGTCAAAAAAGATGTTGTACATACGAAGCATGGAACCTATGTCACCCGCCAAGAATTACAAATTCCACCTCAGCAAGATGACTTTGGAAGACCGGTTTACATAATGCGTGACCAGAAATCAATATCGGTAAAACTGCCTGACACCTTTAAGGTCTTTATTATCGACAGCATCAACGACAACAGATGTATTTACCTGATTTCAAAAGGAAAGTTCAATTAATTGAGGTTTCACGTTGAGACTAATAAAAGCGAAGGCCAGGCACTCAGTGTTTGGCCTTCGCTTTTTTGATGGAGGAATAGGCCCTATAAGACCTATAGGGCCTATGGGACATATATTTAGACAAGCTTTTTGTACCACTTTATTACTGAAGCTTCAGGCATGGCATCCCAGGAGTTTATGTCGCTGTTGATAAATTCATTGAGGAGTTTCTGCTCTATTACCGCTTTATCTGGGGAGAAGGTGTAGGCTTCGAGTGATGCATTGTCGAAGGGTTGGAAGGCCCAGTATTGCACACCGGGCTCGGCTTTGTTAAAGAGAAAGAGTTGTTCGTCGGGGGCAAGATCGCTGTTGTCGGCGATGGTACCGCTCTCCATGGCTATTTCTGATATTTCATTGTACTCGGCTTCATTGTACTCTATTGGACCGATGATTGGATCGTACACCCGGAAATCTATTGTGATGAGGCCTGCTGGTGTGGCAATAAAAAACGTATGACCAATCCTGGAGTATCCTCCATCAATAAGAAGCGGCTCGGGAATGGATTGCAGGTGAGAAAGTGCGGTGGTTTTGTTCATTTTTTTGAGCTCAATCTTCGATTAAGGTTCTAACTTTTGTTCAAGGGCTTGAAAAATACGGATTTTATATTGCTGATGGTTTTATGTTCACTATTTTTTTGATAAACTACGGATCGATTATCCTGAACCCTGGATTCACATAAAACCCTGCAGAAATAATTCGCATGAGTGAAACTCAAATACATGACCTGGAGCAGTTGCTGGCATGGACCAATATCCCCGTTCCTGATGTACTGCACCAGCTTCCTGCCCTCCAGCAGCAACAGGTAGCTTCATGGGCAAGCACTCTGGTAAACCATAAAACTGAAGGGTTTGAAGATCTCTACAGTGCCATCAGCATGATTGTCAAGTATATCCCTCATTTTATGGTGATTCCGCTGATGGTGGAGTATATCCGCCCGCAGATTGCCGCAGGGGTTTGCCGGAAAATGGGTGTTGACCAGGCTACAGGATATGCCAACGACCTCCCACTGGAATACTTCAGCGAGGTTTCAAGACATATTGAAGCTGATATGATGGCGTGTATACTTGAGAAAATGAAAAAGAATCACGTTGAAAAGTTTATTCATTACGAACTTGAGCACCATCAATCGCGTATGCTTGAAATCGCGCAGCACCTTAATCGGCACATTCTGGAAATAGTTGCAAAGCATGTGACCCTTCCGGAATATGGAACTGATCTTGCTGAAAACCCCTATAAAGAGGTTATCGATAAAATCCGCGCACTGCAAAAGTAACCAGCGCTCATTACTGCACAAAACAGAGGATTATGCCTACAGAGATCATGCCTTATCTACAGCATCTCTCTTATTTCGGCATTTTTCTTATGCTGGCGCTTCTGGATGTATTGATTCCCCTGCCGGAAGAGATCATTCTTATCATGGTCGGTTACACTGTCTATTTCGGCACTCTTGATCCCACTTTGACCATCCTTGTCGCCATTGCGGCCTTTGTGGCTGGCGACAATGCGACCTTCTGGCTCAGCATGGGGGGAAACCGTTTGATTGCAAAATTTACAACAAAAAAAGCAACCCCTTTACTTGAGCGGTATTCCGAAAAAATGCGTACACATGCAGGCCTTACAATGCTCATTATGACCTTTGTGCCAAGCATCCGTTTTTTTGCACCGATTGTTGCCGGGTCAGTCCACACGCCCTGGAGAGTATTCATTCTTTTTGACCTCCTGGCGGTTGCTCTCTACGCCTCTCTTTATCTGCTTGCCGGATATTTTTTTCACAGCCAGATTAAGGGCGTCATCCAGGAATTTGAACTGATAGGACACCTGATGATTTATGTGCTCCTGCTCGCTATAGGAGTAGCACTGGGATTATTCATGAAAAAGCAGGAGCGAAAGGGTTAAGGAACAAGTTCTGTTGACCATGTTATGACACATCCCGATGCCCTGATCATGGCGGCAACGCTGCAGTAGGTTTCCATAGAAAGGCGAACTGCTTTTTCAAGATCGGCAGGGTTGCAATCGGGACTGCTCAGACGGTACTTTATCTGTATAGCGGTAAAGACCTTAGGGTGTTCCTCAGCCCGCCGGGCTTCAAGATCGACCTCGAGGGTAACCAGCTCTTTTCTCATTTTTTTGAGGATGCTGATGATATCCATCATGGAGCAGGCGGCAAGGGATTCAAGCACGACATCCATCGGAGAGGCCGCAGAGCCACCCGGGCCCAGGAGCTCAGATGATGCATCGAACAAGGTTATAAGACCCTGATCATTTCTGCCGAAAAGAGGCAATTTTTTGTGAAAAGTAACAGTTGTATGCATGAAGAATTCAGAAAGAATAATTATTAAAACAACACCAAAAGTCAGCCTGTCATGAGGAATTATAGCAGTTTTTTTTGAGGAATCAACATCTGTAATTGTGCGTGATGATGAAACTTATAAACAACTGCACCGGTTAGTTGAACGAAGTGAATAAAAAAATTGGAAAAGAGTACATTACGGCGCACGGTAACTGGTTGACGGAGTGTGCATGCCGGTAGTTGTGAAGAGAGGGCCCGCGTAAACAGATTTAAACACTCTTTATGAATGACCTTTTAGTGAGACCAAGGAGAGTCTACGTTTCAAGGAAAATAGAGTTCAACGCCGCTCATCGTCTTTTCAATCCAGAGTGGCCGGACAGTGAAAACACTGCAATTTACGGGAAGTGCAGCAATAAACATGGACACGGACATAATTATCTGCTTGAGATTACGCTTTCGGGTATAGTTGACAGGAACACGGGTTTTCTGTTTGACCTTAAAGAGCTTAAAGCTATTCTTGAAGAGGAGATAATCAACCGATTCGATCACAAGCATCTGAATCATGACGTAGCGGAACTGCAGGAGTGCGTGCCAACAACTGAAGTGCTCTGCGTGCTGATATGGGATATACTTGAACAACGACTGCGTAACATAAATAACCGGGAGCTTGCTCTCCATGAAGTCAAAATACATGAAACAGGAAAAAATTCCGTCCGCTATCTCGGAGAATAGCCTATTACCTTCGGGTCTGGGCAGCTGCTGTGATGATGATGATTGCCTTATAGATATACCGGAAAATGACTCTCTGATTATCGACGGGATGCGGGATGCGGTATCGGTTATGCTTGAAGGGATTGGTGAGGATACCGGGCGGGAAGGGCTGCTGAAAACTCCTGAACGGGTGGCCAAGTCGCTCCGGTTTCTCACAAAAGGGTACCTGCAGGACCCTGAAGAACTGCTGAAAAATGCACTCTTTACCGAGAGCTATGACGAAATGGTGCTGGTAAAGGATATCGACATTTTTTCGATGTGCGAGCATCACATGCTTCCTTTTTTCGGCAAGGCGCATGTGGCTTATATTCCTGACGGCAAAATTGTAGGCCTTTCAAAACTTGCCCGCGTTGTTGAGGTGTTTGCCCGGCGCCTGCAGGTTCAGGAACGGCTTACGCAGCAGATCAGGGATGCCATACAGAATGTTCTGAAACCGAAAGGCGTTGGAGTGGTGATTGAGGCCCGGCATATGTGCATGGTGATGCGTGGTGTTGAAAAGCTGAACTCCGTGACGACAACGTCGGCGATGTCGGGACAATTTAGCAGCTCACAATCGACGAGGGGTGAGTTTTTGAGGCTGATCAAACCTTGAAAGAAAGTGCTGAGAAAGAAAGTGCTGAGTGTTGAGGGACGAGTGCTGAGTGCTGAGTGCTGAGGTCGTATGTTAAAAACGGGGGTATAAATAAAGCCCCTCCGGAATTAAATTATTGAGGTACTAACTCTTTGAACTCAATCCGGAGGAACTATGAAACGCGC
>CAIXLG010000118.1 GCA_903920215.1 uncultured Chlorobiaceae bacterium
AGCATGCCTTTCTTATGCTGCGTAAAAGCGAGAAAGTGTTTTGATTTATCGTAGAGGTATCAGTTCAGAGAAGGTTTTATTGAAAGCAAAAAAAAAGCTGCTATGCAGGATGACAGAGAGCTCGCAAGAGAGCACCAGGAAGAAATCACAAGTCATGAAGGCGGTCAGGCTGAGTCGAGCAACCGTCGGAAATTTCTGACTCGTGTAGGATGGGGAGGCGTTATAGGCTTCCTTGCAATAAACTCAGCGGCCTTTTTGCGGTTTTTATACCCGAGGGTGCTGTTTGAACCTGCATCGACGTTCAAGGTTGGTCTTCCAGCTGACTACCCGCTCGGGACGGTGAATTCGCAGTATCAGAGGGAGTACCGTACATGGATCATCAGACTGCAGGATGGCGCATTTTTTGCTCTTGAGTCAAAATGTACTCATCTGGGATGCACGCCAAACTGGATGGAAGCGCAGAAAAAGTTTAAATGTCCCTGCCACGGCAGCGGCTATTATATAACAGGACTGAACTTTGAAGGCCCTGCACCAAGACCAATGGACCGGTTTAAGATAAGTGTTGCCGAGGACGGTCAGATGCTGGTCGACAAGACGATCAGGTATCCCGGAGTTCCCGGCAAGGAGTCAAACGAGGTGTACCCTGAAAGTTTATTAAGAGTTTGATGTGGTTTTGCTAATTGAAATTTTATGAACATGGGTAGTGATGAAAATAGAAGCGCGGTACAGGAAGAAACTCCGTTGAAGAGAGTTTCCGGAGCTCGAAAACGCGCAGCTGCAAGAGTCATTTCAGAGCTCTGTACCGGGTGCCGGATTTGTGTTCAAACCTGTCCCTCAAATTGCATAACAATTGTTGAGTCCGACTTGAATTTTACGGGAATCGCTCAAGTTGATGAGAGTTGTACGGGCTGTAATATTTGTGCCATTGATTGCCCTTGGACTGGCGTGGAGATGCTTAATCCAGATGGTTCGCGCAAAGATGAAGCCGAATACGAGAGGCAGTTAAAGAGGCTGCGCGGGTATCAGTAAACTGTTTAGCAAATAAAACGTGACGTGACTATGAAAAGCCTACCAGAGATAACTAACCAGGTAAAAAAGAATCTGATATGGAAATCCATATTCAGAAGGGATTACCGTAATACCGTCAGAGACAGGGCACAGGCTGTTTTCGGCAACGTCTTTCTTCACCTTCACCCTGTGCAGGTTCGCGAAAGTGCCGTTAAACTCCGCTTTACATGGGGCATGGGTGGCATTACTTTTTTTGCCTATCTCCTTCTTATCATTACCGGCGTTGTTTTGATGTTTTATTACCATCCATCAATTGATCAGGCATACACCGATATCAAGGATCTGGAATTCCAGGTACCCTTTGGCGTTATCCTCCGTAATCTCCATCGTTGGGGAGCGCACTTCATGGTCATTGTCGTGATGATCCACATGTTCAGGGTCTTTATGACAGGTTCCTATAAAGCACCCCGTCAATTCAACTGGGGCGTTGGTGTTATTCTGCTTGTTCTAACCTTTCTTTTGAGTTTTACCGGTTATCTCACACCGTGGGATCAGCTCGGGTTCTGGGCCATCACTGTCGGAACAAATATGGGTGCAGCCACTCCGCTTCTCGGCTATCAGGGGCCATTCAGTGAGTTTCTTCATATAACTCCATTTAACGATGTGCGTTTTGCGCTTCTTGGCGGTGCACTTGTTGGTGGAAATGCTCTTCTTAGATCATACATCTGGCATTGTATCGCTATTCCTCTTGTTGCGACCATCCTGATGTTTGTTCATTTCTGGAGAGTCAGAAAAGACGGCGGAATTTCAAAACCTCAAAAATAACAGACCGGGCTTAGTTGATTATGAACCCTTTTATTGAAATCATTACCCAGCCAGATAATATTGCCATCGTGATCATGATTTTCATGGTGTCGTTTTTCATGGTATGGGCTTTTCAGCAGGCCTTTCACAATGACAGGCTTCTTGCTGCGGGACTCCCCGTGGATGGCGAAAATGACAAATTTGTTGACACGTTCAAGCCTCTTGTGCGCATCGAGCTTATCATTGCGCTCGTCGTCATGGTAGGGCTTACAATATGGTCGATAGCGGTCGATGCTCCTCTTGAGGAGATCGCCAATCCGACCCTGACGCCAAACCCGGCAAAGGCGCCCTGGTACTTCCTGGGTCTTCAGGAGCTGCTGGTTTACTTTGACCCATGGCTGGCCGGTGTTGTGCTGCCGTCACTGATTGTTGTAGGGCTTATAGCAATACCCTACATCGATATCAATCCAAAAGGAAACGGCTATTACACGTTTGCAGAGAGAAAGTGGTCTATTATTATTTTTTCCTTCGGCTTTTTTGTTCTCTGGCTGCTCCTCATTGTTATCGGCGTTTTCTTCAGAGGTCCTGGATGGTTGTGGTACTGGCCATGGCAGGAGTGGGATCATGCGAGAGTTGTTTTTGAACCGTTCAGAGATTTGAGCTCTGTTGTCGGTATAGACTCACGTTCACTGGCCGGATTTATTTTAGGAGCTGTTGTTACCGGGGCCTATATGATAGGAGGCATGGTTTGGCCATACATGTACTGGAAGAAGAACAATCCGGAGTTTCTTACCCAGCTGGGTATGGTCAGGTATATTACGACTGTCTTTTTATTTATAACGATGATGTCCATACCGATAAAGATGGTTCTTCGGCTGGTTTTTCTTATCAAGTATGTATGGATAACTCCCTGGTTCAGTATTTGAGTTATAGCTCATTAATTCCCGGTATTCAGCAACAGGTCATTCTAAAAGCCCAAAAAACTCTTGAACATGGCGAATGAGAATAAAGACAATTCATCCCTCAGAGTCTACCTCTTTGTTTTTTTCAGTGTACTCTTGTTAGCACTCTCCGTATGGGTTGTGTGGGACGATGAGTTTGGCCTGAGGCCATGGAAAAAATACCAGGAAGATTATAAGACGCTTAAGCATGATAAGCTGGAGCGTGAGTATAAGAAAGCAGTCGTTGAGTTTGAGCGCTCAGGGGGACACAAAAAGCTTGCAGAGCTTGAAGCAAAGCTGGAGAAGGCAGAAGCAGCATTTCAAAGCAAGGAGACTCAGGACAAGTATGCGAAGCTGAACAAGCAGCTCGATGCTGCTCATGATGCCCTTGTGGTCAGCCAGCAGGAGCTGCGTAATTTAAGAGGTCAGTTTCTTGAGACTGAGTATTACTTTACAAAGACCCAGCAGCCTGAATACAAGAAAAAAATGGATTCGCTTGAGCGTCAGATTGATGCGATCGGATTGGTTGTAGCTGCGCGGCAGAAAAGTGAGGATGCTGTTAAGGGACAGTTATCAGCTATGACGGCAGCCAAAGCGGCTATACAGGCTGAGATCCAGAAAATGAAAACTCCTCTCGAAGAGGCTAAAGAGCGGACGGCAAAAAATGAACAGGTTTCTGTTGAAATCAAACAGATTCATATAGCGGATGTTGATAAGGCAGACCGTTGCCAGTCGTGCCATATTGGTATTGATGCGAAAAGCTCAGTTTCATCCGTCCAGCCTTTTACGAAGCATCCTCTCTCCTTTGTTTATCTGGAAAAGCATGATCCAAACAAGTTTGGATGCACCTTCTGTCATCGTGGCCAGGGCCGAGCAACAACCTCAGCGGAAAAGGCTCACGGCAATATCAAGCATTGGGATGAACCTATGCTTGCCGGTGATATGACACAGACTTCATGCCTGAACTGTCATGGTGATATTAAATCGCTCCGTGGTGCTGAAAAAATCACAAAAAGTACAGAACTCATTAAAAAGTATGGATGCTATAGCTGCCATAAGATTCCGGGTTATGAAACCGTAGGTGATGTCGGTCCGATTTTGACTGAAGTCGGCACTAAGGTTAATTACTCGTGGGAAGTGAAATGGCTGATGGATCCAAAGTCATACTCATCCATTGCGCGGATGCCTAAATTCTACTTTACCCAGGATCAGGCAGAATCAATTGCTGACTATATGTTCAGTATGACCGGCACGACCCGACACGATGTGGACAATACAAAGAGCAAGCCTGACGCGAAGCTGGTTGAGGCAGGTAAAGCGTTATGGGCCCAGTCACGTTGTAATCTCTGTCATGTTACCGGTGGAAGGGGCGGCAACAATGTGAAGGTCTATGCTCCGGAATTAAGCAAGGTCGGCGGCAAGGTGAACAAAGAGTGGTTGTTCAAATGGATAAAAAATCCAAATGCTTATAACCCCGGCACGAAAATGCCTCGCTTCCGCTTTACTGACGAAGAGATTAACTCACTGGTAGCCTTCATCACAACTGAGTATCAGGATGAAGATATGGAGTATAAATATGTGCAGCCAGTAGAGATCAAGGCAGCGTCTATTACCAAAGGAAAAGAACTTGTCCAGAAATACGGATGCTATGGCTGCCACAAAATGCTTGGCATGGAGGATATGGTTCAGGTTGCACCATCGTTGAAGAAACAGGGTGTTACCTTCCTGAGAAATTCCGAGATGCGTGAAAAGATCGGCATGGAACTTTCATCCATTGGAAGCAAGCCAGTTGATATGCTTGATTTCGGTAAAATGAAAAAATCGATTTCAAATGACCGTTTGACCTATATCAAGCAGAAACTGAGAGATCCAAGAGGCTACCGCCTTGGATTACGGATGCCTAATTTCCGCCTTGCTGAATCGGAGATTAATGAGTTGGCTGCGGTTCTTTACGGCTTTACCGATGCAAGCGTGCCTACCCGTTTTCTTGTCCCATCACGACAGGAACTCGACAGGATGGCCGGCGTACAGTCCTATAAGTTTACCGGTGACTTTGCCAAGGTTATTGCTGATGTCAAATGCACAAACTGTCACTCAATCCGCGGTATCGGAGCTGATTATGCCCCAGACATTTCGTTTGCAGGCAGCAAACTGCAGGAGGGCTGGATTCGCAAATTCCTTGCTAATCCGGATGTAATCCGTCCTCTCTTGCAGCAGATGCCGAAGTTCGGTCTGTCATCAGGAAAACCCCTGGCAAAAGTTACCATGCCGAGATTTAATCTTGGTCAGCAGAAGGTTGAAGACACGAACAAAACGGATGTTGATGTTGTCATTAACTTCTTCCAGCAGGAGCTTCTGTCAAGCGATATTCCGAAAGCAATACCGACCATTGCTTCAGTGCCCCTACCTGATCAGATTGTCAAGGGCAAGGCGCTCTATGATCTTAAAGGCTGCAGGGCTTGTCACCAGATCGGTACGGATGGCGGTGCTTTAGGGCCAAATCTGACGAATGTCGGTAATCGCCTGAATCCCGGGTTTATTTTCAAACACCTTGAAAATGCCCGGAAATTCAAGCCGGATATTGTTGAGCCCAATTATGGCTTTACAGAGCAGGAAAGGATCTACCTAACTAACTTTTTGATGACCCTGAAACTGAATACGAAGTGATGCAAAAAACCTTAAATATCAGGAAATTCGCCGCACTGGCAGTACTCTCGCTGCTTGTGATTGCCGGATGCGGCAAGAAACCAGGCGCATCAGGAAAAGCTGACCTCAAAAAACCGATGACGGCTGCTGACTCAGCCGTCACCGCCACAAAGGTGCCCTATGCCCTGAAAGAAGGCAAGCGGCTTTTCTCGCACTACTGTGCTGTCTGTCATGG
>CAIXLG010000119.1 GCA_903920215.1 uncultured Chlorobiaceae bacterium
AAAGAAAAACGGCAGGTTAACATTTCCTCCCTGACAAAAGTTGAATGATTGAAGCTCTAATGCACAAAGGGGTATCAGGAACATGATGCCTCACTGAGCAGATAACACATTCTTTATTTGCTAACATCAAGTATTTCATGACGTTTAGACCTGCTGCCAACTCATCCCTTCCATCCCGTAACTCTTCGATAAATCACTGTCCCCAAGTTATTTGGCTATCAAGCGCATGATACCTGAAAGCTCCGCTGCGGAACAACTACAACTTACTGCGAAAAATGGGTGAATGCTGAGGTTAGAAGGGAAGTTGTTCAGTCGCTAATCAAAAATCCTTTTACCGATGAAATACCTCATGGACGGTACTGTGAAGAGGAGTTGTTACAGGAAGAGTAGCGGTTCTTTTCTTGTTGTTAGCGTTATTCTGCAGGTTCTTGGTGTGAGTATTCGACTATGTATCTCCGTAGTGACCTCGAAGGGAGAGTACCAAGACCGTCACTGTTCCATCATTAATCTCATAGATGATTCGATTTTTCCCGTTAAGTCGTCTTGACCAGCACCCAGCTAAATCACCTTTCAAGAGTTCAGGTTTTCCAGTTCCTGTCGTCGGATGCTCGGATAATTCAAAAAAAAGCTTCTTGATTTTTTTAAGAACTGCCTTATCACCGACTTTATGCCAAAACCGTGAATCTTCTTTAGCATTGTCAGTGATATCTACAAAATACCTGCCCATGGGTCACTGAGGTCTTTAATCCTCGTAACTCTACCTGCTTTAGCATCAGCTCTTCCCCTTTCAATAGCTTCCAAAACCTTGGGATTTGAGAAGTACTCATCGTTAGACTCGATGTTTTTTCCTGGCACTATCTCAACAGTCTCGGTCTTACCAAACCTGACGACTACTGTTTCCTTGGTTGCTAAGTTCAGGTATTTCTTGAGGTTTTTGCGTAACTCAGTAGTGCTTATAGCTATCATGATTCTTTTCCCCTCCTCATCATTTTTTCATTATACCAGTACAAAGTATACGCATTTTTCATCTAATACAATCCATTCTTATTGATCCCAAAATCCCCTAAAGGGAAAGACACCAACTGCTGACGGCCAACTCTCTTCCCCTCTCAGCCGAGCCTCCTCCAACCAAACCAGAACATTCACGGCATCAAGCAGGGTACTCATTATACCCCGAATATCGTCACCAAGTGTTATTGTTAGAGGGGACAGTATTCCCCGTGCGCAATACCAACGAGATTTTCAAATTTTCCCATGAGTTGCTGGGGTTCTCTGCTCTGACTTGCGATTACATCAGCCATGACCACAAAATAGTTGGGCATGTAAACCTCATATTATTATTTCCAAAGACCTTGTTTTGGTATCACAAATACTGACCCTCATGTATTTGCTTCATATATAATGATACCATGATACCATTTTTGGAGTATCAAGGATCGGTATGCCAAATAATAATGAGATTGATAAGACTAAACCACAGATTTTATAATGATAACCCATAGAAGACGCTAATCAATTGAAGGTATGATACCTACCAATGCTATAAAATATACGTAATATTAAGCGAACTTTCCTGATGCAGTTATTTTCATCGGATATGGCGTCCTGTTCGACAATGTTTTCAAGCAGTCTCTAATTCTTCTTATCGAAATGGGTTAAGCGAAAATAAACTTTGCTTTAAATCGCGGCCTCGATTACGTAAATACAGCTTGTCATCAACGTCCCTTAGAATTGATATTCATTGCGGCCCGTAGCGAAAAATCACTTCCATGACCAACAACTGCCGAAGCAAAACTTACGCAGCAATAAACGCGCGTAACTCTACGTTATGAATGTCGTCCCCAAGTTCTTCGAAAGCCTTTGCATTGGCAGAGGCTTTCTTTTTTTTATCATTTCAAGCAGGAACACGCTGATTCCCTTTAGTGTAAGAAGAGGTCAGCTTGAAGCTGATTCCCTCATTCTTTGTTATGGCGTGAATAACCTGAAAGAGGTTCTCCATCCTCGGATTACCTGAAGGTGCCAACATCCTATGTATGCTTTTACTGGACTTATTCAGCTCATCAGCTAACCCCTCAAAACCTATAGTAGAATTTACCAGATCTCGAAGCAGTGCTTTACCAACAGCTGTGTCACCTTCCAGAAATGCACCTATGGCTTCATCAAATAATGCAGCACGAAATTCAGGATCACGCTCTACCCGTGCTTTGATTGTTGTGATCGGAAAACAAGAATAAGCCAAAAACGGAAAATAAGAATCACCCAGGGTTAGCGTAAAAAACACCCATAGCTCGTAGTTTGAAGGTGCGAACCAAATCAAACTCCAAAGCTATGAGGACACCGTTAAAAAAGCTA
>CAIXLG010000120.1 GCA_903920215.1 uncultured Chlorobiaceae bacterium
GCGATAGCATGCCGGACCATATCCTTTGTTGTAAACGCTGAATGAATGAGGAGAACACGCTCTGCAATGCCCTTTTGGCCTCTTTGCCTGGCACAGATTGCACGCAACTCGGGAGCAAACCCTACGCCAATAAGGCGCATGCCTTCGATTATACCGGTGGTTGCTTCCACAAGAAAAATTGCAATTGCATTTGATTCTGACGCCAACCAGACTCTGCGGGTTTCGTCATCAAATTTTGAGATATCAAAAGAGATATCAATACTGAAATTCTCTCCGAAATCAACGACCAGAAAAGGAATATCACGCTGTTCAAAAAGTGACGCGGTGATTGTTCCTCTTGTAAACAGCTTCCTCTCTTTGCGAGAAATCTTTTTGAGTGACATCAGGATATGGAAAAACCCATCTGTCGGTATAGCCACATTCATTTCCCGGCCAGTGCAGTATTCCTCATGGGGAAAAAGTTGACCAACTCGATATGCATCCATAACTTTAAAGGTTGACTCCTGTTACTACCGGACTGATTAGCTGTAAGGTAAAAAAATTGAAACTTATGATAACCCAGGACAGCTTTTGACCTACATGTTGAGTTATCTTTTTTTTCAACTACACTACGCTAAATTAAGTAAGTATGTGATAAATTAGACATTAAGATGCCGTGTTTCTTGTTTTAGCGTTAATTTCGGATGAAAGCCATGAACTTACATCTAAAACATTGAGCGTTTCAAATAAAAGTTCAGATATCAGCTTACCCAGAGTAAATAGTAAGATATGGCCGCACATTTAGACCTCCAATTTCTTTTACCTACAGGGTTGCCTCCATGCTTTCAGCCTTGCTCCGCAGTGGCACGGCGGAAAATAATTACTTGCGGAGCCGAGATTTGCCATATTGGAGCATTTCTCAATGACTTGGAAACAAGTGGTTCTCGTTTTCACGACATGAAACGGGAGCACTTGAGATGCTTAAAAAGCTAGATGGAATACAATATGAATAAACTGAAAATGCACTCCCCAAACCTGACAAATGAGAATATTGTCCGCATCCGAGAGCTTTTTCCCGGTTGTGTGACTGAATCGCTTGATGAACGTGGCGTCCTGAAACTGGCTGTCGACTTTGATCAGCTCAAACAGGAGTTGAGTGACTCTATTGTCGAAGGACCACAGGAACGCTACCATCTCAACTGGCCAGGCAAACGCGAAGCCCTGTTAACCGCAAATGCTCCGATTGCCAAGACCTTACGCCCCTGCCGTGAAGAAAGTGTTGACTTTGATACTACGAAGAATCTTTTCATAGAAGGCGATAATCTGGACGCACTGAAGCTCCTGCAGGAGACTTACCTCGGCAAGGTGAAGATGATCTACATTGATCCACCGTATAACACAGGCAATGACTTCATCTACGAGGATGATTTTGCGGAAAACACCGATGAGTTTTTACTGCGTTCAAACCAGAAGGATGAAGAGGGTAACCGACTTGTTGCCAATACGGAATCAAATGGAAGATTTCATTCGGATTGGCTTTCAATGATATACCCAAGATTGAAGCTGGCAAGGAATCTGCTGAGGGATGATGGGGTAATTTTTATCAGTATTGATGATGGCGAAGTAGCAAACATTCGTATGGCTTGTGATGAGATTTTTGGCGCATCAAACTTTGTGGCAAATGCGATATGGGAGAAAAAATTCGCGCCACAGAATGATGCCAAATGGTTTAGCGATAATCATGATCATGTGTTGATTTATGCAAAGAACAAAGATGCTTGGCGGCCATATAAACTGCCGAGAACGGATGTGCATAATTCAAGATTCAGTAATCCCGATAATGACCCAAGAGGACTGTGGGCATCATCTGACATGACTGTAAGGACATACAGCGAAGCATATGATTATCCGATTTCTACTCCAAGCGGTAAAGTAGTTAGCTCCACAAATGGTCGTTGTTGGTCCATGCCGAAACAGAAGTTCCAAGAATTAGTAAACGACAATCGTGTTTGGTTCGGAAAGTCTGGTGATAATGTACCGCGGTTTAAAACATTTTTATCTGAAATGGAAAACGGAATTGTTCCTTTGACAATTTGGAAATTTACAGATGTTGGTCACAATCAGGAAGCTCGGCAAGAAACAAAAGAGTTGTTTGATAATAATGCATTTTTTGATAGTCCAAAGCCTGTCCGTTTGCTGAAACGGATTGTATTACTCTCAACAAAAAACGATGATATTGTTTTAGATTACTTCGCCGGTTCCGCAACAACCGCCCATGCAGTCATGCAGCTCAATGCTGAAGATGGCGGCAACCGCAAGTTCATCATGGTTCAGTTGCCGGAACTCTGCAATGAACAATCCGAAGCATTCAAAGCTGGTTATAAAACCATTGCTGAAATCAGCAAAGAGCGTATTCGGCGTGCAGGAAAGAAGATAAAGGATGAAAAAGAACAAACCGCAACAGGTCAGGGCGTATTGCAATACGCCCCTACGCACCTTGATACCGGCTTTCGTGTCCTTAAAATAGACTCCTCTAACATGGCCGAGGTTTATTACACACCCGATGCCGTTAATCAGGGTGACCTATTCAATGCAGTTGATAACATCAAACCCGACCGTACACCAGAAGACCTTCTCTTTCAGGTACTCCTTGACTTGAGCGTTGATTTGAGCCTGCCCATCCGCAAAGAGTTGATTCAGGGTAAAACCGTCTTCGTTGTAAATCAGCCGCCATATGATCTTGTCGCCTGCTTCGATACTGGCGTAAGCGAAGAACTGGTCAAAGAGCTGGCACATTACAAACCATTGCGCGTCGTGTTTCGCGATACCGGCTTTGCAACCGATACGGTCAAAATCAATGTTGATCAGATTTTCAGGCAGTTGTCTCCAGGAACGGAAGTGAAATCAATCTGAGAAGGTAATGATGGATCAAACTCATCTTCAAGCGCTGTTGATCAGCCTGATTGCTTCCTGGGAAAACGAAGTCATTGAATTTAAGCAGGCAGGGAAAGAGTACTCAACCGACGATATTGGAAAGTATTTCTCTGCTTTGGCCAATGAAGCGAATTTGCGTGGTGAAGAGGCCGCCTGGCTGGTTTTTGGGGTTCATAACAAAACCCGCCAAGTTGTTGGCTCTGACTATAGGCCTCAATTTGAGCGTCTGCAAAGCACGAAAATGCAGATTGCTGAAAATACAGAGCCAAGTATCACTTTTCGCAATATTCATGAACTTCATGCCACCGATGGCCGAGTAGTTTTCTTTGAAATCCCCGCAGCTCCCCGGGGACTGCCGATTTCGTGGAAGGGGCATTATTATGCACGAGCTGGCGAAAGCTTGACCCATCTTGGACTGGATAAGCTTGATGAAATCCGGCAACAGACCATGTCGAGCGACTGGACTGCTCAGATCATCCCTGAGGCGACAATAACCCATCTTGATGAAACGGCCTTGCAAAAGGCACGCGAATCGTTTGCCCGTAAGTATGCGAATCGGTTCTCATCTGATGAAATTATAGGATGGTCTTTGCCGGTATTTCTCGATCGCGCAAAACTGACACAGGATGGCAAGATCACACGTTCCACGCTTTTGCTCTTGGGTAAACCGGAAGCGGCCTATTTTCTCTCCCCGCATCCAGCCCAGATGACATGGAAGCTTGAAGGGCCAGAACGTGCTTATGAGCATTTCGCTCCACCCTTTTTGCTCAGTACGACGGCACTCTATCAGAAAATTCGAAATATCCAGCTTCGCATACTTCCTGATGATGCGTTACTGGCTATTGAAGTTGCCAAGTATGACCAGAAAGTTGTTTTGGAAGCATTGCATAACTGCATCGCCCATCAGGATTATACCCGTAGCGGTCGCATTATCGTTACTGAACAGCCGGACAAACTGATTTTTGAAAATGAAGGTTCTTTTTTTGAGGGAACACCGGCTGACTACATCGCTGGCAACAAAACTCCTCGACGCTACCGGAACCCATCCCTTGTGCAGGCTATGACTGAATTGAACATGATTGATACCATGGGGTATGGTATTCATGCAATGTATTTAGGCCAGGCCCGTCGATATTTCCCTATGCCGGACTATGACCTCAGTGACCCGCACGCTGTAAAAATGACGGTTTATGGCCACGTCGTTGATCCCGCCTATAGTCGGATGCTAATCCAAAAAACTGATCTTCCGCTTACAGATATACTCTGCCTGGATCGTATCCAGAAAAATCTATCGGTACCAGTCTCAACCATCCGTCATTTAAGAAGAAGCGGATTAATTGAAGGGAGAAAACCAAACATTCATGTTTCGGCAGTAGTAGCGCGGGCTACTGCGAGTAAAGCTGAATATATTCTAACCAGAGCACAGGATGATGCGTTTTATGCCAGGCTTATTACAGACTATTTGACCCAGTTTGGGAACGCAACTCGAGAAGAGATTGATAAGCTACTAACAGTAAAGCTTAGCGAGGCATTGGATGAAGAACAGAAAAAAAACAAGATAGCCAACTTGCTGACAAATATGCGCAGGTCTGGATTGATTAAAAATATCAGTTCACGCACAGCTCCTCAATGGATTCTTGCAGAAAGAGTGCAGAAAGAAATACCTCATTTGCAGAAAGAATGCAGAAAGAACTCAGAGGATAACCACTTATGAAATTAAGGTTTAAAGTCCTGATTTTTCAGCGTTTGGTGGTTACATTGGTTGTTGGTTGTTTTGAAAGAGAGCAAATCGGCCTACAAAACTGCTATGCCGTCAAAATTAATGTAGAACAGATCTTCAAGCAGTTGTCTCCCGGAACTGAAGTGAAATCAATCTGAGGAGGAAATGATGGAGCATGAAATGACAATTGGTGGAAACCTTTTTGATCGAGTTGTCCAGATTCTTGAACAGGCTCGCTCCAATGTGGTGCAGTCAGTCAATACCAATATGGTCACGGCTTATTGGCTGATTGGCCGGGAAATAGTTATAGAGATACAGTGCGGCAAAGAGCGGGCTGTGTATGGAAAACAGGTCATTGAGGTGCTTTCCCAGCAACTGAGTGCTCAATATGGCTCTGGTTTTTCTTTGACCAATGTCAAATATTTCAGGCAGCTCTATCAGGCTTGGCC
>CAIXLG010000121.1 GCA_903920215.1 uncultured Chlorobiaceae bacterium
ATGGGATAGCTGCGCCAAGTTTAACACTACCAATGCGTTATTACGTTGAATATATGTCCAAGAACGATGTCATGGTACTATATTTTGCTTAACAAAGAATCTGAATATCTATCAAATTGAATTTTTAGAGGTGCCCTTTATTCATCGCATTTTACGGGCCGGAAGTCCCCTGTTTTAATAAGTTTTTCGAGTTGATCCTCAGAAAGCTTAAAAAGTGCTTTTCGCCATCTTTTTGAACCATCGTACCTCGTCTGTTTTTATGTTGTCTTTGTCGTTTTTTGGAAAACCAAAAACAAAGAAAACCTTATGTTCCCGACGATAAAGGATAATCGACCGAAATCCACCTGACTTTCCTTCATTGGGCCGGGCAATCCTCTGCTTGATAACACCTCCCCCATAATCCGCATCTATAAATCCTCTCTCGGCATCGCGCACCGCCTCGCACAGCTCTTTATCCAGAATTTCCTCTTCCTTGGCGAACTTTGCAAACCACTTGTTCGTGAAAATCTGCACGCTTGATTTTTTGACCGGTGAGAACGCCTCGTCTTATCGAAGATATAGAACTGAGTTCGATTTTAAAAAATCCATGAATAGATTGATTGAGGTCGCCTCGGAAAACGGAAAAAATAGCACGCTAAGCAGTTTTGGTAAACCTCAAGATTCTTGATACTTCCTCTGCGTCAATAGCGGCCTGAGTTTTTAGGCTAAGAAGGTTTTTTAACACCAAGCCATGTGAATCGGGCTCGAATTCTCCTGCTTCAGACGCATGATACTTTGTGCTGATGTTGCCTTTCAGCTTTTTATGGCTTCGAGCTGGTAGTCAAGAGTTGAATCAAATTTCAGTTTCATTTTTCGCTATCCGATAACGGCTTTGTCAGGATGCCAAAGAGTGCCATTCAGCTAAAAAACGGTGTGCCGATGCGGCTTTTTAAAGCACAGGAACCGTTTGCAGTTCAATCGCAAGTAGTAAAGAGGGTATGCTATAGGGCATGGCTGGTTACATTTGTAAAGAAAATGGAAGTTTTTTATACATGAGTACATTAACGTGTATAAGAATCGGCCATCTACTATACATGTCGTTCTGCTCCTTTGCTTTTGCATTCACTTTCGGTGATGAACATGGCCAGATTGATAACGGCCACAGTCAGTATTTCGTTTGACCACTACAACGGAGGGCGACCACAAGGGTCGCCCCTACGGCGAAATAATGGAATCATCTGTTTTGGGTCTGGCATGTTTTATTACGGACTCAATTTCTGTGAAGCGCTTATTATGTTTTACATCCTTTAGAAATCATCTTTTTTTGCCATTTTCCCTGATGGATAGAAGTGAAATTACAAAGGCAACTGTTGCGGCGATCATCACTCCGGATACATCAAGCCGTTCGACGGTCCTGCTTACCCGCAGGAGTGTCTCTCCGTTTAAGGGTTTCTGGTGCCTGCCTGGAGGGCATATTGATGCTGCAGAAACAGCACTTACAGCGGTTGTCCGGGAAGTAGCCGAAGAAACCGGCCTTGAGTTTATCGACCCGCTGTTTCTTACTTACTGTGACGAAATCTTTCCCGAATATGGTTTTCATGCTGTAGCACTTTGCTTCTACGGTACCGGGCAGGGAACTTTACAGCTGATGCCTGATGAGGTTGAGCAGATTGCATGGTTCCCCCTTCATGAGGCACTTGAGCAGCCTCTTGCTTTCAATCACTTACAGATACTTCAGTACTATGCGCAACACCTGCCGCAGTAACTATTTCCTGCTTTTTTTCTTCACTCTTCTGCTCTTCATAGAAGCCGGATGCAACCAGCAAAAAGCTAAACAAGCTGAACGTCCGACAGGTAAACTCCGAATTATAAGCCTTGCGCCGAGCCTTACCGAGATGATTTTTGCCATTGGGGCAGGCGACCAGCTTGTCGGTAGAACAAACGCGTGCGACTGGCCGGCTGCAGCAGCGAAAATACCTGTTATTGGCGCATTCGGGCGTCCATCTCTTGAACTGCTTGCATCCATACACCCTGATCTGGTGATTGATGTTGACTTGGCGGATAAAGGTACCGGTAAAAAAATAGCAGCACTCGGAATGCGAAGAGAGACCTTTTCCTGCAAGACCCCCGACGATATACCTGTGGTGCTGAGAAAACTCGGCAAACTTACCGGACATACCCGAGAGGCTGACAGTTTGGCCCTTTCGATCACTACCGGTCTTGCTGAATTCAAAAAGAAGGCTGCAAATGAGCCCCATAAAAACACACTCTATCTTGAAATCTGGAATGACCCTTTCTGGACAGGAGGACAAGGGAGTTATACCTCTGCACTTATTGCTTATGCAGGTGGTCAGAATCTCGGCGATGCGGTGAAAAAGGAATATTTCGAGATATCACAGGAGTGGGTGATCCAGAAAAATCCTGACGTGATTGCCTGTATGTATATGGCAAAAAAATCGTCAGCGGCCGATGAGGTCATGAGCCGTCCCGGCTGGCAGAATATTGCTGCTGTAAAAAAACACCGGGTGTATGACCATTTCGACAACAGTCTTTTCCTGCGGCCCGGACCAAGAGTGCTCGAAGGAGTTGAGCAGTTATACAGAACAATCCATGCACCACAGAAGCCAGCCCCTTGATTTTTTAGGGTCTCTCTATCAGAATCGGCGTTAATTTTTTTATCTTTGTGCCTTTAGCAGAACAAAACGATATGCATGCATGAAGCGCTCTCCACTGGTCATTTTACTTCTTACCGTTTTACTGGATTTGATCGGATTCGGCATTGTGCTTCCGCTTCTGCCAACCTATGCCAAGGATCTCGGGGCTAATCCGTTCATGATCGGACTGATTGCCGCGATTTTCTCCATCATGCAGTTTATCTTTTCCCCTCTCTGGGGCAAGCTGAGCGATAAAATCGGCCGACGGCCGGTTATGCTGATCAGTATTTTTATCACGGCTGTCTCCTATCTTGTTTTTTCCCAGGCGAGCACTATTCCTTTGCTGATTTTCGCACGAGGGCTTTCCGGTATCGGATCAGCCAACATTGCTGCAGCTCAGGCGTATATCACCGATGTAACCGACAGTAAAAGTCGTTCCGGAGCCATGGGGATGATGGGGGCTGCATTCGGCTTGGGCTTTATCATAGGCCCGCTTATCGGAGGCATCCTGAAGCACAATTACGGTATTCAGATGGTAGGATATGTTTCCTCCTCACTAATCTTTATCGACTTTATTCTCGCAGTCTTTTTACTTCCGGAGTCGAACAAATTTGCCGAAAAAATAAAATTCGGCTTTTTGAAAAAAAGAACTGCCGACAGCGAACCCCGCCGCTCGACGTTTATCTTTCTCGGTGAAAAGGTTAAAGAGTATGGTGAAGGGCTGAAGCTGGCCTTCAGTTCCCGCCCTCTTGCGCTGCTGATGATTGCAAACTATATCTATACCTTTGCCATTGTGAATATGCAGGTGGCATCCATCCTGCTCTGGAAAGAGTATTTTTCGGCCAGCGACCAGCAGATCGGCTACATTTTTGCCTACGTAGGCATATGGACAGTCATTGTTCAGGGCGGACTGATCGGCAAGCTGATAAAAATGCTGGGCGAGCACAAGCTTTTCCTCTGGGGTCACCTTTTCAGCTTTATCGGCATCTTTTTTGTCCCATTCGCCCCGCCAACCTCCCTTTTTTCACTTGGGCTTGTCATCCTGTTCTTTTTTGCCATCGGAACAAGCCTGGTCAACCCCATCAACATGTCCATGATTTCTCTTTACAGTTATAAAGAGAAGCAGGGGCAGATTCTCGGTCTATCTCAATCTGTCAACTCTTTTGCCCGAATTATGGGGCCATTCAGCGGGAGTATACTCTACGGAATGAATTTTCACGCACCCTATGTTTTTGCAGGTATTTTGACCCTCATCGGGGCAATAATCGCATTCAGCCTCTTCAAATATAAGATTGAAGCCCTCGGTCATTCAGTTGAAGTAAGTAATGCCTGACAATACTGAACCAGCAACGTTTTTGATACAAGGCGCAAACACTATGAATATTGGGGTTATTGGAGTAGGGAAACTTGGAGAGTTCCACACAAAGCTTCTCACGGAAATCTCCCGCGACCAGCCTGATATTCGTTGTGCCGGCATATACGACTTAGACCGCAGCCGGGTCGAAGAGATGTCGAAAAAATATAATGTACCCTCTTTCACCTCTCTTGAGCTTCTGGCAAAAGAGTGTGATGCTGCCATTATTGCAACAACAACAAGCTCACACTTCAACATTGCAAGGGAATTGCTAAAGAAAGGCCTGCACCTTTTTATCGAAAAACCGATAACAACAACCCTTGAAGAGGCCGATGAACTGATACGGCTGGAGGCAGAAAATCATGTACGCATACAGGTTGGCCATATCGAACGCTTTAACCCGGCTATTCGAGCAATTGAACCCTATATTGGGCGGCCCATGTATATTCAGGCTGAACGATTGAGCAATTTTTCCCGTCGCGTTACCGATGTCTCCGTTGTGCTCGACCTTATGATCCATGACATTGATCTGGTTCTCTCGTTAATACCATCCGAAATCAGGCACATTTCCGCATCGGGAGTACGGGTATTCTCCAATGAACTCGACATGGCAACAGCAAGGATTGACTTTGTCAACGGTGCAACCGCAAATGTTACCGCAAGCCGTCTCAGCCGCAGCCGCCACCGTAAATTCCGCTTTTTCGGCACAAACCCGAAAAGCTATGCATCACTTGACCTGACAACCGGTAAATCAGAAGTCTTCAGACTGGTAAAAAAAGAGGACGCGTCGTCTAAAAACCCCCTTAAATCCTTTGCTGCTAGAAAAATCCTTGAACAGTTCGGTGAAATTCAGGAAGCCATGCAAGGTATGACTCTTGATTATATCCATCCCGAAGTTCCTAAAGTAAATGCGCTGCGTGATGAACTCGAGCAATTCATCAACACACTTAAAAACAACACTCCAGTTGCCGTAAGTTCGGCTGAAGGACGCAGAGCAATTATGGTAGCAGGAAAAATCACTGCCGAAATTGAAGCCAATGCAGCTTCATCTGATATCGTATAGAGCAACACCTCATGACAACACTCTCTCAAGAATCAATTCCTGAAATACTCTACAGTATCGGTGACCTGGCTGATAAAAACGGGTTAGGCTGTTACCTTGTCGGCGGCTATGTCCGCGACATGGTCATGCAGAGACCCTGTACCGATATCGATATTATGCTCATCGGTGATCCCGTCCCTTTTGCCAAAACTGTCCGTGACACACTGCACGGCAGGAATTTTGTTCTGTTTGAACGTTTCCGTACTGCCCAGCTGGAACTTACCGATCCAAAACAGGGAACCTTCAAAGTTGAACTTGTCGGTGCACGAAAAGAGTCATACAACTCCGACTCAAGAAAACCGGTCACCCTCATTGGAACCCTCGATGACGACCTTTCACGCAGGGATTTTACTATCAATGCGCTCGCCCTTGTGCTGAACAAAGAGGGTCGCAACCAGATCATTGATCATTTTCACGGCCTGGAAGATATTAAAAACCGAATTCTGAGAACTCCCCTCGACCCTGAACAAACCTTTTCGGATGACCCGTTACGCATGATGAGGGCTGCCCGCTTTGCATCCCAGCTTGAGTTCCGGCTCCTGCCTGAAGTGCTTGAAGCCATGAAAACCATGCATGAAAGGATCAGAATTGTATCTATGGAGAGAATCAGTAACGAGTTTTTTAAAATCATGCTCTCGGCCCGCCCTTCCACAGGACTGATCACGCTCTATGAAACTGGGATTTTAAAGGAGATCATGCCGGAAGTGGCAATAATGGCAGGCATTGAACAGTTTGATGGACTCGGCCATAAAGATACCCTCTTCCACACCTTCCAGGTTATCGATAATGTTGCTGCTAAAACGGAAAACCTCTGGCTTAGAATTGCCGCTCTCCTGCACGATATCGGCAAACCGGCCACAAAACGCTTTACCAAAAGCGCCGGATGGACGTTTCACGGTCACGATGCCGTAGGTATAAGGATCGTGGATAAAATTTTCAAATACATGCACTGGCCGCTTGACTCTCTGGAATATGTCAAGAAAATGGTCCGCCTTCACCACCGTCCAATACCGCTGTCAAAGGAGGAAATATCCGATTCGGCCATACGCCGTCTCATGTTTGATGCCGGTGAAGACCTCTCGGATCTCATGAACCTCTGCAGGGCAGATGTCACCAGCAAAAATCCGAGAAAAGTGCTCCAGATAATGAGCAACTTCAACCATGTTGAAAAGAAAATAAATGAAGTTGGCGAAAAAGACCTCCTTGCTAAATGGCGCCCACCGATCAGTGGAGAGGATATTATGGAAACTCTCGGCCTCAGTGAGGGCAGGGTTGTCGGTATGATCAAAAAAAAGATGGAGAATGCTGTCATTGACGGGCTCATCCCCTACCAGAGAGATGCCGCCCTTGATTATATCAAAAAGCTTTATCAGGAACATCTCAATGAGATACCAAATCCCGGAGCACGATAACCACTCTTTTGTCTCGGCGGTGGGTTTAAAAGTCTCTGGTCACTATATTGAACAACATCATGACAACACACTAAACCAATCCTGACAGTGATACCACGTTATTCACCCAAAGACATTTCCGCAATCTGGACTGAAGAGGCAAAATTCCAACGATGGCTGCAGCTTGAAATTGCCGCTGTTGAAGCACGTATGGAGGCCGGTATTGTGCCTGAGGCTGCGCTGGCAACCATCAAGGAAAAAGCCACCTTCAATGTCGCCGAGATTCTTGAGATCGAGAAAGAGACAAAACACGATGTCATTGCATTTCTGACCAATGTGGCGGGCTATGTCGGACCTGATTCCCGTTACATCCACGAAGGGCTTACCTCCTCGGATGTTGGCGATACATCTCTTGCCATGCAAATGCGTGATGCAGGTAAAATCCTTGTTGCCGATATCGAAAAGTTGATTGCGGTACTTGCCAAAAGAGCCGTAGAGTTCAAGTACACCCTCGAAATGGGCAGAACCCACGGTATTCATGCCGAAGCAACCACCTTTGGCCTTAAACTGCTCTTATGGCATCAGGAAATGCTGCGCAACCTCGAGCGCATGGAAAAAGCCGTCAGGAATATCTCTGTAGGCAAAATTTCCGGAGCAGTAGGTACCTATCAGCACCTTTCTCCCGATATCGAAGCAGCTGTCTGCCAAAAACTCGGGCTTGAACCATCATCAATATCCACCCAGATCCTGCAGCGCGACCGGCACGCTGAATATGCAACGACTCTGGCAATAATAGCCTCATCTATAGAAAAGTTTTCCGTTGAGCTTCGCCATCTGCAGCGTACGGAAGTCCGTGAAGCCGAAGAGTTTTTCAGCAAAGGACAAAAAGGCAGCTCCGCCATGCCGCACAAGCGCAACCCGATTACCTTCGAACGTCTTACCGGTCTGGCCCGTGTTGTTCGTTCAAACTCCATCGCAGCAATGGAAAACGTTGCTCTCTGGCATGAACGCGATATTTCCCACTCGTCGGTCGAGCGCATCATTATGCCCGACTCAACCATTGCTCTCTGCTACATGCTGCGCACCTTCAGCGACGCTCTCGACACCCTGCTTGTCTATCCTGAAAGAATGGAGGAAAACTTCAACTCATCCTATGGACTGACAACCTCCCAGACACTTCTTCTTGCCCTTACAGCCAAGGGCCTGACCCGTGAAGAGGCTTACCGGCTTGTACAGCGCAATGCCATGGAGAGCTGGTCGACAAAAGTCCACCTGCGTGAACTGGTTCTTAATGACGAAGAGCTTCAGAAACACTTCACCCCCGAAGAGGTCGCCGACCTGTTCAGCTTTGAAAACATTCTTAATAAGCTGAAGACCAGCGTAGACACCATTTTCAAGCGCAATGGACTCTAAAAAAAGTGCTGTAAGCTACTTTTTTTCTCATTACATCTTTCCTGCTCAAGCTCCGCGAAAACAACTTTTGCGGAGCTTTTTTTGTTAAAGTTATTTTCAAAAGCGTTGACAGCACGAAAAACAAGCCGGCCCTGACAAAACTTCATTTTTTTCGGACTTTCAACATATATGGCATATTTATTATCGAAAAAAAGATTAAAAACATAAGAATATTACTTAAATGTATTTTTTTTATTTAAAAAAACTCTTACTTTTTAACCGTCCCTTAAATTATTAACCATCATTAGTTATGAAATCAGCAGCAACAATAAGACCCGGCAGGGGGGACTATTTCGCCCGAATCAGGGAGAACATGTCTAAACAAAAAAACTGGAAACTTGGTTTAACCATTTTTGCAGGCAAGATGATCGGACTTTTCCTGGTACTGTTAGCAATGTCAACGTTAACTGGTATTGTAGGAATCCCGGCTATGGCTGCGGCACCCACCTACACGCCTATGGAAACTAATCTGGTTAATTCCATTAACACAGTATGGACATTGGTTGCTGCGTTTCTTGTATTTGGAATGCAGGCTGGTTTCGTCATGCTTGAGGCCGGTTTCGCCAGAAAAACAGAAACCGTGAACGTGCTTATTGAGTGTGTTCTGGATACAGCTATCTGCGGCATCTCATTCTGGGCCATCGGCTACGCCTTCATGTTCAGTGAAGGAAATGGCTTTATCGGCCAGCACTGGTTCTTCCTTCAGGGAGCACCAAGCATGTATGGTACAACCGGGATAGCGTTACTGGCACACTGGATTTTCCAGTTTGCATTTGCCGATACAGCCTCTACCATTACTTCAGGCGCGATGATCGGTCGTACCAGTTTCCGTGGCGACATCCTTTACAGCATCGTTGTTACAGCTCTTATTTATCCAATCATTGGCCACTGGGCATGGGGACCTGACGGATTCCTGGCAACTATGGGTAGCAAAGGCAATTTTTTACCGCAATTAGGTCAGCCATTCCGAGACTTTGCAGGGTCATCGGTTGTGCATACTATCGGTGGTGTCGTTTCACTGGCTGGAGCTATTATTTTAGGACCTCGTATCGGACGCGTTTTCCTTCGTGATGACAAAGAAAGAGGCGGTCTGCCAGCAGCACACAACCTTCCTGTTGCTGTAACAGGCGCGTTCCTGTTGTGGTTCGGCTGGTATGGATTTAACCCAGGCAGCACTCTTTCTGCTATGGATGCGATCGGAATTGGCCGTGTAGCGGCAAATACAACTCTGGCTGCATGCGGTGGTGCCTTAAGCGCAATGTTTTTAGCATTCTTTTTAGGTTCATTCAAAGGAAAATTTGACGTTGGCTTTTCAGTGAACGGATTGTTGGGTGGATTGGTCGCCATCACCGCACCGTGCTACTGGGTATCTCCGTTTGGATCAATCATCATTGGTCTTATTGCAGGCGCAATTGTTTTCGGTGGAATCTACCTGCTTGAATATCTTCGTATTGATGATCCAGTAGGAGCTGTGCCTGTTCATGGACTGAACGGTATATTCGGCACTTGGGCTATCGGTCTTTTTGCAACTGGAGAGTTTGGTGCTGCCACACCAATAGGCGCTGATAACAGTGCCCCTGTAACTGGACTTTTCTATGGTGGCGGATGGGATGTATTCATTGCTCAATTTATAGGGAATGGAATTATTACCTTAGCTACTTTTACTATTGCGATCATCTTGATGTGGACAATTAATAAATTACCATATCCATTTAAATTACGTGTTGAGCCTGAAGGTGAAACCGGAGTTGGAGGATTGGATGTATTTGAACACGGTGCTGAGGCATATACCATTCATTAAATACAGTCGACTGAAAACAGGAGCATGGCAAGCGCCCTGTTTTCAGTCATTTAACTTATTAAAATCACATTGATTATGAAAAAAATTGAAGCCATCATAAGGCGCTCCAAGTTTGAAGAAGTCAAAGCGGCATTGCATGCCATTGATATTGACTTCTTTTCCTATACAGAATCATACGGAGTTGGAAATGAACGGAAAAAGAAAGATGTATTCCGTGGATCTAATGATACTGACTATATCTCTCGTTTATCGCTGTCGATTGTTGTTCGCGACATCAACCTTCAAAAAACAGTGGCATGTCTTTTGAAATCAGCGTATACCGGTGAAGTAGGTGATGGCAAGATCTTTGTCTGGACTATCGAAGAGTCTTATCGCATCCGAACCGGAGAAAGTGGTGACGACTCTATGTACAACAAGGATTAGTTGATTGCAATCCGGTACCACCTCTTCTTGTAATCTTAAAAGCCGCCTTTTTCCGGAAGGCGGCTTTTTTATTGCATTGTTATGGCTCATCAAAGAATGAAAGCTGAGGGCTTGCGGAGGTCTTTCCTTTTAACCGGTACTCCCTGTATGCGTTGATCAATGCATTGGTAGAGCCGTCATGAGTGGTAACCGTTTTACTCCCCTGAATTTCAGGGAAAATGGTTTTGGCAAGCTGTTTTCCGAGTTCGACTCCCCATTGATCGAATGAGTTGACTTCCCAGATAATCCCCTGAACAAACACCTTATGCTCATACATGGCAATGAGGCTGCCGAGAGTAAACGGATTCAGTTCATTGACAAGAATGGTATTTGTCGGCCTGTTTCCGGGAAATACCTTGTGGGGAAGAAGTGCCTCAATTTCTGAATGATCACAGCCTGCGGTTTCAAGCTCACCGCGAACCTCATGCTCGTCTTTACCCTTCATGAGAGCTTCTGTCTGCGCAAAACAGTTTGCAAGCAGAATATCATGATGCTCCCCTATCGGGTTCTGGCTCTTGAGCGGCACAATAAAATCGGCTGGAATAAAATCAGGTCCCTGGTGCAGCAGCTGAAAAAAAGCGTGCTGGGAGTTCGTTCCTGGTTCACCCCATATCACGGGACCCGTGGCATACTCTACGGGACTACCCTGCCGGTTAACCCTTTTGCCATTGCTCTCCATGTCAAGCTGCTGGAGATAGGCAGGAAATCGGTGCATATACTGGTCGTAGGGAATGACCGCGTAGGATGAAACATCAAAAAAATTATTGTACCAGATCCCAAGCACAGCAAGAAGAACAGGGATGTTTCGTTCAAGTGGCGCCTTCAGAAAATGCTGGTCCATGGCATAAGCACCGTCAAGAAGCTCCTGAAAACGTTCAAACCCGAGATAAAGAGCTATTGAAAGTCCAATGGACGACCAAAGGGAATAACGTCCGCCAACCCAATCCCAGAAACGGAACATGTTTGCTTCGTCAATACCGAATTCAACAACTTTTGCCCGATTGGTTGAAACTGCCACAAAATGCTTTGCGATATGCGACTCATCACCTGCATGCTGGAGAAACCATTCACGGGCACTCATCGCGTTGGTCAGCGTCTCCTGTGTGGTAAAGGTTTTCGACGCAATGATAAACAGTGTCGTTGCAGGATCTAGTTTTTTCAATGTCTCGCTGATATGGGTTCCATCGATATTGGAGACAAAATGCACCTGCAGTTTTCCGTGTGCAAAGGGACGGAGCGCTTCAGTAACCATGCAGGGACCCAGATCAGACCCACCGATACCGATATTGACTATATCAGTCATCACTTGCCCGGTATATCCCTTCCACTTGCCGGATATAACACTTTCACAGCAAGCCTTCATCTGCCGCAACACATCGGCAATTTCCGCTGAAACATCAAGCCCCTCAATCTCAAGGGAATATCCCGGAGGCCTTCGAAGAGCAGTATGCAGCACCGAACGGTGTTCTGTAAAATTAATGGGATGGCCATCAAACATCTCACCACGCATTTTTTCAAGCCCGGCACTACGGGCAAGTTCCAGAAGCAGCTCCAGGGTATGCGAAGTAATCCTGTTTTTTGAATAGTCGAGCAGCAGTTCTCCAGAGGATATAGAAAAACGCTCAAACCGGCCCTCATCTTCATGGAAAAGCGCTCTCATATGCAGTTTGTCGATTTCATGCTTGTGCGACACCAGGTCGCTCCATGCTGCGCTACGGGATAGGTCCATAAATTCTTTGTTAAATAAATATGTGAAGCTGGAAACTTTGTAACTGAATTATCAATAGGGAATATAACTCAACATCAGGGTTGATCCATCGTTATCACATGCAAGACCGATTATTTCAGCGATGCTCCTGATAATATAAACGCCCCTTCCTGACTGCTTTACCTGGCCCGATGAGGTAGTAGGGATCGGAAGATCATCAGGATTAAAGCCTTTACCGCAATCCCTTATTGACACTATAAGAGCGTCTGATGCAACGTCAAACGAACAGGTTACTGTCAGGTCTGCTTGATCTCTGTTGCCATGTTTGACTGCATTAACAAAGGCCTCTTTGATGGATAGCTGAAGATCAGCAATAAACGCATCGCTGTATCCCTCACTCCCGGCAATCGACACAACACAATCATACAGCACATGATACTCTGTGTAGCCACCTGTCAGTACAATTTCAGTATGTATCATTTTTTGGATGCCGTTACGGTGTCTGTGAAACAATATACTGATTTACAATGATGCAACCCGGAGATGCAAATTCAGAATAAACACGTCAACGCCTTCATTTTTTAACATATAACTCTATTTGCCCTAAGACCTTATTACTTATTTGTATTTTTTTATAATATATTGCAGTCGTAATGGAAAGCTCAGATTAAAGAGAGCGAGAGCTTTTTTTTATTGTGAGCAAAAACAATACAAAAACTGAACATACACACAACTGAAAAAACCAGTAACAGGAGTAATGCAATGAAAAAAACAGCAAAATTTTTAAGTCTTGCAGTCGCATTGTTTGCAGGATTAAGCGGTACAGCTCAGGCAGCGGACGGATTTAAAATCGGAGCGGATCTTGTCAGCAGCTATGTATGGAGAGGTGTTGATTTGGGTGATTCACCAGCAATTCAGCCATCAGTAACCTACACCTGCCCAAACACTGGACTTATTGTCGGCGCATGGGGCTCCTACGCAGTCACCAATAATAGCAATGGGACAGGAAGATATAAGGAAGCTGACCTTTTTGCAACTCTACCAGTCGGCCCTTTCGGTATAACAGTAACTGATTATAATACAGTAGCTAATACTCCGAAAGCATTTAGTTATTCATCATCTACAGGAACAAACGTTCTTGAGGCTAGCGTAACCTACGAAAAAGACGATCTCAATCTTCTTGCCGCAATTAATTTTGCAGGATTTGAAACCCATCATGCAAAATATGTCGAAGCTGGTTACAAGTTCTCAAGCAAAGACGGTTACACTGCAAAAGCAATCGTCGGCGCTGGTAACGAGACTTACTATACTCTAAGCGGCGACTTTAAACTTGTCAATGTTGGAATTTCAGTTTCAAAGGACAGATTCACCGGTGCCTATATCTATAACCCTGATAGAGAGACATCAAACTTTGTCTTGACAGCATCGTTCTAAACTGATTTCTTCCCCTGTTCTTTCTTTCCGTTAGGTTACAATGTAAAAAAAGGAGCCATGTGGCTCCTTTTTTTATCCCCTTATTAGTCTGTCATCCCAATACCATTCTCTCTGTCATCCCAACCATTCTCTCTGTCATCCCGAGGTACTCCGAGGGATCTCATCGCCATACCGCCATAAAAGGCCACACCATTCTCCCCCCTATATATCAGCCTCGTAAATAACATACTCCTTGTAAGGCGTCC
>CAIXLG010000122.1 GCA_903920215.1 uncultured Chlorobiaceae bacterium
TGATCTGAGCACCCGTATTCGTGGGTCAACTGCTGAGTAATAAATTAATTCTGCATCCAGATTGTTTATCTTACAATCGCTACCAAATACGCCTATGAAACTGACAGAAACAGCAGAAAAAGCAATTGCCGCCTATGGCGGTCGCACGCTTTGGGAAAGCGCTAAAACTCTTGAAACCAGGATAAGTGCTTATGGACTGGCGTTTACCCTGAAACGGCGCCCGTTTTTCCGCCATGCAAGAATGGTATTAGATGTTCACCGACCATTTTCCACATTGACCCCGATTGGCCGAAACCCTGCTATAACTGGAGTACTTGATGGTCTGGATGTACGGCTGGAAAATGCAGAGGGGAAGGGCATTGCAGAGCGGAGGAATGCCCGGGATTATTTCAAAATTGGCAGAAGGTTATTTTCTTGGGATGACCTCGATATGTCCTATTTCGCCAACTATGCTTCCTGGAATTATTTTACCCTGCCGGCGTTGTTGATGCGTAAGGATATCGACTGGAAGGAGCTCAAACCGGGTTGGCTGGAGGCGAGATTTCCTGACGCAATTCCTACCCACAGCAGGGTGCAGCGATTCAGGTTTGACCGTGAGACCAGTCGCCTGATTCAGCATGACTATACTGCTGATATCATCAGCCCGCTTGCAGCCGCATCCAATGTCGTTCTTCAGCATGCACAAAACAGCACAGGACTTGTTTATCCTTCAATAAGGCGGGTAACACCGAAGGGACCGAAAGGTAAGCCGCTCGGTGGCCCGGTATTGATTCACCTTGATATTCACGATTTCCGGTTGATCTAGTGCAACGCATGAATAATAAAGCATGGTAATTCTGGCAATCGATCAGGGAACCACAGGAACTACCTCTATCCTTTATGACTCCGGGGGACAGGTCATTAGCAAGGCCTACCGGGAATTAACCCAGATTTACCCTCAGGAAGGGTGGGTGGAGCATGATCCGGAAGAGATATGGCAAACTGCTGTCGATGGGGTGAGAGAGCTGAGAGCGAGGTATGATAAGTCAATTACAGCCATCGGTATCACGAACCAGCGTGAAACTACGATTGTCTGGGACCGGATAACCGGGAAACCTATCTATAACGCCATCGTCTGGCAATGCAGGCGGACCAGCGAGCTGTGTCGACGATATGAAAAGGAACAAGAGCGCATCACCGCCAAAACCGGACTGCCGCTCGATGCATATTTCAGCGCTACAAAAATCCGCTGGATTCTCGATCATTGTTCATGCCTCGACCATAAGAACCTTCTTTTCGGTACAGTCGACAGCTGGCTGGTCTGGAAACTGACTGGCGGAAGGGTTCATGCAACCGATTTCACCAATGCGTCCAGAACGCTATTATTCAATATCAGGGAGAAACAGTGGGATAAAGAGCTGCTTGATCTTTTTGCTGTTCCAGAGTCGCTCTTGCCGGATGTGAGGAACTCCATGGATGATTTCGGCAGGGTAACAGCCCTTAAGGAGCTTTACGATGTTCCAATTGCCGCTGTTGCCGGTGATCAGCAGGCCGCACTCTTTGGGCAGTGCTGTTTTGAACCATCGTCGATCAAGAATACTTATGGTACCGGCTGCTTCATGGTTATGAATACTGGCGATACCTTTATTGAGTCGCACAACGGCCTTTTGACAACGCTCGCCATAAATGCCTCAGGCAGGCCGTGTTATGCACTTGAGGGATCGGTCTTTATCGGAGGAGCAGTTATTCAGTGGCTGAGGGATGAGCTCAAGCTGATTCAGGATGCCAGGGAATCCGAAACAATGGCGCTGGAGGCCTCGACTAATGCGGGAGTTTATATTGTGCCTGCTTTTACAGGCCTTGGTGCGCCACATTGGCAGATGGAGGCACGGGGATCTATTGTGGGGCTGACAAGAGGGACGAACAGAAACCATATTGTCCGTGCAGCCCTCGAATCGATAGCCTATCAAACGTACGACGTATTCAGGGTAATGGTGGCTGACACAGGAGTTGTTCCAAAGGCACTCATGGTTGACGGCGGGGCAGTGAGCAACGCTTTCCTCATGCAGTTTCAGGCCGATATCCTGGATATTCCGATCCTGAAACCTGCCAATATAGAATCAACGTCGCTCGGTGTTGCTTATCTGGCCGGATTGCAGACAGGAATATGGCACTCAAGTGAGGAACTGCTCAGGTTGCATAAGGTACAAACCACCTACACGCCTGCCATGGATACCGGAACGAGAGAGAAGCTTTTAACGGGTTGGCAGAAAGCGCTGCGCCAGACTATGGTGGTATAGAGGGGAGCAACTCACAAACCTGCGGAAAATCGTCCACCTGTTTTTATGGAAAAAAATCAAGGTGAAAATGGTGTTGTTATTTTTAGCTTTCTTTTATATGATAAATGGACGTGATTATTAGATCTCCCGTTGAACTCAAATATTAATTCCATGTAAAACGCGTTGGCAAAAAACACTAACTCTCACGTTATAAATTTTATTTAAGCAATAAAGGAAGGTGTCTTCATGACCTCAATCCAATATCTTGAAGAACAAGTCAAACAACTCTCACCCACTGAACGACAAGAGTTCCGCGAGTGGTTTTTCGAATGGGATGCGGACGAATGGGATTGCCAGATTGAGCATGATGCGCAGGCTGGAAAGCTTGATGCTTTTGCCGCCGAGGCCCTTGCAGAATATAAATCAGGGAAGGCAAAGGAGATTTGAAACACTATGCATCACGCAGGTTTTGGGATTGTTACCGTTTTCTTCCTGAGTCGGTGCAGCAACTGGCTAAGGAAAATTACAAGCTTCTTCGACATGCTCCTTCTCATCCCTCATTGCATTTCAAAAAAGTGAAAAGCGGTCAGTATCGAAGCGTACGTATCGGCTTGAAATATAGAGCATTAGGAATTCCTGTTTCTGACGGTATTCAATGGTTTTGGATCGGGAATCATGCGGAGTATGATCAGTTTCTTACAAAATAAATTCAAGATCAAATCTTTATGACAAATTCCATTGATCATACTTCCGGCGAAGGAAAAACGGTAACCTGTCCTCAATGCGGGAAATCGTTTACCTGCAGTCTTTCGCCCACATGCTGGTGCGCTACGAGAGTCGTTCCTGTTGCAGTCAAAGAGCACCTTGCCGAACGCTATAAAACATGCGTCTGCAGCACCTGTCTTGACGAATTGATAGCAAAAGCCGGTTCAGGAGAAAGTGCCTGAGCATTTTCATTAAATGAAGGGCTTAAAACTCAGTGTGAATTCAGTTGAAATGCTGTGGCTTATCAAGTACATTAGGCAATGAAATAGAGTAACCGCAAAACATGCACATGCAAAAAGAAACCATCACTATTCTCGGCTGCGGCTGGCTCGGGCTGCCACTTGCAAAAGCGCTTGTCAAAGCGGGCTATGCGGTGAAGGGATCAACCACGAGAGAGGAGAACCTTGAAACACTCCGCGAAGCCGGCCTTGAGCCTTTTCTTGTAGAGCTTGATCCGGAGGTCAACGGAGAGGACATTACCGATTTTCTTCACAGCGATATTCTTATCGTCAACATACCGCCAGAGAGGCGCGACGACATTGTCGAGTACCATATAGAACAGTTTTCATCCCTTATCGATGCTCTCGGTCAATCGCCGGTGCGTTCAGTGCTGTTTGTCAGCTCAACATCAGTCTATCCATCCCTCAACAGGGAAGTTACCGAAGAGGATGCTGCTGATCCTGAAGCCATTTCCGGGCAGGCTTTGCTGCTTGTTGAGGAGATGCTGATGCAGGAGAGCGGGTTTCAGACCACTGTGCTGCGTTTTGGCGGCTTGATCGGCTATGACCGTAACGCGGAAAAATATCTCCCAGGCATGAAAGAGATCGTCAATCCCGATCAGCCGATGAACTTTATTCATCGCGATGATTGTGTAAAGATTATTTCTGAAATCATCCGTCTCCAGCAGTGGGGTGAGGTCTTTAATGCCTGCAGTCCTGTTCATCCCCTGCGACGCGACTACTACACCAGAGCGGCTGTAGAGGCAGGAATGTTGTTACCTCCTCTGGCATCATCAGCTGAGCCTGCGCCATATAAAATAGTGAATAGCGACAAGCTTACGAGTGCCTTGCATTATCAGTTTCTCTTTCCCGATCCGGCGGCTCAAGCGGGATAGCACGGCGTAACGATGGCAGTAAAAAAAACAGCTTTTCTTCTGGCAGCACCCTCAAGCGGATCCGGAAAAACCACCTTGACTCTCGCTCTTCTGAGGCTTTTTGCCGAGCGTGGACTTACGGTTCAACCCTTCAAATGCGGACCGGATTACCTTGACACCCGCCTGCACTCTCTTGCGGCTTCATGGGGCGGAAACAGCCGTACCGGGATCAACCTTGATACCTTCATGGCATCAAAAGAGCATGTGCGGGAGCTCTTTTGCCGTTATTCATCTGATGCTGACGCTTCAGTAGTCGAAGGTGTGATGGGCCTTTTTGACGGCGCGGAAAAATCTGAAGGCAGCAGTGCTGAGATAGCCTCTGCTCTCGGCATCCCCGTCATTATGGTGGTCAACGCAAAAAGTATGGCCTATTCGGCCGCCCCCCTGCTCCATGGATTCAGAACGTTTGACCCACGAGTGAACCTTGCCGGAGTAATTTTCAATCAGGTCAATACGCTTTCCCATTACCGCTACCTTGAAGCAGCCGCCCGTGATGCCGGCGTTGAACCACTTGGTTATCTCCCTTACAGCAATGCGGTTGCCATCAGCGAACGTCATCTCGGCCTTGATATATCAACAGGGTATGACCGTGAGGGTGTTATCACTGCTATGGCGGAGCATGTCAAAAAAACTGTTGCTATTGAACGTTTGCTTGATCTCACAAGAGTTGCTTTTCCCCCGTGTGATCCAGTTCCCGTGTCGGGGCGGAAAGGCGGTAGAGTGATTGCTGTTGCCCGGGATGCAGCTTTCAACTTTATTTACCACGAAAACCTTGAGGCACTCGGTGAGCAAGGTGAGATTGTATTTTTCAGTCCGATCGATGATGAGCGGCTTCCGAAAGCTGATATGCTCTATCTTGCGGGCGGATACCCTGAACTTTACGCCGAACAGCTCTCCTCAAATGGTGCCATGCGTGAAGAAATCGCTTCGTATTGCCGTCAGGGCGGTATTGCCTATGCTGAATGCGGCGGGATGATGTATCTGGGAAAAGCTATGACCCTCAAGGATGGAGCACTCTATCCGATGTGCGGCGTCTTCGATTTTGATACTACCATACAGGATTCGAAACTCTCGCTTGGATACAGAAAAGTTGTTCTGGAAGAGATGCCGGGGGTAGAGCTTCCTGGCCATGAATTTCATTACTCACGCATCAGTAGAGAGGGAGAATTGCACAACATTGCAGCAGTGAAGAACGCACGGGGAGAAAGTGTCGAAACTCCGGTGTTCAGAATGGAAAATACCATAGCCTCCTATATTCACCTCTACTGGGGCGAAAACCGTGGTTTTCCAGAATATTTGTTTACTCATTTGAATCCCTGTTCTCCCTGAACTTTCCTTTCCATCACCTCCGGAACAGAACCATTCTCCCGCAACGCCCTTGTGATGCTTACTGTTGCGAGCTTCATGCAGTAATATCTTCAAGATGACAGCATTTAATTTCAGAAATTTTGTGCAGTTTCAGGTCATTAGTAACAAGGGTCAGTCTATGAACCATTGCGGTTGCGCAAATAATTGCATCTGGGAGTTTTAGTGAATATTTTTGACGCAATGTTACCGTCACACTCTTTATTTCCTGATCAATATTTATTATGTCTATCAGGTTTAAAAAATGTTTAATAGCCGTTTCTTCATTTGAACTCAATTTACTGTACGACAAGAGTTCAAGTTCATTCACAAATGAAACAAAAACGTCAGAGCTGCCATCTTGTAATTTTTTCGGCTGATTTAAAAAATACAGCACGGCGTTTGTATCAAATAGATAGTTAATTCCACTCATTCCGTTGCTCCTCTTGAAATTTTAACGGATCAACGCTTAAAGATTTTATTGAACCTGCAAGTTTATTTAAGCTTGCGACCTTGCTGGGGTTACGCTCAACAGACAGAACATGCACTTTATCCTGTGGCAGAAGTTTTAAAAAATTCATAAAATCATTGCTGATTACATCATCAATTTGTAGTTGAATTTTCATAATAAAACCTGTCTTAATGATTGATTGATGGCTTCATATTTCCACCTGCCTTGTGAGTCAAGTTACGTATTAATACGCGATATCGCTCAGTTGCTGTTAATATTTCCGTAAAAATGGCCTTTTTTCTTTGCCATCCGGCAATCACCACTTTACAGTATAAACTCAAGATCACACCCTAACGCTTCCGATTCCTCGACAAACTGTTTGAGTGTGGCGATAAAAGCAAGAAATTTTGCTGGATCAATCTCACGGAGGTATGCTACCCGCAATGGTTGATCGTGCCAGCCAAGAAGAATCATTTCCTTCTTTTCAGGGTCGATTTCCGCTGTGCATTCATCAAGAATCCTGTTCATTGATGCAAGGCTGCTGTTATGCAGAAAGGCTTCGTCCCAGCTGTCAAGTCCATTGTTGCTTTCAGACAGAAATGGCAGTTTGTTTAAGGCCTCTGCTATTCCATAATAAAAAAACGCGGCATAGTCGTGGCCGTCCATTGCAAGGGAGCTGTATGTTGTATAGGTTTTGTCATGAAGCTTTACCCTGTTTACCTTTCCGATCCGGTAAATGGATAATTCAAGATGTTCGGGATTGCTGTCGTTGATAATGATGTGCTGAACGTTCATAGCTTAGTCAGGATAGGGAGAACCTTTAACAGCTCAAAAGAGTTTACTGATTTATGGAATTGGGTTTATAAGTAGCTATCTTTACGAATAAATTATTTTTACGCACTCTTTTTACTGAGTGAATTATAAGGGTATTCACAACAATTATATCGATACATAAATAATGGAAGGCAATTTTTCAAATAGAGTACAGGATGTCATTCGACTCAGCCGTGAAGAAGCTCTCCGGTTAGGTCATGACTATATCGGCACTGAGCATCTTCTTCTTGGCCTTATAAAGGAAGGCGAAGGTATAGGTGCCAGGATATTGAAAAATCTCAAGATAGATTTATTCAGCCTCAAGCAGAAAATTGAGGAAAGTACCCATCCCAAGGTTCCTGCAACCCAGATGGGCAATGTCCCTCTGACGAAGCAGGCAGAGAAGGTGCTGAAAATTACCTATCTCGAAGCGAAAATCTGCAAGTCAAGCGTAATTGGAACCGAGCATCTTCTGCTTTCGATCATGAAAGGCGATGATAATATTGCCGCTCAGATTCTCGAACAGTTTGGCGTGACCTACGATCTTGTAAGGGATGAACTGATAAACATCACAAGCAGCAAGAGTGAGTCGGACGAGCCGCCAATGGAGGGATCTTTCTCGTCGGGAGGTTCGGAACGGCAGCAAAAAAAACCGGATCCGAGAAAAGGCGAGAGAACCAAAACCCCTGTACTCGACAATTTTGGTCGCGATCTTACCCGCCTTGCCCTTGAAGACAAGCTTGATCCGATCATCGGACGCGAAAAGGAGATCGAACGTGTGGCCCAGGTTTTGAGCCGTCGTAAAAAGAACAATCCAGTGCTGATTGGAGAGCCGGGCGTCGGAAAGACTGCCATCGCCGAAGGCCTTGCCCTCAAGATAGTCCAGCGGAAGGTATCCAGAGTACTCTACGACAAGAGGGTTGTAGCCCTTGATCTGGCAGCGCTTGTAGCCGGTACCAAGTACAGGGGACAGTTCGAGGAGAGGATGAAAGCCCTCATGAATGAGCTCGAGCGGTCGCGTGATGTCATTTTATTTATTGATGAACTGCATACCATTGTCGGTGCAGGCGGTGCTTCGGGTTCGCTTGATGCCAGCAATATCTTTAAGCCTGCTCTTGCCCGTGGCGAGCTGCAGTGTATCGGAGCAACTACGCTTGACGAATACCGGCAGTTTATTGAAAAAGACGGGGCTCTTGACCGGAGGTTCCAGAAAATCATGGTCGAGCCTACTTCTGTTGATGAGACCATCCAGATTCTCAACAATATCAAGTCGAAGTATGAGTCACATCATCATGTGAACTATTCCGAAGACGCTATTGAAAAAGCCGTAAAGCTTTCCGAACGCTATATCACCGATCGCTTTCTTCCTGATAAGGCCATTGATGTTATGGACGAGGCTGGTGCCAGGGTTCATTTAAGCAACATTCATGTCCCGAAGGAGATTCTTGAGCTTGAAAAATCCATCGAGGAGGTCAAAGCCGAGAAGAATCAGGTTGTGAAAATGCAGAATTTCGAAGAAGCTGCCAGACTCCGTGATAAGGAGAAAAACCTGCTTGATGCCCTTGATCATGCAAAACAGGAGTGGGAAGACCGTGCATCCGAAAGTGTTTACGATGTTACCGAGGCCGATATAACTTCAGTTATTGCCATGATGACCGGTATTCCGGTAGCAAGGGTTGCACAGTCTGAATCGAAAAGGCTGCTCACTATGGAAGCGGACCTTACAAAAGAGGTGATCGGTCAGGATGAGGCAATCAAAAAGATCACCAAGGCTATACAGCGTACCCGTGCAGGGTTGAAAGATCCTTCGCGCCCTATTGGATCTTTTATTTTTCTCGGTCCTACCGGTGTTGGTAAAACCGAGCTGGCCAAGGCCTTGACCCGCTATATTTTTGACACCGAAGATGCCCTGATCAGAGCAGATATGAGCGAGTATATGGAGAAGTTTTCCGTCAGTCGTCTTGTTGGAGCGCCTCCAGGATATGTCGGTTATGAAGAGGGCGGTCAGCTTACGGAAAAAGTCCGCCGCAAACCATATTCAGTCGTTCTTATCGATGAGATTGAAAAAGCGCATCCCGATGTGTTCAACATTCTGCTGCAGGTGCTTGATGAGGGTGTTTTGACTGATGGAATGGGACGAAAGGTTGATTTTCGCAACACCATTATCATTATGACTTCGAATATCGGAGCTAAAGATATCAAGAGTTTCGGCGCAGGATCAGGCATGGGCTTTACGGCTCCAGATGATTCGACAGGAAACTATAAGGCAATGAAATCAACAATCGAGGATGCCCTTAAGCGGGTATTCAATCCTGAGTTTCTGAACCGTATCGATGATATTATCGTTTTTCATCCGCTCGAAAAACAGCATATTTTCAAAATTATCGATATTACAGCCGGCAAGCTCTTCAAGAGGCTCCATGAAATGGGCATTGAGGTTGAAATCGATGACAAAGCCAAGGAGTTCCTTGTCGATAAGGGATACGACCAGAAATATGGTGCACGTCCTCTGAAAAGGGCTCTGCAGAAATATGTGGAAGATCCTCTTGCCGAAGAGATGCTGAAAGGGCGGTTTTCAGAAGGCAGCACAATTCGAATTGCCTTTGATGAAAAGGAGAATGAGCTTCGTTTTCTTGATGGTGCAGCTCCCGCAAAAAAAGGCAAGCGGGAGGAAAAGCTTGATACTGAATAACACAATAAAAAACCCCCGGTTTCCGGGGGTTTTTTATTAACTGAAGCTACTGCGGAGGTAGTGGATGGTCCTTCACTGCGGCAAGAGAGTGCTGCAGGAGCTCTTCGGGCAGCGGGTAATCATGGAGCTTCCCCGACATGAAGGCATCATATCCCTGAAGATCCATCAGGCCATGGCCCGACCAGTTCATGAGAATCACCTTCTCCTTTCCTTCCTCTTTAGCCTGTTTTGCTTCACGAATAGTCTGTGCAATAGCATGTGATGTTTCCGGTGCGGGGATGAACCCTTCGGTATGAGCGAAGAGCAAGGCCGCCTCATAACACTCCGTCTGTCCAATAGCCGTTGCATCAATCAGACCAAGCTGCTTTACATGGCTCACCAGCGGGGCCATGCCGTGATAGCGTAATCCTCCTGCATGAATAGCTGGCGGAATAAAGCCATGACCAAGGCTGTGCATTGGAAGCAGGGGGGTCATTTTTGCAACATCCCCGTTATCATAAATATAGGGGCCCCGGGTGAGCGTCGGGCACGCTTCAGGTTCTGTCGCAATGATCTGAACATCACGGCCATGAATTTTATCACATATAAATGGAAAACTGATGCCTGCAAAGTTTGAACCTCCGCCCGCACAACCGATCACGATATCCGGATAGAGGCCAACTTTTTCAAGCTGTTTGCGAGCCTCAAGGCCGATAATGGTCTGGTGCAGCATCACATGGTTCAAAACGCTGCCGAGCGCATAACGCGTATCATCGCGCTCTACGGCTTGTTCAATAGCTTCACTGATCGCTATGGCCAGGCTTCCGGGAGTATCAGGCATTTCCGCGAGAATCCTTCGTCCTATTGTGGTTTGATCGCTTGGGCTTGCAATGCAGTCTGCGCCCCAGGTTTTCATCATGATTTTGCGGAACGGCTTCTGGTCAAAGCTGATACGCACCATAAAGACCTTACAGTCGATGCCGATAAGCTTGCAGCTCATGGCAAGTGCGCTTCCCCACTGGCCGGCACCGGTTTCAGTAATAAGATGTTTTATGCCAAACTGCTTGTTGTACCAGGCCTGGGCAACAGCGGTATTGGGTTTGTGGCTTCCTGCCGGAGAGACTCCTTCGTTTTTGTAGAAGATCTGAGCCGGAGTCTGCAATGCAGCTTCAAGCCGTCGCGCCCTGGTCAGCGGTGAAGGTCGCCATAGTTTCAGAATAGCCTGTATCTCCTGGGGAATATCGATCCACCGCTCAGTACTGACTTCCTGCTCGATCAAGTTCATCGGAAAAACTTTTGCGAGGGCATCCGGCCCGACAGGATTACCGTCCGGACCTAATGGCGGCGGAAGCGGCGTGGGCAGATCAGCCTGAATGTTGTACCATTGACGGGGCATTTCGTCTTCAGTCAGCAGGATCTTCGTGAATTCAGAACTCATGATGGAGATGATTTGTTGTTCTTGTAATAAGCAGGTCAAAAAGTGGAGATTGTTGCGATATTACTTTATATGTCAATTTAGAACGAGGTGTCTTGTCAGGTGTTTTCTTTTATTGCGTCACTATACACTGTATCCGGGCATATATCTTGCTCATGGGGCCAGACCACCGTTCCATGTAAAACCTGTACTTTTTTGAAATAATTTTTATCCTGCAGTTCTTTGAATACCCCAAAGTTCAACAATCCTGCGCAGTCATAAAACCCTCGCTCTCCATTAGTAAAAAGCAGCTTAAGTTTATAGTCATCGGTTGGAATAACTTCCAAAATACGTGGATTCATGGCTCACCTCAGTGGATCAATCTTATAAAGTTGCTGGCCAGATACTGTAAGATCCCAATCCGCGCAAAGTTCATCTTTGTGCAACTCAACCCATGCTTGAAGAAGTTTCATTTTTGATTGAGGAATATGACCTTCTAGTACCTCACCATTCGGGATTTCGACAATCACTTCCATTCCTTGATATACAACGTGGATATGAGGCTTTTTGTGTTGTTTATTATCATTGAAGTACATGTAAATGATGATCCCGTAAAACATCGATATTGAAGGCATAATAGACTTTAATAGTTGAAATGGCTACGGTGTTATGTTAAAGCAAGAGATTGCTTTAGCATGAACATTACAAAACCAAGATCGAAAAAGCAATATCGAAGGAAAATGAAAAGGAGAAAACAAGAAGTGGTGCCGAAGACGGGAATCGAACCCGTACGTCCATTGCTGAACACAGGATTTTAAGTCCTGGGCGTCTACCAGTTCCGCCACTTCGGCCTGCTATAACATTATACAGGACGAGCAATTTACTATCTTCAAAGTGTTTCCCAAAAAATAAATGGTAGTTGCCCAACCCTTTTTTCCCTGTAATGCAAAGGGTCAGGAGCTGAAATGATCAAATCCCTTAACTGTTTTGAGATCAATGGTCATACCATAAATATCACTCAAGAGCAGGCCCTCTTCCTTATCGGTTGTTTCCCCGATGACTGCTATATCCTTATTATCTGCAATTGCCTCATACTTCTCTTTCGAAATCGTAAACAGCAGCTGATAGTCTTCACCACCCGTCAAAGCCCAGTTAAGAGCATCATCCTGAAGCTCATCGGCAATGCGGCGAGTGCCTGGATGAATAGGAATACGGCTTTCATGAATCAAGGCTCCGGTATTTGAACTGCGGCAGATATGCTGGAGGTCCGGGCTGAGCCCGTCGGAAATATCGATCATCGAAGATGGACGGATATTTTTCGAGTGTAATAGCCTTACGATATCGAGTCGTGCGATAGGAGACAACTGGTTTTGTATGGCGTTGCTGTACTCTTTAAGGTCTGCCATGGTGCTTTTAGTATAAGGCTCGTTGTTTTCGATATGTTCCAGCATGATCTCCTTTTCACGCATCAGCAGTTTGAGCCCTGCAGCTGACCCGCCAAGGGTGCCCGAAACACAGATAAGTTCTCCAGGTTTGGCGCCACTTCGATGGGTTATCTGTTCAGCAGAAACCTCACCGATCATGGAGACTGAAATGACAAGTCCCGAACGGGATGAAGAGGTATCGCCTCCGGCAATTGCAAGCCCGTATTCCTTTGCAGCATAGGCCATCCCCTCGTAAAGCGCTTCAATCATTTCAACTGAAAAGGATGCAGGGACGGCAATCGAGATCAGTGCATAGCGCGCAATGGCATTCATGGCGCAGATATCAGAGACATTGACGCTGATCGATTTGCTTCCAAGAAGTTTCAAAGGTGTTGTCAAGAGATCGAAGTGTATCTGCTCGACAAGCATATCGGTTGTAGCTACCTGCAAGAGCCCTGAGGAAGGCTGATAGACAGCACAGTCGTCCCCGATTCCTGTTATCAGGTTCGGAACGGTATGCAGGGTTGGTTCAACGATAGCTGCGATTTTGTCGATCAGTCCGAATTCACCAATTCCCGAGATAGCTTTATATGCCATATTTTTGCGTAAATTAAATTTCACCCTGAACGATTCCTTGCGTGTTTCATCTATCAGTCACGCTGACGGGTTTTCAATATTTCAATAACCAGATGGTAATATCTCCTTTTTATGGGTTTTTTTGACAAGTTCAAATTATCAAGGCTAAAGGAAGGACTCGGAAAAACCCGGGATACGCTTCGGGAAAAACTTTCCGTTATAACGCAGGGAAAAACTGAGATAGACGACGAGTTTCTTGAAGAACTTGAAACTATTCTTGTTGCTGCCGATGTGGGTGTTGAAACCACGCTCGGGATTGTGGATGCAATAACAGAGCGGGCAAAAAAAGAGACCTACCGGTCGGAAGCGGAGCTGAACGGCATGCTGATGGAGGAGATTCAGCAGATGCTCAGTGAAACGGGAGAGGCGCACCCGCTGGATTTTGAGGCAGTGCTTCCAGCAAAACCCTATGTGATTTTAATTGTTGGAGTGAACGGTGCTGGCAAAACCACCAGTGTTGCCAAGCTCGCTCATAACTACGAAAAAGCTGGGAAAAAAGTAATTATAGCCGCTGCCGATACCTTTAGAGCTGCGGCCTATGAACAGTTGAAAATATGGGCAGACAGGGCAGGTGTGCCGCTTATCGGTCAGGGGCAGGGTGCTGATCCGGCATCTGTGGTCTACGATGCTGTCAGTGCTGCTGTATCGAGAAATGCCGATGTGGTGCTTATCGATACTGCCGGCCGTCTGCACAACAAAAGTCACCTGATGGAAGAGCTTGCCAAGATCATGCGGGTGGCTACCAAAAAGATTCCCGAAGCCCCCCATGAAGTGCTGCTGGTACTTGATGGTACGACCGGTCAGAATGCAGTGCTTCAGGCCAGGGAATTTACACGGTTTGTCAAAGTTACCGGGCTTGTCGTTACCAAACTTGATGGAACCGCCAAAGGAGGGATTGTGCTCTCCATTTCACGTGAGCTTAATTTACCGGTCAAGTATATCGGCGTTGGCGAAAAAATAGATGATCTGCAGCTTTTTGACAGAGCTGAGTTTGTGGAAGCACTTCTTGGACGATAGGACTATTCTTCGTCATGCGTTGCGGTCAATACCGGAATGTATTGCCCAAGCTGCTGAAGAATCCTGTGTTGATCGGTTATTCGGAGGATGTGGCTGCTGTTGCGGGTATCCTGGGCGCCAAGGCGCGGAGCAACGAGAGATGTATCGCTGAGCGATGCGAGAAACTCCGATAGATGATGCTCCATTTGTTCAGGATGTCGCACGATGACGATATGGGTTATTTCTGCTTCTCTATGCTCAAGAAGATAATCGATATGCCAATGAAGCTTTTTTTTTGTGGCGCTGAAAGCAGAGTTTAGCGCAGCATCATTTTTGGAAAAAAGTTTTATTATCGCTGCCTGAATGTTATGAGGCTGCTTTCCACTGGAACGTGATGCGTGGCGGATAAGTCGCCTTGCAAGAGGATCTCCTGTTCTGCCAAGTGCTGAGCCGATGTAGAGATAGTTCCCTTCAGGAATTGAAAAGAGTCTGGATTGCTGAAACCTGCCGAATGCAAGCTGAATAGAGCTTGAAATCCTGATGAAAAGGATATAGGAGCCCATAGTGTATTTACTGCCAAAAATGGTAAACTGTGAACCAGACATTGTTTTTTGTTGTTTTTGATGCAATATTATCGGGTCCGGAGGGGTAAGAGCAAACACTCTCCTGGTTGTTGGAAAGATAGTTATTGAGGGGAAGTTTTCGATTGGTAACAGCACAAAGGATGTGCTATCGATGAAAAAACCGGGACAGCTTCTGGAGCTAAGGCGAAGGGAGATGGTTGCAACGTTGAAACGGTTCGGTATTGCAAACCGGCGCGTGCTTGGTGCTTTTCTTGAGGTTCCTCGGGATCTTTTTTTTGATGGTGCGGCTTTGGAGCTTGCGTATCGTGATGGTGCTTATCCTATCGGGTTTGGTCAGACTATTTCGCAGCCTTATACGGTGGCTTGTATGACCAGTTTGCTTGTTGAGCGTTGTGTTTCGGGTAAGGTGCTGGAGGTTGGTACGGGGTCGGGGTATCAGGCGGCTATTCTTGCTGTTCTTGGTTTTTCGGTTTTTAGTGTGGAGAGGGTTGTGGGGCTTTATGAGCGGGCTGGGGCAGTTTTGGGAAGGCTTGGGCTGGATGTTGTGTGCCGGTGTGGGGATGGGAGTTTGGGGTGGGTGGATGAGGCGCCTTTTGATGGTGTGCTGGTAACGGCGGGGGCTCCGGGGGTGCCGGTGTCGCTGTTGGAGCAGCTTGGGCCGGGGGGGTGTATGGTGCTTCCGGTTGGTGACTGTTGCTCGCAGAAGATGACGGTTATCTGCAGGTTGGGGGGTGGGTTCGGGAGAGAGGTGTTTGAGGAGTTTTCTTTTGTGCCGCTGGTTGGTAAGGAGGGGTGGGATGAGCGTGTTTTTTAACAATATCTTAATGAAGGGATGATTTATGGCTGTAATGTCCAGCTTGCGGGATAAGACTCATATTATATTGTATACCCTCCTGGCGGCTTTTCTTGCGCTGATTGTGTTTGAGTGGGGGATGAATTTTTCGGGGGTTGCCGGTAAGTCGAATCAGGCTGGTAAAATCAATGGGAAGGCTATTCCCTTTGCTCAGTATGATGAGGTGTATAAGGAGTATGCGGAGAATTACCGGAGAACGAATCCGGGTGTGGAGCTTTCTTCTGAGACTGAACTGGGGCTTCAGGAGCAGGCGTGGAATACTATTGTGGACCAGACGTTGCTTGAGGAGCAGTTTGTGAAATTCGGGATTGGATTGCAGGATCAGGAGGTTGTTGAGGCTCTTGAGAGCCCGAATCCTCCTTTGGTTATTCGCCAGAATTTCAGTGATCCTGCTACCGGGGCGGTTGATCGGAAGAAGTTGGAGAGTGCGCGTCGGGATCCGCAGAATAAGCAGTTGTGGATGCAGGTTGAGCAGATTGTACGACGGGAGCTTAAGATCAATAAGCTGATCAGGGCGCTGCAAACGCTTGATCATGTGACTGAGCGGGAGATAGGGGATATAGTCAGCAGGCAGTTTTCGCGTTTTTCTGCTTCTTTTATCCCGTTTCCTTTGAGTTTTGCTGGTGCGGACAGCAGTTTTCCGGTGAAGGATGAGGAAGTACAAAAGTATTTTGATGCTCATAAGGAGCTGTTTAAGCAGGTTCCTTCGAGAAAGGCTGATTTTGTGTTTTTCCCGCTTACTCCTTCGTCTAAAGACAGTCTTGCGGTTCGCAAGGAGCTTGAAACAATCCGGACTGAGTTTGCCGGGCCGGTCAATGATGCTGATTATGTGAAGGTGCAGAGTGACCGTCCGACGGGGAGCAATGTTACCTATAGCCGTGCGGATTTTTCGCCTTCGGCTGGGGAGAGTGTGTTTAGCTCGGCAAATCTGAAAGTGGGAACGGTTATTGGTCCGATAGCTGACAGGGGTGAATATCGCGTTGTAAAGGTGAAGCAGCTCACGACACTGGCCCAGCCGATTGCCAGGGCTTCGCACATTTTGCTGCGGTTTAATCCTGCAAGTCGGGAGGATGTGCAGAAAGTTCGTGAGCTCACTTTGCTTATTTCTAAAGAGCTTCAGGCTGGGGTTGCTTTTGAGGAGCTGGCTAAAAAGTATTCTGCTGATACGCAGAGTGCCGTTAATGGTGGGGATGTGGGATGGTTCAGCAAAGATCGGATGGTGCCGGCATTCTCTGCGGCTGTGTTTGGTGCCAGGCCGGGAGGGATTGTGGGGCCTGTGCAGACACAGTTTGGGCTGCATATTATCAAGGTTACCGGTTTTGATCAGAGTGCCATGGTCTGTTCGGAGATTGTAAGAAAGATAAGGCCTTCAACGGAGACAATTGATAGTGGGCGCCGGCTTGCGATGGCTTTTCAGATCAATGCAAAAGAGAAGGGGTTTGATAAGAGCGCTGCCAGTTCCCGGCTGACGGTGAACAAGAGTGCTGAGTTTGGAAAACATATGCCTGTGCAACCGATTGGGTATAATGAAAAAGTTACAGCTTTTGCTTTTAAGGCGAGCGAGGGTGACTTGTCGGATGTGCTTGAAACTGAAAAAGGTTTTTTTGTGCTGCGCTTGACCGGTAAGAATGATACGGGATATCGCATCCTTGACAAGGAGCTGAAAGCGAGGATCAGTGCTGAGCTTGTACGGGAAAAGAAGGGTGCTGCGGTGGAGGGTAGAGTTGCGGTGATGGCAAACGTGCCGGGGCAGAGCCTTGAAAAGATTGCGGCACAGCATCCGACGCTGCGTGTTGTCAGTGCTGAGGAGATTCGCTGGAGCGATGGATTTATCCCTGGGTACGCTGTTGACAAGCCACTGGTGGAGGCGATGTCGGGGCTTGAGGCTGGCAGGCTTTCCCGGCCGGTGAAAACTTCGGATGGTTACGCCCTTGTGGTGCTTGGGAAGAAAACGCTTCCTGCAGGGCTTGACCTTAAGGCGGAACAAGCCGGGGTGGCACCGCAACTGCTTCGGGCAAAGCAGGAACAGTTGTTTGCCGAATATTTTGCTTCATTACGCAAGAGTGCGAAAATTGAGGATTTGCGTCCCTGAACATCCGTTCAATTATTTTGTCCATGCGCTGCCTGGAAGGCTTCCAGGCGGGCTTTGATTTTTGCCGAAGTATCGAGTATGAGGCACTCCTCGCTGAGTGCTTCGGTGTCGGCAATTGCGTAGCAGGATACCAGTGACTTGAGTTTCGGGATATCGGAGCTGACGACGCTGAACCTTCGCAGGCCGCATCCTATCAGGAATGGCAGGGCAAGGGGATCTGAACCCATGTTGCCGCACATCGTTACTTTGCAGTGGTTTTTTTTGGCGGTTTTGATGACCCGGTGCAGCTGGCGGATAATTGCGGGATGGAATGGTTCAAAAAGATTTTGCACGATGACGTTGTTTCGGTCGACGGCAAGTGAGTACTGGGTGAGGTCGTTGGTGCCTATGCTTATAAAGTCGGCACAGGTGGTGATCTCTTCAATGAGTTCTACAGCTGCCGGTACCTCGATCATGGCGCCGACTCCCGGTTTTTCAATCTGCCAGTTTCCCTCTTTTGTGAGTTCCTGGTAGTGCTTGTCGATGACTTTGCGGACATGGCGGATCTCATCGAGGGAGATGATCATGGGAATCAGGATCGCCAGGTTTCCATGGGTATTTGATCGGATGACAGCCCTGACCTGGTTATCGAGTATGTCGGGGAGATCAATGAGGATTCTTACTCCCCTCCATCCCAGGTTGGGGTTTTCCTCCTTGACCGGTGAGTAGAGCAGTTTGTCGCCGCCGATATCGAAGAGACGGATATCGAGTGGCATTGGGGCGATCATTGCAGCCATTTCACGATAACAGGAAAACTGTTCCTCCTCTTTGGGGACGGTATTGCCGTTGGTAAAGAGGTTTTCACTTCTGAACAGGCCGACACCTTCAGCGCCTGCCGAGCTTATGGCCTGGAGTTCTTCCTTGAAGTCAACATTGGCATAAAAGGTGATTCTTATGCCGCATTTTGTCGTAGCCGGAAGCATGGCAGTCAGGGATGTATCGGCTTCATTTTTTTTCTCTGCCTCTTGCTTGCCGTTGTAGCGTGCAATGGTTTTATGCTCAGGATTGATGATGACGGTACCGGTAGTGCCGTCGAGGATGAGCTGCATGCCGGTGGTGATCTTTTGTGAGAGGTTGCCGAGTCCGACAACGATAGGAATGTTGAGCGACTTGCATATCAGGGAAATATGCGACGTACTTCCCCCTGAATCGGTTAGAAACCCCTTGATATTGCTGCGGCTCAACAGAATGATATCGGCAGGAGAGAGGTTTTCGGCGGCAACAATAACCCCTTCCGGCAGCCATGAGTGCAGCTTTCTGACATGAAGGTTTCTGATAATGCGGTTTTTGATATCGTGCAGATCATCAGCCCGATCCTGAAAAATCAGATCATCGGAGTTGATGAACTTTTCAACATACTGGTCGAACTCTTCTTCAATGACAAAGTGTGCAGATCGACGCTCCGAACGTATACGGCCGGTAATGGCATCAATAAGCACTGCATCGTGCAGCATCATGATCTGGGCCTGAAACAAATCTGAATAGCCCTTGCCGAGTTTTCTAATGGTAACCCGTTCAATTTTTTTCAGTTCCTTTTCAGACCGTTCGAGGGCAGTGAGAAACCTTTGGATCTCTTCGTTTATATTTTTGTCATTCAGCTCTCTCGGTTCATGACTTCCTATGTCTTTTATAAACACATAACACTCTCCAAGAGCAATACCTTTTGATGCACCGATTCCTGTATAGCTCTTTTCAGGATGCTTTACGGCAGGTTCCTGAGGCATTACCAGCCTGCGAGTGGAGGAAAATGGGGGTTTTTTTTCTTGCATAATGGGGGGTTAAAAAGGTGCATCATCATCGGTACTATATGCGGCGGCGTGTGCGTGCCCCGGTTCAGGCAATGAAGGCGTGTAGTGGTGCTCTGCATGAGGGGAGCCTGACCCTTCGGCGCTGGAGATGCAGCTATTGGCCGTGGACTGAAACCGTCCATAGTTTTTCAGGAATAACAGGCGTATATCGCCAATGGGACCGTTTCGCTGTTTGCCGATGACAATTTCTACAACATCTTTTGTTGAGGAACCGTCTTCAAACGTTGTTTTGCCATACATTTCCGGCCGTGAAAGGAACATCACGACATCGGCATCCTGCTCAATAGAGCCTGACTCCCTGAGATCGCTGAGCTGGGGCCTTCGGTCGCCGGTGCGTTGCTCGACCGAACGGTTCAGCTGTGCAAGGGCAATGACAGGAATATTCAGCTCCTTGGCCAGTGCTTTCAGCGAGCGGGATATCTGGGCGATTTCCTGTTCACGATTTGTCCGGCCGTCGCGCACAGGAGTGACCAGCTGCAGATAATCGACGACCAGCATACCGATATTGTGCTCCTGCTTCATGCGTCGGGTTTTGGCGGCAAGTTCCATAATGGAAATACCGGGAGTATCGTCAATAAAGAGTTTTGCCTCATTGAGCTTATCCATGCTGTTGATGATCCTGCCCATCATCTCCGGCGTTATACGTCCGGTTCTGACCAGTTGGGATTCAACATAGGCCTCAGCGCACATAAGCCGTATCGCCAGCTGCACCTCAGCCATTTCAAGACTGAAAAAAAGCACAGGGGTGTCGAAGTCCACAGCTGCATTACGGGCCAGTGCAAGCGACAGTGCTGTTTTACCGGCAGATGGCCTGGCTGCGATGATAATCATATCAGAGGGCTGAAAGCCGGCAGTAAGCTGATCGAGCTCAGAAAAACCCGACCCTACGCCGGTAACCGATGATTGCGATGCCCTGAGGCTCTCAAGCATGCGGATACCATTTTTCACCAGTTCTTTGATTAACGAGGCTTTCTTTTTAATGCCTGCCTGGGAAATGTTGAAAAACTGCTGTGAGGCGTGTTCGACCAGATCGAAAATATCCATCGATGAGCTGTAGGCGGCACCGGAGATTTTAGCCGATATGGAGATCATCCGCCGGTAGAGAAACTTCTCTTTTGCCAGGCGTGCATAGTACTCAATGTTGGCCGCGCTGATAACCTTCCCGGAAAGTTCCGCCAGGTAGTGCCTTCCGCCGACAGGGTCCAGCTCATTCATTTTCAGCAGTTCTTCACTGACGGTAATAATGTCGATCGCCTGCCGTTTATTGTAGAGCTGCATCATTGCCTTGAAGATGATCTGGTGGCGGCGTTCATAAAACACCTCTTCGCCATTATCACCGAATATCTGGATAACCTGTTCAATAGGGTCGTCTTCGAGGAGAATACAGGCCAGTACCTCCTGCTCAATCTCCGTGGAATAGGGGGGGACGCGACTCTCCTTGCTGAAATCGATATCGGTGTTAAAATCTATGGCAGCAACAGCTTTTTTATTCATCGTTTCATCATCGTTCAGTGGCATTTATCGAGCATTGTTCTGCCCTGTGACCTCTTTGTAATGGGCCGTCATACGTTGCATATCTTCCCAGCACCCATGCTTCCAGTGAGGGTTGCGAAGCAGGGCCGCAGGATGATAGGTAATAAAACAATCATACGCTTTCCATTTGGTGACTTTCCCCCGCATTGACCCTAAAGAAAGAGTGTTTGCAAACAGTGTATTGGCAGCAACTTTACCGAGAACCAGGATGATTTTGGGGTTCACAATCTGCAACTGGCGGTGCAACAAGGGGATGCAGCAATCGATTTCATCGGCGAGAGGGTTGCGGTTGCCGGGAGGACGGCATTTCAGAATATTGCAGATGAAGACCGCCTCACGCTGGAATCCGGCGGCTGAAAGGATTTTATCGAGCAACTGACCGGACCGGCCGACAAAAGGCCTGCCTGAAGCATCTTCATCTGCACCAGGGGCCTCACCGATAACAACAAGATCAGCACAGGGAGCTCCTTCACCAAAAACGACATGCAGCCGCGTTTCGGCAAGCCTGCATTGACAGCACTCTTTTGCACTTTCAAGCAGCTTTGCCAGCGCTTTTGCAGATGATTCTGACGGTGCCGGAACAGGCAAGCACTCTGCATCATTGCCGAATAATAAACCTTGCATGACAATCACACGTTCTTTAGCGGGTTAATGCCGGGGGTGTAAACACAGAGCTTTTCAATGCAGTCAAGAAGTTGGCCTGCGGCTGCATCCTTTGAAAGCAGCGGAAGCTCAGTCGTTACACCCTCTTTATCTATCAGGGTAAGAATATTTGTATCGACTTCAAAACCCGAGGTTTTTCGATCAAAAAAATTGAAAGCAATAAGGTCAAGGTTTTTGGCTTTCAGTTTTTTACGGGCATTGCCGAGGCCTGTTTGCGTCTCAAGCGCAAAGCCGACAGCAAGTTGTCCTGAAGCTTTCTGTAAGCCGAACTCGGCAAGGATATCAGGATTTCTCACAAGGGTAAGCTCAATTTCAGGGTTCTCCTTTTTCATTTTCCCTTCAGAAGGGTCGAGAGGGCGATAATCGGAAACAGCAGCTGCGCCAATAAAGACGTTGCAGCTCTTGAAACAGCTCAGTGCGGTATCATGCATTTCCAGCGCGCTTTCAACATCAAGCCGGGTTACTTCAGGAGGAGTTTCCAGATGAACCGGCCCTGTAATGAGGGTGACCATGGCTCCGCGTTTTGCCGCAGCACGGGCAATGGCAAATCCCATTTTTCCCGATGAGTAATTTGAGATGAAACGCACGCCATCAATTTTTTCACGTGTAGGGCCTGCAGTAACAACAACTGATTTGCCATAAAGGGGAGAGGTGGCAGCAGTGGAATGCAGTGCATTCTGAAGAGACGCAACAATCGACTCGGGTTCCGGCATTCGGCCGACCCCGCAGAGTCCGGAAGCGAGTTCACCGCTGTCAGGGTTTATAACTCTGCACCCCTGGGCGGTAAGCGTAGCAATATTTCGCTGGACGGAAGCAGAGAGAAACATCTGGCCATCCATAGCCGGAAAAATCAGAACAGGTTTCCGAGGTCGCAGCGTGAGAAACAGAGCGGTAAGCATGTCGTCACAAAGGCCTGCACTCAGTTTTGCAAGGGTGTTGGCCGTAGCAGGAGCGATGACAAAAGCATCGGCCCATTCACCCAGAGAGATATGGCGTGTATAGTCGGTGCCCGAAGTATCTGCAGGGGGAAAAATGGATCGGTATACCCGTTCTTCAGAAACTGTTGCAAGGGCAAGTTCACTGACAAAACGGGTTGCACCATCAGTAAGGGCAACCCTGACTTTAGCCCCGCTCTTTTTAAGCAACCGGACGATTTGCGGTGTTTTATAGGCTGCGATGCCACCCGAGATGCCGATGATTATGTTTTTACCTCTCAAGACGTTATCCCTGTGTATGGTTTGATGCCGCAATGGCTGTTCGATCAATTTACAAAAACAGCCCGACTTATTTATTTTTGTCGGATGAGGGAACTATACGTTTCCAGAACTGTTCCCAAGTCTGGAAACGCTCTTTATAAGAGATACTGGCGCCCCATATTTCCGAAGGTGCCTGCAAATTGCTGCTGGATGTTCCATTGGCGTTCAGCCCGTAAGAACGGTACGCTTCGATAGAGACTTTTGGAGTAATCCGGTATTCGACTTTCTGTTCTGTGCCATAATAATTGGAAAGAGGTGAATCCTTGATGGTTGGCGCGCTTCCAGAACCGATAAATCGTACTTTTCCGTCAGTACCGGGTACGCTGAGTGCGACATAAAGGTCAAGTCCGCTCAGCGCTCCGCGTTTATCCATTCCTACGTTGACATTGAAACTTTCAAGACCGGCAATATCCTGAATGACCTTTGAAAACTGGGAAGAAAGAAGGCCGGACCCGGCGGACATTCCTACGCTTGTAACTGCAATATTGGAAGCCTGTGCGGTGCTTCCTGGTCTTGCATACCACTGTTTGGAAAGCAACATGGAAATGACGTTCAGTTCCGCATTAGGGTCTATCTGACTCGATTTTCCACCTATCAGATTTGATGAAGCATAGGGCTGAGACTGTTCATTGAGATAATATCCCATGGTGACCAGCGGTTCATTCAGTGTACCGGTAATGGCAAGCAGCAGTTTGACATTATCCTTTTCACTGGTCTGCTGATTTGTTGCGCTCACGTACTTGCTGCCATAGAGATTCTCCATAACAGCACTCCGGATATCAACATTGTTCCAGGTGATTTTCCCCCCATCCTGCAGGTCAAAGTTTGTGTTGGCAAATGTGTATTTGCCGCCAACGACATTGACTGATCCGAACAATCGATACTGCTGATCGCTTTTGTTGATAATCAGGGAGAGATTGTTGATTGAGGTTTCAAGCTGTTCACCCCTGATGCGATCAAAAATCACCGTATACTTGAGCGGTTCCGTACTGCTTAACCTCAGATTTTTTATCTGCAGGATATCAATCAGCGAGTGGTAAAACTCATGCTGTTTTGCAGGCTTATGCAAGGCTTCAAGAGATGGGGTATTCCGCGAGGGGTACCGTGGCGCAAATGTGATAAATTTGTTAACGCCAATATACTTTGCGTTCTCATTTGATCCTGTTCTGTAGAGCGAATAGTCCGCAGCATTGATTCTCAATTCTCCTTCAGCAATTGGCTCTGAAAGTGTACCGAGAATTCTGAGGTTATTGGTTGTACCGGTAATAGTCCCGAATGAAGTTTCATCTTGTCGGTCCTTTTTATTGAACAGAAGAAGATTGTTAAATCTGCCGCCGAGATCCAGCCCTTTCGGCTGCAGTTTGTCGAGTTTTACTACACCGTTTATTTTTCCTGTTCCATCCAGGTTGTCCTTGACGGCAATATTGCGCAGTTCAATATGGTTTGGGGTTACATAGAGCTCTCCGTTGAGCACGTAGGAAACCTGTGTCGGTTCCAGCTTGATTTTCGTATCACGCAGGTTGGTAGTCAGATAAATATCGGGTTTCGGTGTTTTGCCCTCGATCTTGAGGGTAGTTGGTATAACTCCTTCAGCTGATTCAATAAATGGCAGCAGGTATGCCAGGGACTCTGCAGAAAGATTATCTGACTTCAGTGATGCGCTTATAGCCTCAGGCTCTGCAATCCTTATCTGAAGGGGATAGAAGTTGAGCACAAGAGGAATTGTCCCTTTGCCCTCGATAGTGTTCATTGATGGAGCACTGCTTCGCATGTCAAAACGAAGAAGATGCCCACTGTGGACAGCATTCCACTGCAGGGATCCTATCTCAAATTTATCATATTGAATCTCCCTTCCGCTTATTTTGATGGCAGTTGTTTTTGCGCCAGGGTTACCGCTGAGAGCAAGCGAGGCATTTATTGTACCGGAAAGCTTCTCAAGAGAACGATTCATGGCAAAGCGCTTCAGCTCATCAAGTTGAATATTTGATAACGCACACTGAAAACTGCCAGGCATCGAATTGCTGAGCTCGCCGTCCAGTACCGCCTGTTGTGAACCCTTTGTTATCGTAAAACGGTTAAATCTCACTGATGTTCTCGAGAGCATGACTCGCGTGTTCTCGGCTGTCTTCCACATCCCTGAAGCGTCTTTTATCAAGAGGCGATTAAAGAGCAGGTTGTAGCTGCTTCCATCCCTTGTCGCTGAAAATTTTGTCGAAAAGTTCTCAGAGGGATCAGGCAGAACAATGTCGAGGGTGCCGTCCAAACGTGAGGGTGTATAGAGTCCCGAAAAGATCGTCGTTCCGGTTTTATTTCCGGCCACAGTTACAGCTGAAGCTCTGCCGTTGATTGATGCTTTTTGCGTTCCTCTGCCGCTGCACTCCAGGTCAGCTTTCATGGAGAGATTTTCCAAAAGGAGATCATTACTTGGCTGCAACCAGCCAAGGTTGAGTGAAGAAGTGATTGAACAATCTCCTTTACGGTAGATGGCCCGTCCTTCCGCGCTTCCCTGAAGGGTAAGGCCATGAAGGGGAAAAAGTATCGCTAAAGGAGCGATATCTTTTACCGTAACGCGGTAGTTGACGGTGAACGACTTTGTAAGAGAATTCGATGCAGCAGCCTGTGCCGGCAGTGTGGTCTGCCAGATATTCTGAGCAGCAGCTTCCCTTGATATGCCTGAGCCGGCAATCCTGCCGAGAGCGATCAGTTCTTCAAGTGAACAGTCGCCATCAGCAAGCACATCAAGAAAATCGCTGCTGAGGCTTGTTCGAGTAGATCCGGACGACTGGGTTATTTCGAAAGCTGCTTTTGAGCGGTCTTTAAGTTGAAAGCCATCGATAGAGGAGGGTGTGAACTGCATGATGGCAGCCACATTCAGATTTTTTGGATCAAATCCCGATCCTTGAACCGAGAAAACGCTGTTCAAATCAGTTTTAAAGCTATTTGAACGAAGTATACCCGAAAGATCAAGTCCTCCAGTTTTACCTGAAGCGTGGTAGCGGGGAGTTTTATCGGTAAAGTCGATTCCACCCTCAAGAGTCAAGGTTGTCACTTTGTTCTTCAATGAGAGGCTTGTGTTCAGCATAGCTTTGTCATACTTGATGGCGACAGTTCCCTCGTTGAGCGATTGATTTCGCCAGTATGAATTGATAAGCTTTACATCCAGTGTAAGCTGGTTGATTTTGTTCTTGTCTGCTCGCCCTTCAAAACTGCCGGATGCGTTGACAAGAGAGTTTTCAGCACTGTTTGTTGCCAGGAGTTTGTGGGGTTTAAAGCCTTTCAGTACAAAAGTACCCTTACCGGTAAGCTGTTCAGGAGTTTTTCTTGATGCTTCTGCACGCAGTGACGCTTCACCGAGAGATGAGAGCGTAGTGAAATCTGTTTTCAAAGCGGTCAAGCTTCCCTGTGCATGGCCAAAAAAGGTAATATTGCCGGTTTTACTGGCCATATCCTTGTAGGAGCTCCCTTTCAGGATTGACTCAACAAATGGTGCGGCAATTCTTGAACTGTCGCATGTAAGGCGGTAGGCAAAAGCTTTTTTGTTGCTAAGATTAAGCAGCTCGCCCTTTATTGCTATTTTGCTTTTGAGATGAGCAAGCTGCCCGTCAAGGATCTCGATATTGTCTTTTTTACCTCTTGCGTTGCCTTTAAGAGTATAGACGCCAGGGGGTAGAGTAACTTTTGGGGACAATATCCGGAGGTCGTCGCTATGAAGGGCAAGTTGCTCGATAGTGAGAAATGATCTACTGAGTGCTAGCTGTTTTTGCAGTTGACGGAGAGAGAAAATGTTGAAATGGTCGATTGTTGCAGAAAGCTGCGCGCTGCTTTTATTGCTTACTGCTTTCAAGGCAAGTATTTCAGAGCGGGTTTCAGAAAAGAGAAACTGGCCTGAAGTTTGCCGTAACGAGAATTGACTGCCGGGAATGTTGAGCTGTAATTTATCAAGAGTTCCAATAAAAAGTTTTTTCTTGACGGTGAATTTGGAGAGCTCACCATTGATGTTGTTAACCTCGATCGGCCGACTGCCCGGATTGCTGACAGTTGCGTCATAGGAGAGGCTGCTGTTGTTAAGCCTGATTTTTTTGCAGAAAAAATGTTCAAGATGAGTTTTTGTTGTATCGGGGTCGCGGGACTTGAAAATAAGTTCAAGATTAAGCTTGCCGTTTTTGCGGGTAACAATCCTTGCCTTCAGCGAATCGGCTGTTAGTTGGCGCAGATAGATCCTTTTGATTTCAGGCTGAAGGAGAGTCAGAAAGTTGAATTTCAGGGAAACGGTGCTGGCCCGCAGAGCGGGTGTTGTCTCCCCGGGGCCGTAAACGCGAGCATTGACGAGCGTGACCTTGTTGGGAAACTGAAGATGAAGCTCCTGCAGTTCAAGCCGACCGAACAGTTTTTCGTTAAAAAGGGCAACAGCCTGATCTTTAGCCATTCGATCAAGCACTCCACTGTTCAAAACAATCAGGGCTGTGAGCGACAGCAGAAGCACAAAGGCAGAGCATGCTACCAGCACTTTGAGGATATGGCGTTTAATCCGGTCCACTGCCTATTGCTTATTTTGAGTATGAAGCTGAATTATTTTTTCGATGATGCCGGTTGTTGAACGCCCTTCCAGCAAAGGCAGAGTCAAAACAGAGCCGCCATGATCAAGCACCGCCCTGGCTCCGGCAATCTGCTCGATTGCCCAGTCCGATCCCTTGACCAGAATGTCCGGCAAGAGAGTGCCGATAAGTTCTTCGGGCGTATCTTCGTTAAAAAGGGTGACGCCATCGACAAACTGCAACGCCGAGAGTACTGCGGCACGATCCGCTTCACAGCAAACGGGGCGATTCGGCCCTTTCAGCCGGCGAACCGAAGCATCACTGTTGAGGCCGATAAGAAGCATGTCGCCAAGCTCTCTTGCTGCAGCCAGATACTCAACATGACCAGCATGGAGAATATCGAAACAGCCGTTTGAAAACACAACTTTTTTTCCCGAAGCCTGCCATGCCCGAACTTTTTGCAGAGCCTCATTACGGCTCAACAGCTTATTGAAAACAGCCATGTGTCATAACCCGGATAGTACCTTATTGAATGGGATTTGCTCTCAGGAGGATAAAAAAAATAGTTCACATAATTTTTTCAATTTAGCGTATACTCATCGATTGTCCGCATGGTAAAACAGAGGTAACTGCTATGGCGCGTAGCTGGGAAGATGGTGATAATTTAGCCGACAGGGCGCTTTACAGCCTTATCAAAATGATCGGTCTACTTGTCCGACGCATAAGTCGCAAGCATTCAACTTCACTGGCGTATTGGATAGGCGATTTTGTCTATACCATCCTTAAAACAAGGCGGCAGCTGGTTGAAAAGAATCTGGCTCTCACATTCCCTGAAAAAACACAAGCTGAAATTGATAGTATTGCCCGCCAGATATACCGCAATCAGGCTGAGAATATGATCGAAGTGCTTCGCCTTCCCATGATCAAAACAGCAGAAGATGCCGCCCGATTGCTCGATATTGATGCCCGTACCATTTTCGCCAAAACCATTGACCAGAAAAAAGGGGGAGTACTGGTTTCTGCTCATTTCGGTAACTGGGAGCTGCTCGCTTTTTGCAGTGGATTGTTGACGCGCCCTGTAACTATTGTGGTTAAGCCAATAAAAAACCGTGCTATCGACAAGCAGATCAATGCGTGGCGGACGATGCGCGGCAACAGGATTGTCTATGACTGGAAAGCATTGCGGGAGGGACTCAGAACACTTAAAAGCGGTGGGTTGTTAACGCTGCTTGGCGATCAGTCCGATAACGGCGGATCATTCTTTACTGAATTTCTTGGACGCCGGACTACCGTATTTCTTGGGCCTGCCTATCTTGCCCTGAAAGCTGGAGTTCCACTCTTTGTGGCTATGTGTCACCGCTCAGATGGAGGGCGATACAGGGTCGAAATAGAGGAAATCGATAGTACCGGACTCGGCACCTCCAAAACTGACGCCGAAGAGCTTGCCCGCCGCTACACCAAAGCAATCGAACGCTACATCTACCGCTACCCCGAAGAGTGGCTCTGGCTCCACAACCGCTGGAAACGGACAGAGACTCTTTATCCATAAGGCTTTTGGGGAATTTAATTTCCCTTTTTGTGTTATAAAATTGGACAAATCGGACACCTATAAAAAAGGGACGTAAATTAAGTTAGGCGTATAATTAAAGTAAGATAAGTTATTCTGTGGCACTGATGAGGGAGCATATAAACAATTTTTTTGATATAGGTATATTTGCGTAAGTTTTATTGTTTCGAAATAGAACAATACCTGCACTGACATTATGCCAAGTCCTTATACCTCTTCCGCCACCACGACCTTTGCCCAGAGCGGAGTAAACACTATTGATTCTCTGCTGAGTTCATATTATCAAAAATGGAGTAGTACTTCCGCCTCTGCGGTTGCGCTTACCTATAGTTTTCCCTGGATTAACGGGGCATTCGCTTCTTGGCAGAACAATTATAGTGCCAATTCAGAACCTTATGCAACTCAGCATTTTGGTTTGAATACTACCCAAATGGCCGCCGCAACAAATGCACTTCAGACCTGGGCTGATGTAGCTAATGTCACCTTTACACAGGTTGCAGATACTGTCACTACTGTAGGTGACTTCCGGTTTGCGTTTTCTTCCGCTGTTGGTAGCAATTACTGGGGGTATGCCGGCTATCCAAATAGTTATTGGGCATCAGCCGCCGATGTCTGGATAAATCCATCATATGCTTCTTATAGTGATTGGTCTGTTGGGTCATACAATTATATGTCCCTTGTGCATGAGATCGGTCATGGCCTGGGACTTAAGCATCCAGGAAATTATGATTCTTCCGGAACAGGTACTCTAGGGCCTTATCTGCCTGCTGCGCTGGATTACAGGACCTACAGCATCATGTCATACAACGATTTGAATACATGGTTTTTGGATACAACTCAGAATAAGTATATCGAAGTTGTTCCCGAAACCCCGATGGTTTATGATATTGCGGCAATCCAGTACCTTTACGGGGCTAACAATACATTCCACCCAAGAAATGACACTTACACCTTTGATCCAACTCATCCCTTTTATAAAACCATTTGGGATGCGGGCGGCAATGACGCCATTAATGTATCTAACTTCAGCACTAATTGTACCATTGACTTGACACCAGGCCATTACTCTTCCATTCTTTACATCAATCAGGGCACAATATCCAATCGTTATACAGGTATCAATAATCTTGGTATTGCATTTGGAACCATTATCGAAAATGTTATTTGTGGTTCAGGCAATGACACCATCATAACCAACACTGCAAATAATATCATAGATGGCGGGGCGGGTAGTGACATAGTTGTTTTTTCCGGCAAAGACGCCAATTACACAATCACAACGTCAGGAACAGGCTTCGCTGTTAAGGATAATGAAGGTTCTGACAGTACGGACACGGTAATCAATGTCGAAAAACTGCAGTTTACTGATCATACATTAACGGTTGTTGCTTCACCAAGCGAAAATCTATTGGAAGCATACCGCATTTACAAAGCAGCATTTGACAGAATGCCTGATTACGGCGGTTTAGGGTACTGGTACAAATCGATGAATAACGGCATGTCTTTAACGAGTGTGGCGAATGAGTTTATTCATAGCATTGAGTTTGTTGCCATGTATGGCGCCAATACAACTGATACAGTTTTTGTCACTCTTCTTTATCAGCACGTTCTTGTTCGTGCTCCTGATCAGGCAGGCTACGAATTCTGGCTTAACGATCTGCACATTGATACTCGCCCGGCTGTGCTTGTTCATTTTTCCGAGTCAACAGAGAACAAGGTGGATGTTGCCGGCGTCATCATGAATGGGATTATTTATCAGGAATATGTTGGATGAGTAATACTCTCTGAACGCAAGTGCTAACCTGAATAATTCACGAGGGCTACAAAAGTCGAAATTTTAAGGCAGAAATTGAGATAATTGTAGCTGTGAATAGGTAAAACATCTCAATGAGGCAGATGACGTCACTTGTCATCGATTCATATCAGACAAAAAGCTGGGTTGAACTATAGTGGACCCCGAATTTTAGACAGCGGGGTGAGTAGGCCGAGGGAATTTCACCCTCAGCCCCTCGCAAAACCGGACATGAACCTCTCGACTCATCCGGCTTCCATCATCCAACCATTGTAAAGCACCCCACTTTCCAGTGCACA
>CAIXLG010000123.1 GCA_903920215.1 uncultured Chlorobiaceae bacterium
ATCTACCTGATTGTTAAAAGCAATGTTCGCTTCAGTACGGTTCATATACCCTACAGGAATCAAGATCCTCTCAGCATCAGTAATCCGTACATAGCTGTTCCACGTATTAACCATATGCGGTCCATCCTGCCCCAACGTTGCAATCGCAACCACACCGTCATGCTTCAGTACTTCCGTCAATTTCTCTGGAATCATCTGTATACCTCGATTATGTTGAATGTCTATCAAAGAATGTAATTCTGCGGATTAAGCACCATCATTGTAAGGCTTTGCCGATAAATTGCCAAATATTGTTGCTTTGTCAGTCCTTATGTGCCGGAAAAAACGCAGGACATAATGTAAGCCGGTAACCTCACATTATCAATGTTATGCAACAAATTATAGCGGTAAAATAGGAGGGCTTTACATACTGTATGTTATACATCAAACTGGTGATGCAGGATTTCCTAATATTGTATTAGTTATTCCAAGGTCTTATTCCAGAGAAAATCTTACGGTTTAAATATATCTCATCGAGCTTATCTGAACGCTTTTTCATGCATCTTTTTAATTCAGACAGATTGAGCTCAACATGGCTTTTTTTGAGATTGAAAAAATGATCTGTTTTGTTAGCCTTTTGAATGTCATTACGCATCCATATCCATGCACGAACATCTGCAGAACGTAGAAATAAAATCCAAGCAGCATATGCTTTGTCAGGGTTTTCTTCTTGAAGAAAATCTTTCCACCAGTGGTGGGAACAAGCTTCGATCCACTTATAACGTTCAGACTTGCAAGCAAGATTTGCATAGGTTGTCGTTTGCTCACCATCAGGCCAAGCATTTGGGACTGGTAATACATTATTCACTCTATACCCTGATAGGACTATACCGCGTTTTCGCTTCCAAACCAAATTCGATGCTTGATCTTGTTCGATAATGGTTGATAGCCAATCTGACTTCCCATTGTATGAAGCCGCAACGGCTATGTCAAACAATGCCTGATCTGTATGACAGTGCTCCAATCCGATCAGCTCTTCTCGGAGTGCTGCTATCTCTACTGAATCAGAAACACGAAAGACCATATGCAAAAGATCATCAATATCAGCAGCCCCGATATAGCGTGTAATTACAGTTGCTCGAAGGGCACGCCATAATTGAACTCCTCGCGTCGGATCAAAATTAAGAAGAGCCTCACAAAGAGCAAGAAACGCAGCTTCAGCCAAGCCAACATAGCGTTTAAAATCTTGGGTAAGTTCATGAAATCCTTCAAGCCATTGATCGATTATATTCGGTGCATATTGCAAAGCAAGTCCAAAATCTTTAGGGTCAAAGTCGATCAAAAAGAGGTTTGCACCAGCTATTCTTGCTTCTTTTATTCGTTTGCTTGCAGTCTCAACAGCGCGTTGATGAACATTAAGTTGTGCATCACCATCCATTGCCGTCTTCAGACTTTCCCAAGAGCCGTCAATATCTTCTTCGGTTTGGCGTGGTGATACTGAAGCTACAAATAATAAAGATTTTGTCCGTTCTACTGATAAATCCGAACCTGGATCCGGTACTTCGATGTTATCAGCTTTGAGCAATTGGGAAAATATTTCGGTAGCGAGCCGCACTTCGGCAGGATCAGAGCCACGCAATCGAGCAGCTTCCAGTAACCGCCATGGCGCTAATCGTGAGACTACTTGTTCGAATGGGAGCACTCTGGTTGCTTCGATAAGTGCTCCTGTCCCATAATGATTAACCCACAGATCCTCCTCTGGACGCCAGTGCCAACTATCTGAATCGAGCATTTGCCCAAATCGCAATGCATCAGATAAGGTTAATGCCTTAAAAACAAATTTTCGATGAATATTGTCAATAGATTGTCTTGCAATATTTATAAGCCAAGACCAGGTTGTGTTACTGAACTCAAC
>CAIXLG010000124.1 GCA_903920215.1 uncultured Chlorobiaceae bacterium
GGGCAGCTGGCGGTAATTATAGCCCAGTCGGCCCGACATGCCACGACTGCGTTTGTCGGCATCGACGGATACCGCAGCATGCTGCTTGCCGGCGGTGTTCCTCTTATTGCCAGCCTGCAGGGGATAGGGTCATTTACCCTTGACGGCTTGACGTCTGCGCGAAAATTCTATTCTGAACTTGAACTGGATATTATTTCAGAGATTGCTACCGGTGGAAGGGTGCATACGCTAGACTGTTTATGGCCGTTCAGTGTGCTTACTGTAAGATTTTAAGCAATGGAAAAGCTCGGGAATAGAGCTTATAGGACCGATAAGAGTTATCGGACATATAAGACTTGGGGATGCATAACTATAACTTTGGTTTTGTTGGGGTTCAGGAATCACCCCAACCTACATTGGAGCTGAGCGAAGGAAAGAGGGGTATTTGGGAAATTCAATTATATTGATAGAATATTTTTACAGAAAAAAATAAAAAGGAGTCATTACGCATGAAGGTTGTCAAGCTATTAGTTGGCGGTGTCATTGTTCTTGCGGCTATTCAGTTTGTTCCTTACGGCCGGGACCACAAGAACCCTCCGGTCACAGGTGAACCTTCATGGGATTCGCCAAGAACCCATGAGCTTTATAACCGTGCCTGCAAAGATTGCCATTCGAACGAAACTGTCTGGCCTTGGTACAGCTCTTATGCACCGGTATCGTGGCTGACCCAGCTCGACGTCTCTTTTGGACGCAGTGTTTTCAACACGTCAGAATGGGGACGACTTGGCAAAAATGAAGGTGATAAAGCTGCTGCTGAGGTAAGAAAAGGCAAAATGCCCCTCTTTATCTATCTCCCCGCTCATCCGGAAGCGAAGTTGAATGCTGATGAAAAAAAGCAGCTCGTTGATGGCCTGGTTGCGACGTTCGGCGAAAAAAAGAGCAAGAAAAAAGAGTAGAACCACGCTACAAACTACCTGGCATCCAGCTGGGTAGTTTATAGTACAACAGACAAATGCATCCCCTGCCTTGCAACTGTTTTCAGCAATGATTTCATGAGTTTTCCAATTTTTCGTGCACGAACCACGCCTGCTTTACAAAACTACCCTCTTCATTTTGCACTTTTTCTTTTAACGGTACTTTCAACACTTTGGGCAGGAGCTTTCTGGGGTGGGACGAAGACTCTTGTCTCAGGAATCCCATACTCTTTTTGCCTGCTTCTCTTTTTAAGCGTTCACGAATTCGGTCATTTTTTTGCAACACTGCACCACCGGGTTCGTGCAACACTCCCGTATTACATTCCCGTTCCTCCCCTCCCGTTTCTCCTCAGTCTTGGAACTATGGGGGCGGTAATCAAAATCAAAGAAAAAATACCGGGCACAAACGCTCTGTTTGATATCGGTATTGCAGGCCCGTTAAGCGGTTTTGCCGTTTGCTCAGGACTTCTCATCTATGGGTTTTTACATCTTCCTCCGGCAAATTTCATCTACACCATTCATCCTGAATACCTGACACAACCCGGCATGCAAATCCCGGTACCTCAAGGGACGCTTCGCCTTGGGAAAAATCTTCTGTGGATAGCTCTGGAATACTGTATAGCTCCTAAAAACCTCCCGCCAATGACTGAGATGTACCACTATCCGTTTCTCTTCACTGGCTGGCTGGGCACACTTGTAACAGCGCTGAACCTGCTGCCGGTAGGTCAGCTTGATGGAGGGCATATCACCTACGCCATGTTTGGCCGGAAAGGACACGCAAAAGCTGCCAGGACTTTTCTCATCTTTATAGTACTTCTTGGCTTTCCATCGTTTCTGGAACTGCTGCTTAGTCTCGTCAAACCGGATGCTGTGTTGTTAATTCCTCCTCTACTCCTGCATTGGTCATGGCCAGGCTGGCTGCTCTGGGCGTTAATTCTTTCGCGGGTCATTGGTTTAAGGCATCCTCCGACAGGGAATGACCAGCAATTGACAACACCAAGAATAGTGTTCGGATGGATAACAATTGTGATATTTTTTCTGACATTTACTCCAGTACCATTTGATATAACCTGAAACGCGAGTTCATGAGCAGCGATATAATCACGGATGGGCGCTTCAGGCTTAACTGTGCCGGACGCATACTCGATCTTTCAAAAGGTCCGGTCATCATGGGCATTGTGAATACAACTCCCGATTCATTTTATGACGGAGGGACGTTTCAAAAAAAGGTATGTGGAGTCGATCTTGACCGGGCGTTTGATCATGCACTTGCCATGATCAAGGCTGGAGCTTCAATTATAGATATTGGCGGTGAATCGTCCCGACCAGGTGCAGAAGTGGTTTCAGAAGCTGAAGAGACTCGGCGCACCATACCGCTTGTTGCGATGTTGCGGGAGAGAACGGATGTGTTGATTTCGATTGATACGTATAAGGCTGTAGTGGCTGGGGAGGCTTTGCGGGCAGGAGCTCATCTTGTTAATGATATTTCGGGGTTTACGTTTGATGAGGGGTTGCCTGCTATTTGCCGGAAATATGGAGCGGGGGTGATTTTAATGCATACTCCGGTAAAACCAGATGCAATGCAGTGGAGTACCGGAATCGACTCTGGAGAAGAAGATATTGTCACCAGTGTCAGACGCTTTCTTCAACAATCCATCGCAAGGGCTGAACAGCATGGAATCGACGACATTATCATCGATCCCGGTTTCGGATTCGGCAAAAGCGTGGGAGAAAATTTCCATCTGCTCAATCATCTCAGTTCCCTGCTCACCCTCGGTAGACCGATTCTTGCAGGGCTTTCGAGAAAATCGTTTCTCGGCCATACCATTACTCGCCCGGGGAGTGACACTCCCCCTCCCGCTGAACGACTGCCCGCCACAATTGCGGCGGGGACTATTGCGCTCTTGCGTGGGGCCAGTATTTTGAGGGTTCATGATGTTGGGGAGGCGTGGCAGAGCTTGAAGATAGTTGGCAGTCTGCAGTAGGCAGTGGGCAGTGGGCAGTGGGCAGTGAGCAATGAAGACAGTTGGCAGTACGCGGTGAATATTTAAAGGGCCGAGTGAAGAGAAGAATTTGGGACTTATAGGGCCGATAGTACCGATAGGGCTTATAGAAGTTAGGACTGAATTACTATAACTTTGGTTTTGTTGGGGTTCAGGAATCACCCCAACCTACAGGAAAGATAGTGCTGAGGGCCGAGTGCTGAGGGTCGAGTTAAGATAGTCAGCAGTTGGTTGTGAATATTTACAGTGCTGAGGAACCAGGTTGGGTGGGCACTCAGCACTCAGTACTCAGCACTCAGAACTGCTGACTGCCCACTGCCAACTAAATCTTATCAGGCTATGTATCTCTCGAAAATTGAGCTTTTTGGCTTTAAAAGCTTTGCGCATAAAGTCAGAATAAAATTTGACAAGGGTCTCACAGCCATCGTTGGACCTAATGGATGTGGCAAAACGAATGTTGTCGATGCCATGCGCTGGGTATTGGGCGAGCAGAAATCATCCCTGCTCCGGTCAGCGAAAATGGAAAACATTATTTTCAACGGTTCAAAAAATCTCAAACCCCTCAGTCTTACTGAAGTATCTCTGACGATTGAAAATACTCGAAACGTCCTGCCTGTAGAATATACTGAAGTTACCATCACCAGACGCCTTTACCGCAGCGGAGAGAGCGAGTTTCTTTTAAACCAGGTGAGCTGCCGATTAAAGGATATTCTTGACCTGTTTACCGATACAGGGATGGGAAGCGATGCCTATTCGGTCATTGAGCTGAAGATGATTGAAGAGATTATCAGCAACAAAAGTGAAGAACGCCTGAAACTTTTTGAGGAAGCAGCAGGAATAACCCGCTATAAACAACGACGGAAACAAACGTTCAAGCTGCTTGAGAGTGCTTCAAGAGACCTTTCGCGAGTTGATGATGTGTTGGCTGAAGTTGAAAAAAAGGTGAAAAGCCTCAAACTGCAGGTCAGAAAAGCCGAAAAGCTCAGGGAGCTGAAAAAAGAAATTCAAGGTATCGATCTTACCCTCGCGTGGCTCGCCATGGAGGAGTTCCGTGAAAAGCTTGAACCGATGCAGCAGCGCATCCGCGAAGAGGAACTGCTGAACCATGCATGTGCCGCAAAGATAGCCTCTGAAGACAGCACCGCCCATTCAACCGAACTGCTGCTGCTTCAGGAAGAAACGAAACTATCCGAAATACAGAAAAAGCTGAATGAAAGCAATCAGCGTCTTCATGCTCTTGAAATGCAGGTTTTGCACTATGAAGAGCAGCAGAAAAACCTTGTGACGGAAATCGAACGATTCAAAATAATCATCAGTGAAAAGGAGCTGAAGATCCGTGAGCAGGAGCTCCTCCATAGCGCGCTGACACAACGCAAAGCACCTTGCGAAGAAACATGCACTGCACTGCACTCAGCATTTCAAAACCTGGTTTCTGAACACGAACAGCTCAATACAACACTGAAGAACGAGAGAACAGCACTCTCTCTGGAGCGCAAATTAAGTGCTGAAGCACAAAGTGCATCGAACCAGCTCGCTTTAACTAAACGCACTCTTGAATCGAAAAAAGAGTATCTGCGAACAACTGGTGAACGGCTTGAAATCAAGAAACAGGCAATTCTTGAAAAGCTTAACGCATCCCGATCGGATGAAGAGCAATTATCAAAAGAGATCACCATCAGAACCGCACAAATCGTCGAAGCAAAAAGCAGGGTGAGAGTGTTAAGGGAGCAACAGGAAGAGATTTCAACCGAGATCGAGGCAAAAAAAGAATCTCTCCTTTTGCAGAGGTCCAGTCGGGATAAAATCCATAACCAGATTTTACTGGCTGATTCAATCCTCGACAATTTTGAAGGTATGCCGGAAGGAATAGGATTCCTTGAAAAGCAAAAAAACGGAAAACATGGACTTGGCTGCATGACTGACCTTTTATCGCTTGAGGGTTCATACAAAAAAGCCGTCAATGCTGCGCTTGGCGAGAGCATGAGCTACTATGTGTGCCGGTCGCTCATTGAGGCCAAAGCAGGGATAGCAAATCTTACAACTTCAAACAAGGGAAAAGTTAATTTTCTTGTACTCGATCTTGTCGCCGGACAAAGTGACAACTACTATCCCGTCATCAGCGGTGCCATAAAAACTCTTGAGGTACTTGCATACCCGGAGGAACTTCATGATGCGCTTTTTTTGATGCTCAATAAAAGTTATATCGTACCGGATCTCAGAACCGCCGAAACCCTGGCACTCGTCCACCGCGACTGCTCATTTGTAACCCTGAGCGGAGAAACATTTTCTGGTAAAGGCGTCCTCTTTGGCGGAAGCTCAAAAAGCAATGAGGGACTGCGGTTAGGAAAAAAAGCTGAACGCAACACCTTGCAGAAAGAGCTTGCAAGCCTTGAGAAGTCAATCAACGAGGAAGAAAAGATTCTTCTGCAGTTGCGAAATAAACTGGCATCAATTAAAGTTGCAGAACAACAGAGGAAGATTGAGCTGTTGACGACGGAACTCGGTGGATATGAAAAGAGGTTTGCTCGATTCGAGGCTGAACAGAGCGAAAGAAAACGGGACGAAGTGCAGACAGAAGAGGAGATTGCTCTCATTCTTCAACAACAAAATGCTTGTGAAAATGATCTGAACGAACTTCTCCCCGCAATCAGCATTGGTGTTTCAAAAAGCACCCTTTCTGGAGAAAAAATCCGGCAGATGCAGGAAAACCTGATTACCCTTGAAGCCCGCCATCACCAGTTCGGACTGGAAGTTCAAGCCAGCCAGAGCCGCTATAAGGATTCACTTCTTGAACTTGAAAAACTCCGGATCAACATTGCCGCCTGTACAGAAAACCGGCGTTCACTCTCGGAAGAGATCCAGAAACTGAACACCGACATTGAAACTGCTGAAAAGAAAAAACAGATCAGCCTCGATGCGGCAAAAAAAATAAAAGAAGAGCTTGATGCACTGCTTCTTGTTGCTGCCGGACAACAGAAAGCGGTCAATGAACTTGAATCAGCATATCGCGAACATCAGGCCAGGCATCATGAAACACAGGCGTCACTAAGGGATCTCCGTCGAAAATACGAAGTGGGACAGCAACTGCTCTCAACCCTCAACAGCGAATGTATGCAACTCAAGCACTCGCTGGATCATCTCTTTACCGAGGCTCAGCTTAAATACAACTGCGACCTTGCCTCGATGCCACCGCCAGCTATTGAAGCGTCGTTCGACAGAAAAGCGGCACAGCAGAAGCTCGAAATTTTAACCCGGCAACGCGAACAATTTGGTGCTGTCAATGAGCTCGCACTGGACGAGTACGAAGGAGAAAAAGAGCGGTTTGATTTTCTTACTGAACAAAAAGATGATCTTCTCAGCGCAGAAGCACAGCTTCGCTCGACCATTGATGAAATCAACAAAACCGCTCTGGAAAAATTTGACGAAACATACCGTGCGGTGAGAAAAAACTTTATCACTATTTTCCGGGAACTCTTCGATGCGGAAGATGAAGTGGATTTGCTCATTCATGCCAGTGAAGACCCATTGGACTCTCATATTGAGATTATTGCCAAACCGAAAGGGAAAAAACCACTCTCGATCGAGCAGCTCAGCGGTGGCGAAAAGGCGCTGACCGCCCTTTCTCTTCTCTTTGCAATATATCTGGTTAAACCGAGCCCCTTCTGTATTCTTGACGAAGTTGATGCTCCGTTGGACGATGCAAATGTTACCCGTTTTATTAAACTTCTGAAAAAATTTGAGAATAACACCCAATTCATTATTGTTACGCACAACAAAAAAACCATGGCTTCCTGCCAGGCCCTTTATGGTGTCACAATGGAAGAGGAAGGGGTGTCAAAACTGATACCTGTACGACTTGAAAAAATAAAGGGTTGAGAGGTTCCGGATAGCGATATGCTGAAAAAACTTGTGTTATTTGATATCGATGGAACGTTGCTGTCGGTAAACAGTATCAATCGCCGGATCCTTATGGAGGCGTTGAGGGAGGTCTACGGCACTGAAGGAAGTGCGGGCACGCACAATTTCGCTGGCAAAATGGACAGTGTCATAATCTATGAGGTACTGCAGAATACCGGGCTGAGTGACGGCTCGATAGCGGAAAAATTTGACAAGGCCAAGGAAACCTATATTGAAATGTTTCGCATGCAGGCCAAACCCTCAGACATCATCCTGATGCAAGGCATCCGCGAACTCCTTGACAAGCTTTCAGCAAGTTCCGCAGTGATGCTTGGCCTCCTGACCGGTAATTTTGAGGGTTCAGGACGGCATAAATTGCTCATGCCCGATATAAACCATTATTTTTCATTCGGCGCCTTCGCCGATGATGCAGCGAGTCGCAACGAACTGCCTCAGGTTGCTGTTGATAAAGCATACCAACTCACCGGGGAAAAATTTTCAGACCAGAATATCATCATTATTGGTGACACAGAGCACGATATCGCCTGTGCAAGGGTACTGAACGCAAAGTCTATAGCGGTAGCGACAGGTACCTATTCATCGGCTGAACTGAAAAAGCACAATCCGCATATTCTCTATGAAAACTTAACTGCGACCGATATTGTTATCAGTGAGATACTCCAATCCTCAATAAATTAACTGCTCTTTTATGAAGACCTACCGTCGACAAATACGTGAAAAGATTTTACAGGCACTCTATACCATTGAAATAAGAGATACCGACATAGATTCTGCAGCAGGCTGGCTTTTAACCGAAGAAATTCTTGCTGACGGCAATGCAATGAAGTTTTTCAACACACTCCTGAAAAACATCAAGGAGCACATGGAAGAGATTGATCGTTACATTGTGAAACACACCTTTAATTGGGATATGAGCCGTATCGCCATCATCGATAAAAATATTATCCGTATGGCCCTGACGGAAATACTCTACTGCGAGGATATTCCACCCAAGGTATCGATCAATGAAGCAATTGAAATTGCGAAAAAATTTAACAGCACTGATAAAAGCAGCAAATTCGTCAATGGAATTCTTGACGCCATCTTTAATGACCTTAAAGCTGAAGGCAAAGTCCACAAAAACGGAAGGGGACTTATCGATCAGTCGGTTGCAAAGCTTCAGAAGAGTGAAAGCGATATTGAGAAAACAGAAATAGATGGCTGACCCTGTGAGACCCGAGGAAAAAATTGTTTTTCTTAACGAAGTGCTTGGGGCCGAGTACCCGAATCCGAAAAGCGAACTGCAGTACGACAGCCCGTTTCAGCTTCTGGTGTCAACCATTATGGCTGCTCAGGCAACCGACAGGCAGGTTAATATCATAACCCGCGAATTGTTCAAGAGTGCACCGGATGCCGAAAGTTTGAGCCGGTTGGAGCTTGACACAGTAATCGGCTTTGTTCGCTCGATCAATTATTACAATACGAAGGCGAAAAACATCCTGGAAGTCAGCCGGTTACTGGTGACGCGCTATAACGGCAAAGTGCCTGAAACAAGGGAGGAGCTGGAGAGTCTCCCGGGGGTGGGAAGAAAAACAGCGAATGTTGTATTGAGCAGCGCTTTTCATCAGGCGGTGATGCCAGTTGATACGCATGTACACCGGGTTTCTAACAGAATCGGTCTGGTAAGAACTGACAAGGTTGAAGAGACTGAAACGGAACTGATGAAAATCATTCCCAAAGCATGGGTCATTAATTTCCATCACTACCTGCTGCTGCACGGGCGTTACACGTGTAAGGCGAAAAAGCCGCAGTGCCCACGTTGTGGTGTAAGCAGTGTCTGCAATTATCCTGAAAAAAACTAGCCGAGTTCAACTTTACGATCGACGGCATAGATCCACTCACCCTCCGGGCGCTGCCGATTACCGGCCCACAGTTCAAGCGTCACACCTTTTCCTGACACTACCTGAGAAGTAAATATCTCTACCTGATAAAAGAGTTCATCCAGCAGATCATCCCATACAGTCTCAAGAGCAAGTCCCTCATCCAGATAGCACTTACCTGGCTTGAGAATATGCAGAGTATCCCCATCGGATTGAAAATAGTCGCTGATATACACGAAACTGTCAGGCATAAGAAACCCACCCCTGAATGTACCTCGAGGTCGCTTAAAGCCGGGAACTTCAACCCAGAACTCAAGCAAGGTATCAGAACTCAGCTTGCCGTCATCCGAAAGCTTTTCAAGCAACTGCTGTACAGTTTGACGAATGAGTGCCTTGTTTTCAAGGGAAAGCTCATTCATTTTGAAGTCAGGAGTGTGGTCACGCATGTCGTTTTGCAGTAAGTTGTTGAGTGGATTACTTACCACAAATATAGCGTTCTTTTTTTATACGACCTATAGGGCCTATAAAGAGAGGTGATCGTTGGTGAAGAGGGCTGGCCTTAAGCCTCGGACTGAATTTGCGATGTATATGTTGTCGGCTGAGAGGAGGTCCGGAAGGGTTATGAGTTTTTCGGAAGCAAAGGAGCGGATGGCAAGAAAGTAGTGGCGAAAAATACCGTTCAAAAGCCCGCAACTCACTGGCGGAGTATAGAAATATCGGTTTTTACGGATAAAAAGATTGCTGATTGCCCCTTCTGTTACCTCTCCACGCTCATTGAGAAAAAGGACTTCGTCATACCCATTTTCACGGGCTAAACTATAGTAACGATCATAAAGAGCTCTCTCTGTTGTTTTGTGATAGAGTGAGAGATTTGATGAATCAGTTCTTTGGGTGGCAAGGCAGATGCGAACTGGTGCGCCTGAATTATCTACCTCCGCCAGGTGAGAGTCGGTAGAAAATGCTCCCTGAAATGAAAGGGTGAGCTTCACTTTGAAGCGATGGCCTTTTCGACGCAACTCCTCTTCAAGCTGACTCAGGATCTGCACTGCTGATGCATGGTCATAAGGGTACTCCAATGCCCGGGCGGATGATGCAAGACGGTCAAGATGCTCTTCAAGCCAGAGATAACTTCCAGCCCAGAGAATGCTTTCAAACAGTGCAATTTGCGAAGTGCCGGCCTTCATAAGAATTTTCGCCTTAAGCAGGCACTCCCGATACTCTTCTTGTGGATCAGAATCCCACACTACGCCACTTCCTGAACCATAGAGCCCTTCCTCTCCAGATAACTCAACCGTCCTGATAGCCACGTTAAAGACCATATCGCTCTCAGGCGTGATAAAACCGATGGCCCCGGTATAAACCCCTCTGGGGTCTGTTTCAAGGGCCTGGATGAGTTGCATTGCCTTTATTTTTGGAGCTCCCGTTATCGAACCGGAAGGATAAAGCGCTTTGAACAAATCATACAACCCGATATTTTCTCTCTCTTCTCCCCGGATTGTTGAAACCATCTGATGAAGAGTCGGATAGGTTTCA
>CAIXLG010000125.1 GCA_903920215.1 uncultured Chlorobiaceae bacterium
ATAGTTATCGGTGCCAGGTTGGGGGCGAATGTTTCACTGATGGTGGTGATAGCCGCAGAGATGATAGGGGCAAAATCCGGACTTGGATTTTTTATCCAGAATGCCGAGTTCAATTTTTTAGTGCCTGAAATGTATGCTGGAGTTTTGACTCTGGCTCTTGTTGGTCTGGCAGTTAATTATCTGTTGGTATGGGTCGAAAAGAGAATGACCTCCTGGAAGCGTGATATTGGCAGTGCAATTCACTGATAACGATAATTTTTTAGAGAAACAAATGAATAGCAAGGTAAAGGTACTCTCAATAGCTGCAATAGCAATCCTTATTGCAGTGGGCGGGTGGTTTGCTCTTAAACCAGCTGCACCGAAAGCTGAAAACGTGGCAATACGCGAGCTTGAAACCACTATACCGACACTATGGGAGCTTGCAAAACAACTGACAGGGAGGGATATTCTCGCTGAAGAGGGCGTGAAACGTGAACCGGTTAATACTATTCAGAGTACAGGAGGTACCACAGCGATTCAGGCTCTGGTGGCCAATAATATTGATGTAACCTCAAGTTCAGCATGGCCTCCATTTATAAACATTGTTGCTCGTGGCGGCAAGATCAAGGTATTGCTTGGTACTGCTGTATCAAGACAAGACAATGAGTGTGGTCAGAGTCCCTTGTTGGTTCTTGATGATAGCACTATTCATACCATAAAGGATCTTGTTGGTAAAAGGATAGCCGTGAATGTTCTTGGTGCCGAAGCTGATTATGTTATAAGGTTATATCTTAAAAAGAACGGACTCTCAATTTCACAGGTCGAGCTGGTAGTTGTGCCGGAAGAAAAAGAGGAACAGATGCTGCGCACTCGGCAGGTAGATGCTATAGCATTTTCAACAACCGGAGGGATATTCTTTGACCTCACGGCTGCCAATGGTGGCGTGCGCAAAATACCAGGAACCTCAAATTATGAGACCAAGGGAGAGTCTATGATGGCTGGTATTGGTTTCAGAACTGATTTTATCGAAAAACATCCGGATGCAGTCAGAAGATACGTTCATGCTTATGCATTTGCTCGACGTATTGTTTACGATGAGTTTCAGAAAGATCCTGAACGGGTAAGAAAGGTATTTGCTGATATATGTGTAAGAAAGGGCAGCAATCCTCGTCTGGCAAAGTTTTTCCGTACAACTCTCTGGACGCCTGAACATCAGTTGATCGCCGACAAAGATATCCAGTGGTGGTTAGATCGATTTATTGAAGACGGATTGTTGAAGCCGGGTCAGATAAAACCATCGGATATTTATTCAAATGAATTCTACCCGGTCGTTAAGAATAAATGAACAGTAAAATAATAATACTTCTCGTTGCAGTCATTGGTTTGGTGATTGCAGGAGCTGGATGGTTGACTTTTGGTTCATTTTCATCAAAGAGTGAAAACGTCGTAATCAGGGAGCTTCAGTCTACCACTCCAACGCTGTGGGAGCTTGCAAAAAAACTGACAGGCAGGGATGTTCTCGTTGAAGAGGGTGTGAAACTGGAGACAGTTAACAGTATCCAGAGCAGTGGTGGCACCACAACGCTTCAGGCCGTGTTGGCTGATAATATTGATGTTTGCACTGAATCTGCCTGGCCTCCATATTTAAACATTGTTGCCCGTGGCGGGAATGTCAAGGCGCTCCTTGGTATTGCCGTATCAACAAAAGACAATGAAGGCGGCACGCAGGGGGTGTTAGTTCTTGATGATAGCAGTATACATACCATTAAGGATCTTGCAGGGAAAAGGATAGCGGTTAATGTGCTCGGCGCCGAAGCGGATTACGTTATACGCCTTTTTCTCAAAAAGAACGGGTTGTCAATTTCGCAGGTGGAGTTAGTTTCGGCACCAACCGAAAAACATGAACAGTTGCTCCGAACCAGGCAGGTTGATGCAGCGTACATTCTCAGAGTATATTATGATCTGGCAGTTGCAAACGGTGGCGTCCGTCAAATACCGGGAACGACAAACTATGAGACAAAGGGAGAATCCGTAATGAGTGCTCTCGGTTTCAGGAGTGACTTCATCGAGAAACATCCTGATGCAGTCAGAAAGTACCTTCGAGCCTATGATATATCCCGCCGCATAATTTTCAATGAGTTTCAGAAAGATCCCGAACGGGTAAGAAAGGCTTTTGCCGACATCAGTGTCGAAAAAGGTAGCAATCCTCTCCTGGCAAAATATTTCCGTGCTACCCTTTGGACTCCTGATTACCCGTTTATTGCCGACAAGGATGTCCAGTGGTGGTTAGATCGGTTTGTTGAGGACGGACTGCTGAAGCCAGGCCAGCTAAAACCTTCTGATATCTATACAAATGAATTCACCCCTCAATACAAGAAAAAGTGAATAGTAAAATAAAGATACTTTTTGTTGTACTCATTGGTATAGCGACTGCTGGTGCAGCATGGTTTGCATTCGGGAAGTATTCATCAAAAAGTGATAGCGTGGTAATCCGGGAGCTGCAGTCTACCACTCCAACGCAGTGGGAGCTTGCTGAAAAACTTTCCGGCAGGGATATCCTTGCAGAAAACAATGTACTGCTTGAATCGGTTAATGGCGTTCAGAGCACTGGAGGTACTACTGCGATTCAGGCCCTTATAGCAAATAACATCGATGTTACAACCGCATCAGCCTGGCCCCCTTTTCTTAACATAATTGCCCGTGGCGGCAAAATCAAGGCGCTCCTCGGCACTACTGTTTCAACAAAAGATAATGGATATGGAAAAAGTGAATTGCTGGTACTTGATGATAGCACTATTCATACCATCAAAGACCTTGTAGGTAAAAGGATCGCAGTGAATGTGCTCGGTGCGGAAGCGGATTACGTTATTCGGCTTTTTCTCAAAAAGAACGGGCTATCTGTTTCGCAGGTGGAGTTGGTTGTTGTCCCTTATGAAAAGCAGGAACAGATGTTGCGCAGCAGGCAGGTAGATGCCATCGCATTCGCAACGAGTGGGGGAATATATTTTGACATGGCCGTCGGCAATGGAGGAGTGCGTCAAATACCCGGCACTTCAAATTTTGAGGCCAAGGGCGAAGCTGTTGCCTCAGCAATTGGCTTTAGGAATGAATTCTTTGAAAAACATCCTGATGTTGTAAAAAACTACCTGCGAGCCTATGATGAATCTCGCAGCATCATTTACAATGAGTTCCATAAAGACCCCAAACGGGTAAGAAAAGCCTTTGCTGATATCAGTGTAAAAAAAGGCAGTAATCCTCGCCTTGCAAATTATTTCAAGGTAGACCTTTGGAATCCGGCGCATCCATTGATCGAAGACAAGGATATTCAGTGGTGGATTGATCGATTTATTGAAGACGGATTGCTGAAACCGGGCCAGCTAAAGCCTTCTGATATTTATACAAATGAGTTTCATCCTCTGTATAAGAAAAAGTGAAGATTTCAGGAGCGCAAACCGCCATCGACTTCCAACTGAAAGTATTCAGACGCTTGGTTTGAAGTAACAGTACGAACCTCATTTCCTTAAGGGCGAGTCACTTTTCCCCTGTTCAACCCTTATAGAGTTAAAAGACTACCAGCCAAATATTGATGTTATCTGCTATGAATACATTCTTCAAAGAGACTCTCTGATATGCATAACCTCTACAGGCTCAGTTCTTTTTTTAAACCTTATAGGGTAAAAGGGGTTGGTTCGCTTTTTTTGCAGACGGCTGTTGTGATAATGGATCTGAGTATTCCACGTCTGATCCAGCATATCATTGACCAGGGTATTCATCAGCATAACCAGCAGGTGGTTATTCACACCGGTTTACTTATGCTGGGCATTACGGTAGTAAGTGTTCTTTTTGCGGTATGGGCACACCTTTTATCTGTCAATGTCTGCGAGAGTATTGCTCGTGATCTTCGTGAAGCGCTGTTTTTGAAAATCCAGTCATTTTCTTTCGGCAATATTGATCGCCTCAAAACTGGGCAGCTCATGGTACGTCTTTCAAGCGATACTGCCGCAGTTCAGCGTGTCGTATTGGTTTCATTGCGAATAGGTTCCCGTTCCTTTATTTTGATGGCCGGCAGTTTTATCCTGATGTTTAAAACCAGTAGTTCGCTGGCATTGACTATTCTTCCCCTGCTTCTTCTCACCTCTATACTGATTGCATTTTTTGTTGTAAAAATGGAGCCTTTGTGGCGTTCAGTGCAGCAACAGCTCGACCGGCTCAACACTGTTCTTCAGGAAAATATTGCAGGTATTCGCCTCATAAAAGTTTTTGTGAGAGCGAATTTTGAATTCAACCGTTTTAATAGTGCGAATCAGGATTTTACGAGCGATTCTATCAGAGTCATGAAGTTTATGGCCAGTATTCCTCCGGTTCTGACACTATGTATCAATGCAGGGATGGTTTTGGTTATATGGGTAGGTGGGCTTGATGTTATTCATGGCCAGATGACGACCGGTCAAGTCGTGGCATTCACAAATTACCTGCTCACAACCATGGCTCCGTTGATCTTTATGGCCAATTTTGCGAATATTCTCGCTGGAGGAATCGCATCATCGAAGCGTGTTGTCGAAGTGCTCGATGTTATTCCTGACATTCATGATCAAGTTGGCTCAAAGGGGATATCTGAAAATATTCAGGGGAAGATTGTTTTTGAAAATGTCACCTTTGGGTACAAGAACCTAAGCGATACTCATATCCTTGAAAATATAAGTTTTACTGCTGAGCCGGGTAAAATCTTTGCTGTTCTCGGGGCCACTGGGTCGGGTAAATCGACACTCGTGAACCTTATTCCAAGGTTTTATGATGTTTCATCAGGGAGAATCCTGATTGATGGCATTGATATCAGGGAGGTAACCCAGGACTCCCTTCTTCAGAAAATTTCCATAGTACCTCAGGAAACCATTTTGTTCTCAGGCACCATTCGTGATAACATTCGATACGGTCTCCCCAGCGCTGCTGACGACAAGGTAATCCAGGCGGCACAGGCAGCTCAGGCCCACGATTTTATTCTCAATCTTCCTCTCGGATATGATACTCGGGTTGAAGAACGCGGTGTCAACCTTTCCGGAGGCCAGAAACAGCGCATTGCAATTGCAAGAGCCCTGCTTGCAGCTCCGGCAATTATAATTCTTGATGATAGCACCAGTGCTGTTGATATCGATACGGAAACCAGAATACAGGAAGCTCTGCATAAGAGCAGTAAAAAAAGCACACTCTTCGTCGTTGCTCAGCGGGTCAGCTCTGTACTGAAAGCCGATAACATCATTGTCCTTGAAAAAGGGCGAATCGCAGGGCAAGGCAATCACTCCTCACTTATACAAACCTGCACTGTCTATCAGGAAATATATGCTTCTCAGTTGGGCACGGAACCTTTCCGTCAAAGGGTTAACGGTAAACTGCAAACCGCAGGGGAGGTACAATGAGCCGTCAGCATGAAACCTTAAGAGATCGCCCAAAATCCTTGGGGTTTGGGAATCCCTCTCAACCAGGCAGGATCGAAAAACCGCAGAACTCTTCACAGGCCGTTAATCGATTGCTTGCTTACCTCTCACCCTTTCGCTTTAGGCTTTGGATTGTTTTTTTCCTGGTAGTGATCTATTCATTGCTTGGTCTGGCTGGGCCCTACCTGATGGGTGTAGCCATAGATCGTTTCATGGTGAAAAAAAATGTTATCGGGCTTGAAATAATTTCATTTTCTCTCCTCTTGGTCTATGTATGCTATAACCTCTTCCAGCTTGTTTCAGGTTGGATTATAGCCAAGGTATCGCAAACATCCTTGAAACAATTGAGTGGAGATCTTTTCGGCCATATCCAAACCCTTCCTGTCAGCTATTTTGACCGAAATCCGGCTGGCGGCCTGATGAGCAGGCTTACCATCGATGTTGATGCTATTAATCAGGCGGTCTCCCAAAACGTCACAACAATGCTTGCCAGTATTATTTCTCTGGTCGGTATTATTATCGCCATGTTTATGCTTGATGCATGGCTGGCCATAACCTCGTTGTTTGTCATTCCGATTTTGTTCTGGTTCACTCAGTTTGTTGCCCGATATACCCGAAAAGGGTTCCGGGAACTGCAGAAACAGCTGGGAGAAATGAACAGCGTTATGGAAGAGTCTATCAGTGGATTGAGAGTCATTAAGGCATTCCGCAGGAATGATGAAGTGATCGATACCTTTCGGATTGAGAACAACAAGGTTTTCAAAGCATCAGTCTATGCGAACAGCTACTCTATGCTGCTCATGCCTCTGACCAATGTTCTTGGCAACCTTTTCATCATTGTGATAGCGGCCTTTGGCGGATGGCTTGCCCTGAAAGGGCTGGTCACTGTCGGTGTTATTGCCAGTTTTATTATCTACGGGCAGAACTTTATCCAGCCCCTTCGCCAGCTGGCCACTATGTATAACACCATCCAGTCTGCCTTGGCTGGATCGGAAAGAATATTTGAAATTCTTGATATTCCATCAGAAGTTGACGTAACAGGTATAACAGTACCAAAAACTCTGGCCGGAGCAATTCGTTTCGATCATGTGAGCTTTGGCTATCAGAAAGGTGTTTCTGTAGTGAAAGATATGACGTTCGATGCTGAACCTGGTAAAACCATTGCCTTGGTTGGTCCGACAGGAGCAGGAAAAACCACGATCATCAATCTTCTGACCCGCTTTTATGAAATAAGCAGCGGGGTCATCACTATAGCAGGAAAGGACATCCGTGATTACAGCAAAGCTGATTTGCGCCGGAAGATTGGGCTGGTGTTGCAGGATACGTTTTTATTTTCCGGAACAGTTCTTGAAAATATCCGTTTTGGACGACTTGATGCGACTGATTCAGAATGTCACCAAGCTGCAAAACTTGCCGAAGCAGATGAGTTTATCCGCCAGCTTCCTGAAGGGTATAATACCATCCTCTTGGAACGGGCAGGCAATCTGAGCCAGGGGCAGCGTCAGTTGCTTGCAATAACAAGAGTTATACTTGCAAACCCTGAGATATTGATTCTTGACGAAGCAACCAGCAGTGTCGATACCAGAACTGAGCTTCGTATACAGAAAGCTTTATTGACACTGATGAAGGGACGGACAAGCTTTGTTATCGCCCATCGGCTCAGTACCATTCGCGATGCCGACCAGGTTCTTGTTATTGACCGGGGGACTATCGTTGAAAAGGGAACTCATCGGGAACTTCTTGATCATGAGGGGATGTATTATGATCTCTACATCAGCCAGTTCAAAGGGTTGGCAATTTAGGCTTCTGCCCCATTCTATTTCATCAACCAACGATTAAACTCTTCAATGTGTGATCAGTCAGTCTATCTGTTCAGATCAGGCTATGACTAACTTATAGTATTGATTCTTTGTAGGTTGGGGTGATTCCTGAACCCCAACAAAACTAAAGTTGTTCTGAGAGGATAGCTTTTTTCAGCCTGCAGGTAAAGTTTGCTTTCCATCTCTTGTCTCAGCAACAAATAGAGGTGCCCATTATATTTATGATGAAAGGGAAAAATAAAGTAATGGTAACTATATTAAGGCATTATCGATAGCGCCCGATTTCTGAAGAGACTCACCAGCCGATGAAGGTGCTTGGCATAGAAGAGCTTTTAATATTTATCTTCCGATCTCGTATGTCTTTTCAGACCATCCTGACCAAATACAGAAAGTATTCATTCTCTGAACGCGACAAAGGTGACCGCTTTGAACGCTTGATGCAGGCCTACCTGAAAACCGATCCCAAGTATGCATACTTATTCAAAAAGGTGTGGCTATGGAGTGAATTCCCCGGACGTGGTGATTTAGGTGGTGGGGATACCGGGATAGATTTGGTAGCCCTGACATTGGATGGCGACTATTGGGCAATTCAGTGTAAATGTTTTCAGGAAAGTGCAATCATTGACAAACCATCTGTTGACTCATTCCTTTCAACTTCAAGCAGGGAGTTCAAAGATGAAAACCTTCGAACAACAAGTTTCTCACAGCGTCTATGGATTTCAACGACCAATAAATGGGGACCGAATGCAACCGAAGCCATAAATAATCAAAACCCGCCGGTTACTCGCCTGAACCTCTACGGACTACAGGAATCATCGGTAGACTGGGAAAAATTAGACCAGGGCATTTACGGAGAAGCATCACGAACTTCAAAAAAATCACTGAGGCCTCATCAGAACGAAGCTTTGGAAAAAGCTCACGAATATTTCAAAACAGCAGACAGAGGCAAGCTCATCATGGCTTGCGGAACAGGAAAAACATTCAACTCCCTGCGAATAGCAGAAAATGAAACCAATGGCAAAGGCTTTATCCTCTTTCTGGTTCCCTCCATTGCATTGCTTGGCCAGACACTGCGGGAATGGTCGTCTGACGCCAACGAACCGATAAATGCTATTTGCATTTGTTCCGACAGTGAAGTTTCTCGCAAAAAAAGCAAGAATGAAGATAGCGACTCATTCAGCATAGTGGATTTGGCGTTACCTGCATCCACTGATGTCAATTCAATTCTTCGCCAGTTCAAGCATATACAGGCCAATGGACATTCTGGCTTAACGGTTGTGTTCTCTACCTATCAGTCTATTGCAGTGATTGCTCGTGCACAAGCTGAACTGCAGAAATCAAACGATAGCTACAGCGAGTTTGATCTGATCATTTGTGATGAAGCTCATCGAACCACAGGCGTGACCTTGTCCGGTGAAGATGAATCTGCATTCACAAAAGTGCACGACAACAATTTCCTCAAAGGAAAAAAGCGGCTCTATATGACCGCAACGCCAAGGCTTTACAGTGATGATACAAAAAGCAAGGCAGCTCAAGCTGATGCCATTCTTTGCTCAATGGACGATGTCAGGTTATTTGGTGAAGAAATTTACCGTATTGGTTTTGGTGAGGCAGTAGAACGGGATCTGCTCAGCGATTACAAAGTGCTCATTCTGACGTTGAATGAAAACGATGTTCCTCCGGCTGTACAGAAAATGATAACCGACAACGAAAGTGAAATCAATACCGATGATGCTTCCAAACTTATTGGTTGCATCAATGCACTTTCAAAACAAATACTCGGTGATGCAGGAATTATCAAAGCCAGTGATCCGGAACCGATGAAACGGGCTGTCGCCTTTTGCCAAAGCATTGCCGTGTCAAAAAAAATAACCGCCACTTACAATACCGCATCCGAAGCCTACCTTGATTCATTACCTGAAAAAAGCCAGGAGCAGATGGTTTGGCTCTCTTCGAGGCATATTGACGGCACCATGACGGCTCCCCAGCGGGATGAATTGCTCTCGTGGCTGAAGGCTGATACCGATTACAATGAGTGCCGCGTTCTCACCAATGTGAGGTGTTTAAGCGAAGGTGTCGATGTTCCCTCGTTGGATGCTGTTATGTTTCTCTCTGCCCGGAACTCACAGGTCGATGTGGTTCAGTCGGTTGGCCGTGTCATGCGAAAAGCGCTAGGTAAAAAATACGGATACATCATCATCCCTGTTGTTGTTCCTTCCGATGTTGAGGCCGACAAAGCTCTTGACGATAATGAACGTTACAAAGTTGTCTGGACAGTATTGAATGCTCTCCGAGCTCATGATGACCGATTTAATGCTACCGTTAATAAAATCGAACTCAACCGAAAACGCCCTGAACAGATTTTAGTAGGCAGACCAGCCTACTCATGGGAAGATGGTCAGCAAATTTTTGCAGACCCTGATGAGGCTTACGGGACTGATAAGGACATCAATCAACAGCTTGCCATGCAATTTGAACAATTGCAGCATGTTGTCTTTGCCCGTATGGTGCAAAAGGTTGGTGATCGACGTTATTGGGAACAATGGGCTAACAATGTTGCGGAAATTGCTCAACGACAAGTCGAAAGAATCAACCGCCTCATCAATGCCGAAGGGGAGCACAAGAAGGCATTTCAGGAGTTCCTTTACGGCCTGCAGCAGAACATCAACCCATCAATCACCCAGATGGAGGCGGTTGAAATGTTGTCGCAGCACATCATCACTAAGCCGGTTTTTGAGGCTCTCTTTAAGGGGTACTCCTTCGTCCAGAACAATCCCATCTCTGTCTCCATGCAGAAAATGCTCGACTTGCTTGAGGCCCAGACCATCCAGGAGGATGCAGACACCCTGAACAAATTTTATGAATCCGTAAGAATGCGAGCGGCAGATATCGACAATGCTGCAGGCAAACAACGCATTATTATTGAGCTGTACGACAAGTTCTTTAAAACGGCTTTCCCCAAGATGGTGGAAAAGCTCGGTATTGTCTATACACCGGTTGAATTGGTTGATTTCATCATTCACTCCGTCAACGATGTACTCAAGCAAGAATTTGACCGTTCCCTTTCTGACGAGAACATCCACATTCTTGATCCCTTTACCGGCACAGGCACCTTTATTACCCGCCTCCTGCAAAGTGGCTTGATTGACCAGAAAGACCTCGAACGCAAATACCAGAAAGAGATACATGCCAACGAAATTGTACTGCTCGCCTATTACATTGCTGCGGTCAATATCGAGAACGCCTACCATGATATGATGGGTGACACAATAAACTACAAAGCTTTTGAAGGCATTTGCCTGACCGACACCTTTCAGCTTGGGGAAACTGATGAAAGCGCCGTTCTCTTCTCAGATATGTTTCCGCAAAACTCCGAACGTGTATCAGCACAAAAGAAAACGTCACTGCGAGTCATCATTGGCAACCCGCCCTATTCCGTCGGCCAGAAGTCGGCCAATGACAATGCGCAAAACCAGAGTTATAAGGTACTTGATGGGCGGATTGCTGCAACCTACGCCGCTGCAACTGATGCCACCAACAAAAACTCACTCTACGATTCCTATATCAAGGCTTTTCGATGGTCAACCGATCGGCTTGATCCGGAGAATGGCGGGGTCATTGCATTTGTTTCAAATGGCGCATGGATTGATGGTAACAGCACTGATGGATTGAGGCAGTGCCTTGAAAAGGAGTTTTCCAGCATCTATGTCTTCAACCTGAGAGGCAACCAGCGCACCAGTGGAGAGTTAAGCAGAAAAGAAGGTGGTAAAATATTCGGTTCCGGTTCCCGTACACCCATTGCGATTACTCTGCTGGTGAAAAACCCCGACAAGACCGAGGAGAAAGCCACAATCCATTATGTCGACATCGGCGACTACCACAACCGTGAAGAGAAGCTCACCATTATCAGCAACTACCGTTCGGTTAGCAACCCAATAATGTCTTGGGAAACGTTGGAACCCAATGAGCACGGGGATTGGCTGAATCAGAGGAATGATTTGTTTGAGACGTTTATTCCTATAAACTCGCACAAGAAATATGATTTAAAAACAAAGTCTTTCTTTGTACTCAATTCAAGAGGGAATGAAACAGGAAGAGATGCGTGGGTATATAATTCTTCCAAACAGGAACTGACGTCAAATATCCAGCGAACTGTTGCATTTTTCAATAATCATGTAGCTGACTATATCAAAGCAAAAGAAAATCATCCCCTTCTTAAAGCCGATGATTTTATTGATACTGACGCAAAAAAAATCAGTTGGACAAGCAGCCTGATTTCTCATTTAGAACGTTGTAATGCTGCGGATTTCCAGCAAGATAAGATTCTGTTGAGCACCTATCGGCCATTTTTCAAGCAAAATTTGTATTTCTGTGATAAAATGGTCCACAGACGTGGGCAGATGCAAGAATTTTTTCCAACTCCAGATACTAAGAATCTTGTTATCTGTGTTTCTGGTTTAGGAGGAAGTAAAGAAAATACCACAATTATAACCGACTGCATTCCTGATTTAAATTGTTTGGATTCAGGAACCCAATGCTTCCCACTCTTCTACTACGAAGAGAGCCAGAAATCAAGTCCGACACTCTTTGATGCAGGTAGTGAGAATGAGTTTATCCGCAGAGATGGCGTTTCAGACTTTATTCTCGAAAGAGCACAGAAGATATACGGCAATCGCGTAGCAAAAGAAGATATTTTCTACTACGTCTACGGCATACTCCACAGCCCTGAATACCGCACCCGTTTTGCCAATGACCTGAAAAAGATGCTCCCACGCATCCCGCTTGTCGATGAACCCCGTGAATTCTGGTTATTCAGCAAGGCCGGTAGGGAGCTGGCAGAACTGCACATCAACTTCGAAACAGTGCCACCTTATGATGGTGTAACCGTCACAGGTACCGAAAAAGGGCTTTTCAATGTCGATAAAATGCGCTTTCCGAAGAAAGGGCAAAAGGATACTGTCCTTTACAACAGTTATATAACCATATCGAACATTCCTGATAAGGCCTATGAATATATTGTGAACGGTAAAAGTGCCATAGAATGGATCATGGAACGCTATCAGATCACGACCCACAAAGAGAGTGGTATAATCAATGACCCTAACGATTGGGCTAAAGAGGTTGGTAATCTTCGCTATATACTCGACCTGCTCCTGAGTGTGATCAACGTGAGTGTGAAGACTGTGGGGATTGTAGAGGGGTTACCGGAGTTGAGGTTTGAAGCTCCAATGGCTTAGCGAAGGGTTTCCGCAAAAAGATGTGAATAGGTACTCATACTGAAAGAGTATTCAAAAACTCTCAACGTTACCTTGAAAGACAATGAAGAACACCATTGAAGCTAAACGCCGAATAAAACAAGTTTTGAATGATAAATCAACAGTTCTGGATTTATCAGGACTTGAATTAGAATCCTTACCGGATTCTATTGGTCAGTTATCTCACTTGCAGACTCTCAATCTTTTGAATACCCCATTACAGCAATTGCCAGAATCAGTTGGCAAGTTATCAAGCTTACAAACACTTGAGCTTTCCCATACACAACTGCAAGAATTGCCGGATTCTATTGGCCAGTTATCTCACTTGCAGACTCTCAACCTTTTGAATACCCCATTACAGCAATTGCCGGAATCAGTTGGCAAATTATCAAGCTTACAAACACTTGAGCTTTCCCATACACAACTGCAAGAATTGCCGGATTCTATTGGCCAGTTATCTCACCTGCAGACTTTCAACCTTTTGAATACCCCATTAAAGCAATTACCGGAATCAGTTGGCAAATTATCAAGCTTACAAACACTTGAGCTTTCCCATACACAACTACAAGAATTGCCGGATTCTATTGGCCAATTATCTCACCTGCAGACTTTCAACCTTTTGAATACCCCATTACAGCAATTACCAGACTCTATTGGGCAGTTAGCTCAGTTGCAGAAGCTTGAGCTTTCCCATACACAATTAAAGCAATTACCTGCATCTTTGCTGAAACTAAAAAATCTTAATGAACTCAATTTGTATGGTAATAATACACTTAATCTTCCTCAGGAAATATTACATGGAAGGAGGAACATAATCATTAACCAAAGCGGTCAAGAGCAATATATTTCTCAAGCAGCGAGTCCTGCCACAATCCTTGACTACTATTTCCGTATCCTGAATGATCAACGGCCTCTCAACGAAGCCAAGCTTATTCTTGTTGGTCGGGGTGGTGTTGGCAAAACCTCACTGGTAAAAAAGTTGCTCTTCGATAAGTTTGATGAATATGAAAAAAAGACGGAAGGAATTGCCATTTCCGAGTGGCAGCTCCAGTTGCATGAGTCGGAGATTATTCGCCTGAACCTCTGGGATTTCGGCGGTCAGGAAATCATGCATGCCACACATCAGTTTTTTCTCACACAGCGCAGTCTCTACCTGCTGGTACTCGAAGGTCGACAGGGTGGCGAGGATGCCGATGCAGAGTACTGGCTGAAACTTATCGAAAGTTTTGGAACCGAGGATGATGGAAATATCGCTCCGGTTCTCATCGTTCTGAACAAAGGTTCATTGAACCCGTTTGACCTGAATCGCCTGGCACTCCTCCGGAAATATCGGTTTATCAAGGATTTTCTTGTGACCGATTGCAATACAGGTCAAGGAATACAGGAGTTACGGGCATCCATTGAACAAGAGATCGACCGTCTCCCTTATCTTCGGGCAGCATTTCCAGCAAGCTGGTTTGCCATCAAGGACCAACTTGCGGCAATGCAGGATAATTTCATCTCCTTTGCAGAGTACAGGGTACTCTGCAAAGAGGCGGGAGAAAAGGAGTTTCAAGGCCAGGATTTTCTTGCAACGCATATGCACAACCTTGGGGTAGCTCTGAATTACAAGGATGATCCCCGATTGCGTGACCACCATGTGCTCAATCCCAGGTGGGTAACGAGCGGTGTGTACGCCCTGCTTAATGATCCGATTCTTCTTCAGCGAAATGGCGAGTTACGGCTTGATGATATTGGTCGCATTCTTGATCCTGAGAAATACCCCCGGCACATGCACCGGTTTCTTATGGACTTGATGAGAAAATTTGAACTCTGCTTCACGTTTACTGATGATGATACCCATTACCTGATTACGGAGCTGCTTGACAAGCAGGAACCAAAAGAAGCCGAAGATTTTGAACTTCCTGAATGCCTGAATTTTGAATACCGCTACGCAGTGTTACCGGAAGGTCTCTTGCCCCGATTTATTGTTCGAACACACTCATTGAGTGAAGGCAATCCTCGATGGCGAACAGGCGTAATCCTTTCGTTTGAAGGGAACCGAGCTCTGGTACGGGCAGACGCAGGGGAGAAACGAGTCTCTATTGCTGTTGATGGCCCTTTAGAAAGCCGTCGGCGACTTCTGGCCGTTATCCGCTCAGATTTCGCACGAATTCATGCATCCATCAGCAAACTCTGTCCGGAAGAAGTGGTGCCATTACCAGGCATTCCTGAGGTTTCAGTTTCTTATGCTGAATTGCTCACCTTTGAGCAGAACGGTATCAAGACTTTCCAAAAAGCATATAACGGAAAAATATTAACGCTTGATGTCCAACAGCTTTTGAATGGAGTTGATTTGGCAGGAACAAGACAAAAGAACGAGCCTTCATATGATAAGCCGAGAGTGAAAATATTCTACTCCTATGCCCATGAGGATGAATATTATCGGAACAAACTGGAGACACATCTAAAAATTCTGGAACGGGCAGGGTTAATCGATCAATGGTATGACCGATATATTGATCCCGGTGATGACTGGAAAAATGCTATTGATGAAAACCTTGAACGCGCTGACATTATCCTGCTTCTTGTAAGCGCTGATTTTATAGACTCAGACTATTGCTGGGAAATAGAAATGAAACGAGCTTTAGAACGCCATGAGTCTGGTGTAGCAACAGTCATTCCCATCATCGTCCGTGACGTTAACTGGCAATCGGCTCCTTTTGCAACATTTCAGGCATTACCAAAGGATGCTAAGGCAATAAAGCTTTGGTCTGACGAAGATACTGCATGGAAGAACGTCAGTGAAGGAATTGAAGAAGTCGTCAATAAACGCATGAAGAAATAGGACTCTTTGGGATACCGAGAAACGCGGTGGTTCTTCTTCATCTTAATTATGCATTAAAACCTTGAATTCATGTGGTGGACCTACGCGTTATTATCTGCTCTGTTTGCTGCCTTTACTGCCATACTTGCTAAAATTGGCATAAAAGGGGTTAACTCCGATTTGGCAACTGCGATACGAACGGTATTTATTTTATGTATTGCATGGGGGATTGTCTTTGCCCGCAAAGAGGTAGATGGCATCCATCTCCTTTCAAAAAACAACTGGGTGTTTCTCGGTCTCTCGGGTGTTGCAACCGGTTTGTCTTGGATTTTCTATTTTAAAGCATTGCAGTTGGGCAAGGTTTCACAGGTTGCCCCTGTCGATAAAATGAGCGTTGCCATTGCAATCATTTTATCAGCTTTGCTCCTGCATGAGGTTCTGACATGGAAAATCCTTATGGGAGCACTTCTTATCATTGGGGGTTCTGTCCTGATTATCTTGTAGTGGATATGAGAAATACCTTCGTTCTAAGGATCTCGGAATACAGAGCATTTGGGCATTTTTTCATAAACGTCAGGTTGAAAGCGATAGATGAATAAAGAGATTAATCGTAGGGATTTTGGTGCCGTTCTCCTAGTTGTAACAATTTGGGGTGGAAGTTTCACAATTATAAAGCTTGGTCTTCACGACTTTTCACCGATGTTGCTTGGAGCACTTCGTTATATTTTTGCTGCAATTCCGGCAATATTGTTTATACGTCCTCCAGCAGTAAAACCAAAATATTGGATTACCTACGGGTTAACTGTGGGAGTGGGTCAGTTCGGTTGTCTTTTCTATGCTATACACATGGGAATGCCAGCCGGTCTTGCTTCGGTAGTGCATCAGTCGCAGGCGCTCTTTACGCTTGCATTTGCAACCGTACTTATGAGGGAACCTGTTTCCCGTTCGCAGGTAACAGGACTTGGAATCGCAGCAGCAGGCTTGTCTTTCATTGGCTATAATACAGGCATTGCTGCAATTCCTTTGGGGGCGTTGATGATAACACTCGCCGGTGCAGCTTTCTGGGGCTTGTCCAACATAGTTATTCGTAAAGCTTCGGCAGATACAGCTGGTCGAGGAGAACAACTTGATATGTTCGGTATGGTTGTCTGGTCAAGCCTTATTCCTCCTCTGCCTTTTGCATTGTTTGCGCTTATTCAGGACTCTCCGAAAACAATATATAGTGCAATCACGACGCTCAGCGGAATGTCACTCTTTGCCATTCTCTATCTTGCATTCGGAGCGACACTCTTTGGTTTCGGTGTATGGAGTAAAATGCTGTCAAAATACTCCTCAGGTCAGATAGCTCCCCTTTCGCTGCTCGTACCGGTTACAGGTCTTCTGACGGCAGGCTTGGTACTTCATGAGCAGCTATCCATTACTCAATGGGTCGGGTGCTTTTTCGTAATATACGGACTTATCATAACCACATTCGGATTGCCGCAATTTCTTTGTGTGGTGCAGGATGAAGGAGCATAATCTTTAGATGGCTCTTTATCAATCAGATCAACGCAGGTCAAAGCTTGCCAGCTTATGTCGGCGTTCTGGGCAATCATGAGTTCGGAGAACTCTTTTGTCTATATGCGATTGACAGAAGTCAAGCCTTTCCGTTATGAAAGTGCTTGACATTCAAGGAGTAGTGACCTGATCGAAAACTCCGCCATCACTGAAGTGTGTTTTCTGTGCACTGCGCCAGTTCCCGAACACTTCCTTCAGCGTAAAGAGTTTGATGGAAGGAAAGTTTGCTGCATATTTTTTTAGCGCGATAGCATTTCTTGGGCGATAAGAGTTTTTCGCGATAATATCCTGTGCTTCCGGAGTGTAGAGGAAGTTTAGATAGGCTTCAGCTACCTTGCGGGTACCATGTTTCTCGACGTTTTTATCCACGATAGCTACAGGCGGTTCAGCCAGAATGCTGACAGGGGGAAGAACGATTTCATACTGATCCGATCCGAACTCTTTAAGAATCAGGTGGGCCTCATTTTCCCATGCCAGAAGAACATCACCAATACCCCGCTGTGTAAAGGTAAGGGTTGAACCCCGGGCTCCCGTATCAAGTACCGGGACATTTTTATATAAAGCCTTGACAAATTTTTTAGCCTGATCTGTTGAGTTTGTCTGTTTTTGTTTGTAACCCCATGCCGCCAAGTAGACCCAGCGGGCACCTCCTCCGGTTTTCGGGTTTGGTGTGATTACCGATACACTCGGTTTTATAACGTCATCCCAGCTCTTGATCTGTTTCGGATTCCCCTTGCGTACGACGAAAACGATTGTAGATGTATATGGAGTGCTGTTATTTGGCAATCTTTTCTGCCAGTTAGGATCGAGAAGTTTGCTGTCGGCAATGGCATCAATGTCATTGGCAAGAGCAAGAGTTACCACATCGGCTTCAAGTCCGTCAATAATAGCTCGTGCCTGTTTACCAGATCCGCCGTGTGACTGGTTGATTGTCACAGTCTGGCCCGTTTTCTGTAACCAGTGCTTTGCAAAAGCAGCATTTTCACTCTGATAGAGTTCCCTCGTAGGGTCATACGATACATTCAGCAGCGTAACATTTCCTGCGGCCTCTGCCAGAGTGCCTGGAAGTACGGCGGCGAGAAAAAGTGCTCCCGCAACTATACCCTTTTTTATCCAGCCATGCTTCATCGCCACCTCCCTGTCTTAGTATTTGATGTTCAATGCTGAATAAAGCTCAATGTTTATACTGTTTCCAAGCATATACCATAAAAATACCATAAACAGGGTATAGGGTGGCTTGCGCGCCAAGGCTACACTTTTTGTGGTATAGATATTACCTCATAAATGGGATTTACTTTGAGCTGAACCTGACGGATATTAAAGAGGTGAAATCCTGAAAGATTTATTTGAGGGATACTCAACCCACTCACCAAAGGAATTTCTTTCCTCTTGAACGTAAAAAGGGAACACATAAATGAGCAATTACCTGACATTCTCGACAAACGGAGCCAGCGAAAGCGCCACCAAGTTTGTTGCAAATTCACGAACATTCAGTTTCATCGTTGATGAACCACCAACGCTGGGGGGAACTGATCATGGCGCAAATCCTGTAGAGTATTTGTTGGCAGGTTTTGCAGGGTGCTTAAATGTTGTTGCGCATTTAGTGGCCAAAGAACAGGGTATTAATCTTAAATCCCTGAAGATAAGTGTTGATGGCGATATCAATCCTGCAAGACTCCTCGGATTGCCCTCTGACGACCGTGCAGGTTTTCAGAGCCTTCGGGTACACTTGATTCCTGATACCGATGCGACTCCTGCTGCCATTAAAAAATGGCTTGAAACAATTGAAGATAGATGCCCTGTAAGAGATAACCTTGCAAACCATACACCACTGCATCTTGGGGTACAGCTGGTTCCCGCGTAACCCAAAATCAATAATCGAATTACGGGATATATAATGCCGTATAAGAGGTATTTCGAAATTAGCTTTTATTGAGGACCTTTATCTGTTAAGGAAAAATCGTTTTACAATCGACAGATAACTAAACATTATGAGCTATGGCACAAAGCAAAGTCAAATGGTTCAACGATAAAAAAGGCTACGGCTTTATCGTCAATCCCGACGGGGGAGAGGATATTTTTGTTCATTTTTCCAACATTGATTCACACCATCGTTTCAAGCTCCTCAGGCAGGATGCTGAAGTGCATTTTGAACTTGACAACAAGGGGAAAAGATTGCAGGCAAAAAAAGTTCGTGAACTCGCTGTTATTGCAAAGCCTTGATAAAACAAAAAAGCCATCCCTTTTTAGGAGATGGCTTCTTTGCTGTCTTGGGTTTGCAATGATTGTCTTTGTTATCGTCTCTGGATGTGGTTGATGACCTCAGCCAGCCGGTCGATCTCATCCTTGGTATTGTAGAAAGCCAGCGACGGCCGTATTGTCCCTTCAACGCCGAATCTCCGTAACGATGGCTGTGAGCAGTGGTGGCCGGTCCGGACAGCAATGCCCTCGCGGTCAAGCAGTTTACCCACCTCTTCATTGGGGAGATTGTTGAGCACAAACGAAACTACTCCCACCTTGTTGCGGGCAGTCCCGATGATACGCAGACCAGGAATCCTGATAAGTTTCTCCGTTGCGTACTCCGTCAGCTCATGCTCGTACCGGGCGATGTTGTCAAGCCCGATTTTACGCACATAGTCAAGCGCAGCTCCAAGCCCGATAGCATCACCGATCGATGGCGTTCCAGCTTCAAACTTTGCCGGTGCTTCGTTGTAGATAGTCTCCTCAAAGCGCACATCCTGAATCATGTTCCCGCCGCCCTGCCATGGAGGCATAATCTCAAGCAGTTCCCGCTTGCCGTAGACCACGCCGATACCGGTAGGAGCAAAAATCTTGTGTCCTGAAAAGACAAAGAAATCAGCATTGAGATCCTGCACATTGACCGGTATATGGGCAACCGACTGTGCTCCGTCAATCAGAACCTTTGCGTCAAACCGCTTTGCCAGCTGTATCATCTCCCTGACGGGCAGAATGGTTCCAAGGCCGTTGGATGCCTGAGTGAGTGAAACAAACTTTGTGCGAGGTCCGAGCAGTTTTGTGTACTCTTCCATGATAATCTCGCCACGGTCATTGACCGGCACAACCTTGATGCGAGCGCCTTTTTCCTGCGCAACCATCTGCCATGGCACAATATTGGCATGGTGCTCAAGGATGGAGAGCACAATCTCATCACCCGGTTGGATAAACTTCCGTCCCCAGGTCTGAGCAACAAGGTTGACGCCTTCAGTAGTGCCTCTCACATAGATGATTTCCGATGCTGAACTAGCTCCGATGAACTGTCTTATTTTCTCACGTGCACCTTCATAGGCATCGGTGGCACGGGCAGCAAGGGTGTGTGCACCGCGATGGATGTTCGAGTTATCGTTGGCGTAAAACTGCGCAACAGCATTGATAACACTGAGGGGCTTCTGGGTTGTTGCCGCATTGTCGAACCAGACAAGCTGTTTGCCGTGAATCTTCTGGTGAAGAACAGGAAAATCCTTGCGAATCGTAAGCACATCAAAGCCTTCAGGCTGGTGAATCAGGGCTTTTGGCTCCCGCAGAAAGTAATAGGGCTCTTTGGGAACTTCAGGCAGACTGAAAGGAAGCGAACTGCTGCCGAGAGTCTCCAGACTCCCGTTCGGCCATACCGGAGCCGGCCCTTTTCCCGGAAATTCAGGCGCTCCCGAATTTCCCCATTGCCTACTGCCAACTGGCCACTGCCCACCCCGCAGCGTCTGAAACACGGCCTCAAGATTCGGGCTGCCCTGTTCCTGTTCAAAGGTTCTGTAGAGCTTTTCAGCATAGCACTCTCCTTCAGCAGGTCCGCTGGTTGAGCCCGGTACCTGTGAAAGCTGTTCCTGCAGCTGATTGGTGGAAAAAGCTTCAGGGGTATGCGACTGTGGGTTTATTTCAGGATGGGTACCTGTTACGTCCGTCGGATCTTGAGCTGCAGCAAGAAGCACTCTAAAGGAAAAATCGTCTTCAGAAGGAAGACCACCATTCAGTGTAGTGAAAAACGGAGTAATGCTTTCCGGATCAGCTTTTGAAAAACCTTCAGCACTCTCCGGTGTTGGAGGCATGCTGCGGCGGATGAACTGGTCGAGTCCGTAGGAGCCGTCCGTGTTTTCTGAATAGTTCTGCTGTTCGGTCAATTTGTTGGCATGATGTCCCAGCGGTTCCTGCTTTTTTTCAGGTGTTCCGGGCAGAAAATAGAAATCGTGTTCTGGTTCAGCAGGAAGCGCATCGAAACCATAAGGAGAAGCTGATTCCCCATAAAAATCCTGCTGCTGCAGAGCGGTCGGAATGTTCAAAGCTCCCGGTTCACCGGCAAGAACAGTTTTATCCTGTAAGCTGCCAGCAGCCGAAGAAGGTGCCCCTGCGGCATCGGTTTCATATCTCGGAACACTACCCGCTTCGGGCACTTCATTGAACAGGCGGCTTGCTATCTGTGCAATGAGCACCGGGTTCAGCGCTTCACTTTCTATTCCAGAAATGTTCTCTTGTTCATATTCTCTTGGCATAAGTCACAATGGTGAGCTATAGAGAAAGCCTTCTAAAAAGGCTATCTCTATAGCAGTTAGTCTCTGATTTATTTCGTTTTGGATCCAGACTGCCGATGTTCATAATCGTGATAGTAACCCACCTCTACATTCTCAAGGATAGCCAAAGCATCATCGGTCAGAACGGCAAGTGATGAATAGAGTGTCAGGAGATATGAAGCCACACCAAGCTTGTCGAGTCCCATCAGCCTTGCAGAGAGGCTCGGGCTGATTTCACCCGGAATTCCGGCCTGATGCAGTCCAACCACACCCTGCTCATTTTCACCGACACGAACGAGAATAATGCTGGTTGTTCCGTGGCTGGACTTGTTGTTCTTCTTGATTTCAATTTTGTCACTCGGAATAAGTGGTACACCGCGCCACGTCAGTACAGGAGTTCCAAAGAGATTGATGGTGGCCGGAGGCACGCCGCGCCATGTGCATTCACGCTCAAAAGCGGCAATGGCTTTCGGGTGGGCGATAAAGAAGGCTGGCTTTTTCCACACTTTGGTGAGCAGATCGTCAAGGTCATCAGGGGTTGGTGTACCGTAGCGGGTGCTGATACGCTGGCCGGGATCTGCAGAGTGAAGCAGACCGAACTCCCTGTTATTGATGAACTCCCACTCCTGACGCTCTTTGATGCCCTCGATCGTCAGGCGCATCTGCTGCTCTATCTGGTTGTAAGGTTCATTGTAGAGGTCAGAAACGCGGGTATGGACACGAACAACAGTTTGAATAGCCTGAAGCGAGTACTCGCGCGGCTTGTTCGAGTAATCGACATAGGTTTCCGGTATCTCTACATTTTCAGCGAATCCTGCGACAAGATCAATGTGCTTTTCGCCGTGAGTGTTGACGGTGGAACGTATTTTCAGATACTCTTCGACTGCTTTTTCAAATGACACTTTCAATACAGGCGATTCCTTGAACAGCTTTTCAATATCGATGCTTGAGAGGGAGAAAAATGAACCAGGGGTAATGGTGCGGATGGTGACCGATGAAGGTTTTTCGGAAACCAGATCTTCCTCACCAAAATACTCGCCTTCAGAAAGCAGGGCAATACGGAGATCTTCTCCATGGAGTCCCTTGCTTAAAATCTCAACCTGACCGTGTGCGATGATGAAAATCTTGTGACGATCTTCGCCTTCAAGGATCAGGGTGTTGCCGAGTTCAGCCTCTTCAAGCACAAACTTTTTGGCTATGCTGGCAATAATATCATCCTCAAAAGATGCGAAAAGCGGGATGCTTTTAAGGGATTCAGGCTTGAATGAAGGGGTGCCCTTGTGAAAATTAATGTCAATTCTTTCGGGTTTCTGCAGTTCAATTTTTGTGCGGTTGACTCGGTAGGTGCCCGATGAAACATGAACCCAGGGAAGAAGCTTCAACAACCACCTCGGGGTTATCGACATCATCTGTGGTGGGGTCTTGGTAGTATTCGCCAGATTTCTTGCAACATGGGTCGTTACACTGCGCTGTAACAGACTGCTGGGTTCCTGTTGTGAGTTTGACATGGTCTTTTCGAATGGTTTAATAGTGATCTGTAAAAAATATTTTTTCAGGTCGTTATGATTCGCTTTAGGTTATCCTCACGATCATAAGTCTTTGAAGAACAATAGCTTATTTAAATAGTAACTGCTTCATCATCAAACTGGTAGAGCAGAGTTGAGAGGTATCGTTCGCCGGTATCGGGCAGTATGACAACAATTCGTTTTCCCTCATTTTCTTCGCGCTGTGCAAGTTCCAAAGCGCCATATACAGCTGCTCCCGAAGAAATGCCGACTATAAGTCCTTCAGTACGGGCCAACTCGCGGCCAGTACGCATGGCATCTTCATTTTTAACCTTGATGATCTCATCAATAATCCCGGTGTTCAGTATTTCAGGAACAAAACCGGCACCGATACCTTGTATTTTATGAGGTCCGGGCTTGCCGCCAGAAAGAACCGGTGAATCGAACGGCTCAACAGCCACAATTTTTATCTCAGGGTTCCGCTCTTTCAGTACCTCGCCAACACCCGTTATTGTGCCGCCGGTTCCCACGCCACTGACAAAAAAATCAATCTTTCCGTCAGTGTCCGTCCATATCTCCTCAGCAGTTGTTGTGCGGTGGATTTCAGGATTTGCAGGGTTTTTAAACTGCTGCGGGATAAATGAGTTTGGATATTGCAATTTCAGTTCATCGGCAGTTCTGATAGCGCCAAGCATCCCTTCCGACCCTGGTGTCAGAACCAGTTCAGCACCCAGAGCTTTAAGCATGTTCCTGCGTTCGAGGCTCATGGTTTCAGGCATGGCAAGGATCAGACGATATCCTTTGGCCGCGGCAATAAATGCGAGGGCAATACCTGTGTTGCCGCTTGTCGGCTCAATGATAACTGTCTCTTTATTGATCAGTCCTTTCTTCTCGGCATCTTCTATCATTGAAATGCCGATACGATCCTTGACACTGCCACCGGGGTTGAAGGATTCAAGCTTGGCAATAATTGTGGCTTGGGTGTGATGCTGTTGGTTGAAATTTCCAAGTTCAAGTAACGGGGTATGCCCGATCAGATCGGTAAGCTTTTTAGCAATATTTGCCATGTGTTGAGGTTTAAGGAGGAGGCCGCTAATGCGGATACTGAAGATTAATGCCGCATTTACAGCGCTAATTTATACCATAAATATGGTATATCCAATGCTTGCAGGCACAAATTTTAACAATTGTTAATAATAAATTTAGTCCGTAAGCAAAATCGTTTTTGCACCTCTCTACAGCTCTGTTATACCATCCCCCTTAACTACCTGTTTGATCTCATCTTCAGTAAATTTGTTCATGGATATCATCGATTGATGAGACGACTGCATTTACTGATGAAAAGAATGCATGATGAAGAAGTCTATCAGTTCTTTTTCAATCGTATTTGTGGTAGTAAGTATACCGTATTTATGGTATTTGGAATGATGCTTTTATTGAGGACTTTTAAGCACAAAAAAAATTACAAGCGATTATTTACTGATACTAGGTTCTTGATGTATGGCTAAAAGTAAGGTCAAATGGTTTAACGGAAAAAAAGGCTACGGCTTTATTGTAAATCCTGATGGGGGAGAGGACATTTTTGTTCATTACTCTAACATTGTACTGGAACAGGAATTTAAGTTTCTCAAGCAGGGTTCAGACGTTGAGTTTGAACTTGACAACACCGGGAAAGGATTGCAGGCAAAAAATGTTCGCGAAATATCTTCTTTCCCCTGGTCATGACAACGCGTTTCTTATCTCCTTGGGATCCCTCTCTGTTTCATTGAAAACAGTAATTCAGATGTAAAAAACATTTTTATGGCATATATAAATACCTTGTTTATGGTATTTATTATGGGTTGAAGAAGTGAGATATTGAACCCATATCATATTAATATTACGGCCGGAAGTACTGTTTTAACACTTCTCTAAATTATGAAGAACTCTTTTGCTTTCCATTCCAAAACAACTATTGCAACTCATAAGAACAAAAAGGAATCCCGTAAGAATTTTCTATGCATGGGACTCTGTTGTTGATGTCATTGACAATGCGATTATAGGTGTGGAAGTTGCTCTTCATAAATCCAAATAATTATAATCATGAAACATACCGTCTTCTCTTCCTTTTTGCGCCAGCAGACTCGAAGAGCGTTATTCATTATGGCCGGTGCGGCTTTGCTGTTTTCGTCAGACGCTAATGCTCAAATCTATCCACCACTTTCTCCACCGGTTCCGGTTAACGTCGGCTATTTGCCAGTTACCGGTCATGCCAAATTTTTTGTAGCAAAAGATAAAGGCTTCTTTGATCAGGAAGGTATTAAGGTGGAGTTGATTCAGTTTGCAAATTCCGCTGACGGAATTAGCGCTCTTCGTGCAAAGAAACTTGATATAGGAGCTTTTGGGACGACCGCTCCCTTGGTTCATATAGCAAAAGGGGCAGATCTTCGAATCATAGGTGGGGTTATGGGTGAAGATGCAGCGATCATCACTACTCAGGAGAATAGTGCCACGATCAAGAAAATTAAAGACCTGAAAGGCAAAAAGATTGCCACTGTACGTCTTGCATCCGGTGACGCAGTGCTTCGCGGGGCCTTGCATCGCGCGGGCCTTGATTGGCGTAAGGATGTACAGATTTTTGAGCTGAAAAATCCTCCAGCTGTTCTTGAGGCTGTCAAGTCAGGACAGGTTGATGCAGGCGTCGTTTGGGGGCCTCACGATGTGAGGGCGGAGGAACTGGGACTGAAAATCATGGCACGCTCACATGATCTTGAGCCGGGTCATCCATGCTGCAGACTGACCATTAATGGTGAAGATCAGCTTAAAAATGCCAAAATATGGCCGCGTTTTATCCGGGCGATTCTTCGTGCTGAAAAATTCACTCAAACATCGGCCAATAGAAAGGAAACAGTGTCCATTATTCAGCAATATCTGAAAATTGATCCTTCCGTGATTGAAAAGGCCTATTATGGCGGTCATCTTGACCAGAGTTCTGATCCTAATGTGAAGGGGGTTGAAGTTTTCTGGAAAACCATGCAGGATAGTGAATTTGTTGAGTCAAAGGGTAAGATCAAGCCGTTTATTGTGACATCATTCTATAAATCGGCTCTGGAAAGCCTGATAGCCGAGAATCCAAAAGATGCGTACTGGGTAAAATTAAAAAAGCAATTCAATGAGCGGGACTAACCGCCCCTCAAACGGGTATGAAAAAAAAGATCCTGGAATAGCGCTTTCTGTTGAACATGTATCATTTGCTTATGATGCAGATCTTGTTTTGAAGGATATCAATCTTACTGTTGCTGAAGGTGAATTTGTCGCTGTACTTGGGCCCAGTGGCTGTGGAAAGACAAGTTTGCTGCGGTTGCTTGCCGGACTGGAAAAGCCCGGTAGCGGAAATGTATTGCATCAGGGAAATCCTGTTACCGGCCCGAATATCCTGCGCGGGGTAGTCTTCCAGGACTACTCCCTTTTTCCCTGGCTGAATCTCCAGGATAACCTGACGATAGCTATTAACAAGGCCCGTAAGGGCCTTGGCAGGGCAGAAAGGAACAAAATCGCTGAAGAGTATCTTGATCTTGTCGGTCTTCAAGGTATGGCGTTCAAACATCCCTATGAAATTTCCGGTGGTATGAGGCAGCGTGCAGCAATTGCACGATCGTTAGCGTTGGGCTCTCCGGTACTCCTAATGGATGAACCCTTCGGTGCATTGGATCCTGTCAACAGGGTCAGGCTTCAGGATCTTCTGTTACAGCTTTGCAGAAGCAGCTCAACCCGTAGAACAATTGTATTTGTTACTCATGATGTTGAGGAAGCACTCTATCTCGGTGATCGGGTGGTTGTACTGGGCACAACTCCCGGTCGCGTGATTGCTGATATCGATGTGCCGTTTGATGGAAAACTTCAGCGCAGTGATCTGTTTCAGGCTAAAGAGTTCCGGCAGCTGGAGGAAGAAATTTCGGCGCTTTATCATGAAGACATTGAACGCCAGCTGGAAGCCGGTTCAGTTGCTTTTGGAGAGGGAGAATTAATATGAATGAACCGCTACATAATACTGTTACTCACAAAAAAAGGATCAAAGTTTTCAAAGGGTTTGAAGGCATGCTTCTGTTTGTGGTGTTGGCACTATGCTGGCAGTTGGCATCTACTCTGCTTCCGCTCAGGAATGCTGCCCTTTATCCAACCCCGGCGGTAACGTTCAAAGCGCTTCAGGATTCATTGCCGGAGCTGTTGAAGGGGACTTGGTCATCATTTCTTATTCTGATTCCCGGATACTGTCTTGCTGTTATCCTGGGAGCTGTGTGGGGTATAGTGGTAGGTTCGGTTACATGGATACATAGGGCATTTGATCCGTTTGCCAAAGTTGCAGCACCCATCCCGCCAACAGTCTACATTCCCTATGCAATTGCCTTGATGCCAACATTCAGGGTATCAGCAATCATGGTGGTCTTTATCGGAGCTTTCTGGCCTGTGTTTGTTAATGCTGCCGCAGGTGCCGCTTCGGTACCGCTTCGTTATCGTGATAATGCCGGCATTCTCGGGTTTGGTAGATTTGAGTATATGCGACGTGTTGCCTTTCCTGCCGCTTTGCCGAATATTTTTTCCGGGATGGCAGTTGGCCTTGCCCTTGCATTTATTCTGTTGACTGTCGCCGAGCTTTTTGGTGCAAATCAAGGACTTGGAAGATTTGTGCAATACTATGCTGATTATGCAGACTATCCTCGCATGGTTGCCGGTATCCTCTATACTGGTGTTGTTACATTTACGTCAATGGCATTGCTTGATTTTGTCAAACGCCGCGTTCTCTTCTGGGTGCGCTGAAAAAAGGATGTGAATTTATTTATAGAGAAACCGAATATGATCAGATATGAGCGATAATAAAGAGCAAACGTTTTTCACAGCGCTCTCTGATGCTGTGCTTGATATGGATGAGGTAAAAGTTGAAGAGATCGCTCACAGGGTTATTAAAGAAAAAATTGATGCATATCGGGCTATAGAAAACGGGCTTGTTGATGGCATGAACCGTGCCGGTCAGCTTTTTGAAGATGAAGAATATTTTATTCCGGAAATTCTTCTCTGTTCAGATGCCATGTATGCCGGATTGAATATTCTCAACCCGTATATCAACCGGGAGCAGCAGCGAACCCGTAAAAAAGTTGTTATCGGCGTCGTTGAGGGCGACACGCACGATATCGGAAAAAATCTTGTAAAAACACTCCTTGATGCAGCAGGGTTTGAGGTTGTTGATCTAGGTCGTGATGTCCCTCCTGCTCAGATTGTTAACGCTGCCATTGCAGAACACGCAGATGTTATTGCTCTGTCAACCCTTATGACCACAACTATGGACGGCATGGCATCGGTTATTAAGATTCTGCAGGAGAGCGGTCACCGCGATGCGGTTAAAGTTATCGTTGGTGGAGGGCCTATATCACAGTCTTTTGCTGACAGAATTGGTGCTGACGGTTATGCTCCTTCTGCACCTGCGGCCGTCAAACTGCTGCACAAGTTATTCAAAGATTCCATTTATGCCTGATTCAACGATCAATAGAGCCGCTCAAAAAGACGCACTCTTTCCCTTGCAACGTCTTCAGGCTTATGCACAGGGTCTTCCTGTCGATCGTTTGCCCTGTGTGCCGATTGTGGGGAATACAGCTGCAAGGGTGCTGGGCGTTACCGTCAGTTCTCTTCGCAATAATGGCAAAATACTGGCTGACGCACAGATCGCATCCTATCGGCGTTTTGGTTACGATAATATCCGGGTCTTTACTGATCTTTACACAATTGCAGAAGGCATGGGTGCCCAGATAAGGGTGCCGGAGGATGAAACGGCTTTTCTTGCTGAACCTGCCATTCAGAACGTTTCCGGAATTTCAGGCCTGCGGCCTGTCGATCCCTGCCGGGATGGTGTTTTGCCTGAGCAAATTGAGGCTGTTAAACGGGTTGTGCAGGAGGTTGGCAACGAGGTTCCGGTTACAGCAGCATTGACATGCCCCTTCACCAATGCCTCATTTCTTATCGGAGCCGTCAATCTGTCGCGACTTGTTTTAAAGGATCCCGCTTCTGTTCACCATCTCTGCAAGCTCTCATTGGAATCAGCGCTTGCTTATGCCGAAGCTATATTCAACGCTGGTGGAACACCGAGTCTGACCGATGCCATGTCATCTTCCTCCGTGATCAGCCCTAAACAATTCGAAGAGTTTAGCTATCCCTATTTGAAGACGCTTGTCGATTATATCCACTCAAAAAGTCGTTCAGCAACACTTCACATCTGCGGTAAAACCAGTCCGATCTGGGATAAAATGGCCGATACCGGTGCTGACTGCATTTCGATTGATAATGACGCAAACCTGCTTGATGCAAAAAAGAAAATCGGTCATCGGGTAAGGCTTATGGGAAATGTTCATCCATCTGCCATAATGCTGCAGGGAACACCTCAGGATATTCGACGCGAGGTCTGTAAATGCGTTATCGCAGCTCATGACAATCCTAAAGGTTTTGTTGTCGCTTCAGGGTGCAGTTTGCCAACGGAGACTCCTTTTGAAAATATTGATGCCATGCTTGATGCTGTCCGTGAAATAGGCTATCCAGTCAGTGTCGGATTGCTTGAAGAAATAGTGAATAACTCATAGAAATGATGAACGGAATAACTCCTAAAAATCGCCTTCTTGATGTTCTGAATAAAAAAGCAACGGATCGGGCTCCGGTGATCTGCATGGGTGGTATGATGAATGCTTCGATTGTTGAGATTATGAACAGTACCGGCTTTACGCTGCCTGCCGCGCATGACAATCCTGATTTGATGGCATCGCTTGCAGGCGCCATTCAGGAACAGACCGGTTTTGAAAATCTTGGAGTACCTTTCTGTATGACCGTTGAAGCCGAGTTGCTTGGTAGCCGGATTGATAAGGGCACACTTGCCTGCGAGCCTAAAATCAAGCAGGAGGCATTTGGGTCGGTTGGGGATGTTATTTTTCGTGATATTGATGAAATGCTTGAATCCGGACGTATTCAGACGGTGACCTCTGCAACCGCGACTCTCTCTCAAACGCATAAGCAGTTACCTGTTGTTGTCAGCATGACAGGGCCAATCAGCACCGCCGCATCAATTATCAATCCGATGGCATTCTACAAGGAGTTGCGTAAAAATCCAGCCAATGCTCATCGGGTTCTGGAGTATGTGACTGAACTGCTCATCGGGTTTGCTGCAAGATCTGTCAGGGCAGGAGCTTCTGTCATTGCCATTGGTGACCCGTCAGCCACCGGGGAAATACTTGGGCCTGTGATGTTTCAGGAATATGCTGTGCGATACCTGAATATTTTGACCGAAGCTGTCCATGGTTTCGGTGTGCCAGTTATTCTTCATATCTGCGGTGACATCAATAAAGTCAGGTCTCTTATTCCTGGCCTTAAGGCAAATGCCATCAGCACTGATGCCATGGTAAACCTTCAAAAGCTGAAAGAGGATTTTCCCGAAATTACCACTATGGGAAATCTCAGCACCTACTCACTTGAATGGGGATCACCGGATAAAATTTCAGTCCAGACGCAGAAACTTGTTGACGATGGTATAGATATTATTTCTCCCGCCTGTGGATTGAGTACTTCGACAACACTGGCCAATATCCGTGCTATGACCAGAACGGTGCAGGGAGAATGATTCATGCCTGAAGTTAGTTTTGTCGGTCATAATAAACACATCATAGTTCCCGAAGGAACATCTTTGCTTGAGGCTGCTCGCCAGGCAGGGGTTTTCATTGAATCCCCCTGTAACAGAGAGGGAACCTGCGGAAAATGCAGGGTGCTCTTACATCCTGGCTATCTGGCAGGTGTTTATCATGAAAGGGGAAGTCATACACTGTCGGCAGAGGACGAACAGGCGGGTTATTTACTGAGCTGTCAGGTCTCCATTCGTGGGGATGTAAGAGTTGAAGTTCCGGAGAAAGGACAACTTCTGCTTAAGATTGTTGCTGATGGCAAATGCCGGATAGTTAAACTTGACCCGCTGATCGAAAAGACATTTGATCCGGAGAGCGGAACAACCGCGGTAACTTCAGGGGGGGAGCTGCTGGTAACAGAAATCGGAGATACAACAGCAAACCTCTACGGTGTTGCCATTGATATCGGTACCACAACCTTAGTTGCCGCGTTAATTGACCTGAACACCGGTGAAAGGTTAGGGTCGAAGGCTGCACTTAATCCTCAGGCATTGCATGCACAGGATGTTCTGTCAAGGATTAAGCTGGGTTCAACTGTCGAAGGGCTGACTCTTTTGCACAAGGAGCTTTTGCAGGAGCTGAACCGGATGATTGGAGTATTGGTCGCATCTGCAAAAATCAATCGCTCAACCATTTACGAGGCGGTACTTGGCGGAAATACAACCATGCTGACTTTTGCAGCGGGAGCCTCTCCCTCTTCTCTAGGTAAATATCCCTATCGAGTGGAGCTGAATACAATCTCCTCATATGCATCCGCCGATATTGGATTGCAGATTGCTGACCATGGTCAGGTCTGTTTTCCGCCGGTTGCGTCAGCGTATGTAGGAGCAGATATCACCGCAGGTATTATGGCGGCTGATCTGCCTCGTTTGAAGGGTGTCACGCTGTTTGTTGACATTGGCACAAATGGCGAAATGGTGCTTGCTGAGAATGGAAAAATAACGGCTACATCCACTGCTGCCGGTCCAGCCTTTGAAGGGATGAACATCTCCAGTGGTATGAGGGCTGTTGCTGGTGCTATCGAGAAGGTTCTTCTCGGCAATGGAACTGTTGCTGTCCATACCATTTCAGGTGCTTGCCCTCTAGGCCTTTGTGGAAGCGGGCTGCTGGATACAGTTGCAGAATTGGCCAGAGAGGAAATCATTGATCGGAATGGACGTTTTGTAAAACCTGGTTCGGAACTCTTTGCCATGTGGCAGGGTAATCTGGAAGTGGAGCAGGGGCGTACACGATTCAGGCTCGCTGAAAATGTCATTCTGACACAGCAGGATATCCGTCAGGTGCAGCTCGCTAAAGCGGCAGTTCGCGCCGGTATCGATATGATGCTGCTGACCTGTTCGCTTTCGCCTGAGGATGTTGACCGGGTATATATTGCCGGTTCTTTTGGAGCGCATCTGCAGGTATCCAGCTTGATAACTCTTGGTCTTCTGCCCGAAAATTTTGCTGACCGGGTGGAGTTTCTTGGAAATACATCACAAAGCGGGGCTGCAGCTTTTCTGCTCAATCGGGATATTCGCAGTGATGCAGCATTAATGGTGGCAGGAATGACTGTCCTTGAGCTGTCGCGTGAAGCGGCGTTCGAAAAGATTTTTCTGAAGGCCTTGCCATTCCCTCAATTACTTAAACAACATAATGAAGACCACTATGGCGTCTAAGAAAAAAATAAAGAATACGGAACCAAAGTTGCTCACCTGTTCGGACTGTGGAGTGCCGAACTGTTACCGGGAGGAACGCACTTTTCCTGATTTCTGTCTGACAGAAGCCATAGAGCACGATAAGCTTGATGGAATTACCGACCAATATCGAGGTGAAGGTCAGGATGCAAAAATAGCAAGGGCTTCTGCCGAGGTAGAGGGGACCTACTATGGACAGTTGACGCGCGTTGAGGAGATCATTGCATTTGCCAATCGTATAGGGGCAAAAAAAATTGGACTGGCAACCTGTATTGGTCTGTCAGAAGAAACAAAAATTTTTGTCAAGGTACTGAAGATTAATGGGTTGGAGCCATACTCAGTTATTTGCAAAATCGGCTCTGTGGACAAAAGCGAAATCGGCATCGGTGATGACTTGAAAATTCTCAAGGGGAGTCATGAATCCATGTGTAATCCGATCCTGCAGGCCAGATTGTTGAACGAACAGAAAACTGATCTGAACATCATTATCGGCTTATGTGTTGGTCACGATTCGCTTTTTATCAAATATTCAGATGCTCCGGTTACAACTCTCATCACCAAGGACAGGGTACTCGGACACAATCCGGCCGCAGCACTCTACACAAGCGGATTTTATTATAAACGCCTATTTACTGAAGGTCGCAATTTATAAGCATGCTGAAACGTCGTCGCAGCTCGAAGAGATAGAGAGGCGTTTCTGAGATTTTGAAATTGATGGATAAAAATCACTGTAGACAATAAGAGCATGAGTAACAGAACATTCTGGGAGGAGGAGATCGAAACCCTTCCCCGTCCAAAATTAGAACAATTGCAATTGTCGCTGCTGCAAGAGCATCTTGAATTTGCTTATCAGCGCTCACCCTATTATCGGCAGACATTTGATGAGGCTGGTGTCAAACCATCGGACTTGAAGCATCTTGAAGACCTTTCGCGGTTTCCCTTTACCAATAAAAAAATTGAACGGGATCGTCAGCTGGCAGCTCCTGATCTTGGGGATATGGTCGCTGTCCCGGAAGAAGAGATTGTCTTTGTTTCCGCTTCGAGTGGCTCCACAGGAGTTCCTACGCTCAGTCCCTTTACCAAAAAGGATTTCGATGATTTTCAGAATGTCGAATCCCGACTGTTCTGGGGAGCAGGAATGAGGCCGAAAGACCGTTACCTGCACGCCCTTAACTTCAGCTTATTTGTTGGGGGCCCGGATGTTATTGGCGCCCAGAATCTTGGTGCTCTGTGTATCTGGGCCGGTACGGTTCCCTCTGACAGATTGCTCTACATTATGAAAGAGTTCAAACCGACCATCACCTGGACGACACCATCCTATGCCTGGCATCTCGGTGAAAGTGCAATCAAGCAGGGGATTGACCCAAAACGAGATTTATATATTCGTAAAATTATTGTTGCTGGAGAACCTGGCGGCTCAATTCCTGCAACCCGTTCAGCTATTGAAGAACTGTGGGGTGCAGAGCTGTTCGATTTTTATGGTCTTTCAGATATCTTCGGAGCTTGTGCAGGTATGTGTTCTGCCAAAAACGGGTTGCACCTTGCCGAAGATAACATCCTGATCGAAGTGCTCGATCCTGATACACTGGAGCCTGTTGCTGATGGTGAACATGGCGAAATGGTTCTCACCACACTCAAAAAACAGGCACGTCCCATGATTCGTTTCCGAACCGGTGATATTGTTACCCGGTTCCGGGACGTATGCTCATGTGGTCGAACCCATGCCCGTTTTACGGTGCAGGGGCGCATTGATGATATGCTTATCGTTTCCGGTGTCAATATTTTTCCAAGCGATATCGAATATGTGGTCAGGGGTTTGCCGGGTTTAACCGGAGAATATCGGATTACTGTCTATACCGAGCACAGACTCCTCAGGTTTGATGTTGATGTTGAAACCATCGAAGGATACGAAGCCGAAGGAGAGAGGCTTGCCTCACTGGTGATTGAACAGATAAAGCAGCGCTCCGGAGTTCAGCCTAGACGGGTCAACGTACTGCCAAACGGAACCTTGCCTCGTGCCACTCATAAAGCTAAAAGGATTGTGGACTTACGAGAGACAGGCGACTTGACGAAAGGCGGGGGAATATGAGAAAACGAAAAAAAGGAGAATCCTTTGCCTGATGTCTATTCGAATATACGTGAAGTTGATTCAGCTATACAGGAGCGTATTGCTGACATACTTGAGTTGCGTGCAGCCGATCCTCAGCAGGTTGAATTTCTTGATCATTACCTGAAATCTTTGCCATTTGCAGAGCAGTCACAGGTTCTTGAAATTGGATGTGGTACCGGAGCTGTGACTCGTTCGTTGGCCAGATGCACCTGCATATCCACAGTGGCAGGTGTGGACCCTTCGACGATATTGCTCAATCATGCCCGTCTTCTGAGTCAGGATTATGAAAATGTGCAATTTTCCCAGGCTGATGCAAGAGAGCTTCCTTTTGATGCCGAAAGCTTTGATACCGTTGTTTTACATACCACACTCTGTCATATCCCTGGGCCTGAAAAGGTACTTGAAGAGGCATTTCGTGTATTGCAGAAGGATGGCCTGCTGGTTATTTTCGATGGTGATTATGCCTCGACCAGTTTTGCAATTGGCGACAATGATCCGCTTGAAGCTGTTGCTCGTGCTGCAGTTGAGGTCATTGCTCATGATCGCTGGATAGTAAGAAAACTTCCCGGGCTTTTACGAAAAACTGGTTTTGACGTGCTCGGCTCAAGAGGGTATGCATACAGTGCCGCTTGTGATGCAGAGTATATGCTGACCATTCTTGATCGGGGTGCAGATGCTCTTGAAGCTTCCGGCATCATCAGTGCAAGTCTTGCCCTTGCATTGAAAGACGAAGGCAGGCTCCGAGCTGAGCAAGGTAATTTTTTTGGTCTTATCACCTATGGGAAACTGCTTGCAAAAAAACTCTCCTAAGGTGCTTTAGTAACACTTAACGTTATAGGATTTTTACGTGCCTGAAACAAGTCAACGCACAAGCCATTTTACGGAATCGATTATTCGGCGAATGACCCGTGTGGCGACCGCCTGTAATGCAGTAAATCTGTCACAGGGGTTTCCTGATTTTAATCCTCCTGAAGCACTGCTTGCTGCTGCTGAAAAAGCCGGGAGAGAGGGGCCGCATCAGTATGCGGTGACGTGGGGTGCGCCGAATTTCCGGACTGCATTTGCCCGCAAACAATCTCGATTCATGGGCATTCCTATTGATCCTGAAACCAATGTGGTTGTTACCTGCGGCAGCACCGAGGCAATGATGGCAGCCATGATGACTGCCTGCAATCCTGGTGACAAGGTTGTGATTTTCTCCCCGTTCTATGAAAATTATACCGCTGATACCATCCTTACAGGAGCTATTCCTGTTTATGTGCCACTGCATCCACCGGATTTTACCTTTGATCCTGATGCCCTCCGTCAGGCATTTGCAGAGCATCGTCCTAAAGCATTGATTCTCTGCAATCCTGGCAATCCGACAGGTAAAGTGTTTACGAGGAGTGAACTTGAACTCATTGCTGCTCTTGCCTGTGAATTTGACGCTTTTGTCATTACAGACGAGGTCTATGAGCATATCGTTTATGCTCCGAACGTTCATATAAGCATTGCAGCCTTACCCGGTATGTTTGAGCGGACAATAACCTGCAGTTCGCTTTCAAAAACCTATTCAATCACTGGTTGGCGGCTTGGGACAGTAGTTGCTGCTCCTCAGGTTATTGATGCGATCCGTAAGGTGCACGACTTTTTGACGGTGGGCGCAGTTGCCCCTCTTCAGGAAGCAGCCGTTACCGCGCTTGAGTTTGAGGGCTCCTATTTCGATGAGCTCCAGGCGAGTTACACCGCAAAAAGAGATATTTTTCTCAGCTGGCTCGACAAGGCAGGACTCTCCTATACGAGGCCTCAGGGAGCTTACTATGTTATGGTCGACGTCAGCGAGTTTGGAGTAACCGATGACCTCGCTTTTTGTGAATGGCTGGCACGAACAGTAGGTGTAGCCGCAGTTCCGGGCTCAAGTTTTTTCCGTGAACCTGTTCATAACCTGATAAGGTTTCATTTTGCCAAACAGCCTGAAACCCTCAATGCTGCCGGTGAGCGTTTGTTGACACTACGTTCACATGCCGGGAACTTCAGCAATGATTGAGATTCGCTTTCATGGCAGAGGTGGCCAGGGTGCGTTTACGGCGGCACGGTTGTTAGGTGTTGCGGTTACTCGTTTTGATAATCGTTACGCTCTTGCATTTCCCTCATTCGGGCCTGAACGCAGGGGTTCCCCTGTTCTTGGCTTTATTCGCATAGACGACCGCAAAATTGCAGATCGCAGTAGTATTACCCGGTGTGATGTGGTCGTTGTTCTTGATGATACACTGCTCGAACCCCTGGTCTTAAGTGGATTGCAGGCTGGAGGTCTGCTGCTGGTCAATACCGTTAGTAACGAATTGCCGCTCTCCATCCCTGATCATGTAAGGGCAGTGCATGTCGATGCAACTGCGTTGGCCCGGCAATATCTTGGACGCCCTATTACCAATACAGCCATGTTGGGAGCTTTGGCTGCATTGAGTGAGGTGGTCACTCTTCAATCATTGCTGGCAGCTGTGCGTCATGAGATGAAAGGGTCAACGGCAGAGAAGAATGCGGAGTTGCTTGAAATGACATATAGAGCCTTGGGAGGACAAATCACATGAACTATCCAGTCCGGCAAAAATCATTCAAGCCGCCAAAGGATCTGGCTGAGTATCCTGTGGGTACCGCTTTCCCCGCAGGTCATCTGGTGGAAACAAATGCTTCATGGCGAAGCCTTCGCCCGGTCATTGATGCCGGAAAATGCACCAGCTGCCGGATATGCTGGTTGCTTTGTCCTGATGGTGTTATTCACAACACTAAACCTGAAGGACTTGATATTGACTACGATTATTGCAAAGGATGTGGAATCTGCGCCAAAGAGTGTCGCCAGAAAGCCATTCGAATGGAAAATGAGGGTATATGATGCTTGGGCAAAAAGCTTTTTTATCAGGAAACGAGGCAGTAGCAGCAGGGGTTCGGCTTGCGCGTCCGCATGTTATTGCAGCATACCCCATAACGCCTCAAACCACGGTGATCGAGCGGCTGGCTGAAATGGTGGAAGACGAATCCCTCAAGGCCGAATATTTGCACGTGGAATCAGAGCACTCCGCACTCTCCGCCTGTATTGGAGCCAGTGCAGTCGGAGCCCGTACCTTTACCGCGACTTCATCCCAGGGGCTTCTTTATATGGCCGAATGTCTGCACTATGCCAGCGGAGGCCGTTTCCCTGTTGTGATGATGAACGCGAATCGCTCTCTTGCTCTGCCATGGAACATATACGGTGACCAACGAGACTCCCTTTCCCTTCTCGATTGCGGATGGATACAGGTCTATGCAGAGGATGCACAGGAGTCGCTTGACCTGATAATCCAGGGATATGCCGTTGCCGAGCATTCCGATGTGCTCACCCCGATGATGATCAATCTGGATGGATTTGTCATTACGCACACCTATGAACTGGTTAGTCTGCCTGCACAGCAAGATGTTGATGCCTTTCTTCCTCCATTTCGAACAGTGAACAAGATGGATCTTGATCACCCGATGAGTCTGGCTTTCACAGCCGGCCCGGCTTATAATCAGGCATTTAAGCAGTTGCAACATCAAGCGGTATTGGCTGCTTCAAAAGTGATTCTTGAAACAGAAGAGCGGTTCGGACAACTTTTTGGACGATACTATCCGGGGCTGCTTGAAACCCTGTTCTGTGATGACGCGGAAACCATTCTTGTTACCCTTGGCAGTGTAGCTGGAACGGTAAGGCCGGTTGTTGAAAGGCTGCGCTCTCTTGGAGAACGCGTTGGGCTTGTTCGGATCCGCTATATGCGGCCTTTTCCCGAAGCTGAAATACGAAAAGCACTCTCAGGGGCGAAAGCTGTTGGAGTATTGGAAAAAGATATCTCTTTCGGCTATGAAGGAACTGTCTTTACCAATGTGAATTCAGCATTAATGCGGGCGAAAGTCATGCCACCTCGACTGTTGAACTTCGTTGGTGGCTTAGGAGGCAAAGATATCTCAGCTATAGATATTGAACGTCTTTTTTTAAGACTTAAGAGTCCCGATGATGGAGAAACAGTAGAATTTATCTGAGAGTTCAGGGAGCAAGGAAATATGGGAAATCGAAAGGAAAAGAGAATCTCAATTCGGGAATTGAGCGATCGGGAATTTTTTTATGGCCACAAGGCCTGTCCGGGATGCGGCGGAAGCCTTGCCCTGCGCCTCGCCTTGAAAGTTCTTGGAGAGCGGTCGTATGCGGTAGTGCCGGCAGGGTGTATGTCTGCCGTCGGGTTTATTTTCCCTCAGATGGCTTTTACCTGTAATGCGATTATTTCAACTTTTCCCGGAACGGCATCAATGCTTTCAGGAGTCGCCGCCGGTGCGCGTGCACTTGGCATTAAAGATTTTCATGCAGTTGGTTTTGCCGGAGATGGCGGCACGGCCGACATTGGCTTTCAGGCCCTCTCCGGAGCTATAGATCGGCACGACAAGATTATTTATATCTGCTACGATAATGAGGCATATATGAACACTGGTGTTCAGAAAAGCGGGCTGACACCCTTAAGGGCTCGGACAACCACATCACCAGCTGGCAAACGTTTGAAAGGAGCTGTTACTCACAAAAAACCGATGTTCGAAATCGTGGCTGCCCATGGAATAGACTATGCAGCAACGGCAAGTGTTGGCTATCCGTTGGATTATCTCCGAAAGCTCGACTATGCAAGCAAAGTCGATGGTACATCATACATCCATGTCTTTGCTCCATGCCCGGTTGGTTGGGGGTATGATACATCGGATACTGTTTCAGTTGCAAAAAATGCTGTCGACTGCGGTCTATGGTATTTAGCTGAATTCTCAGATGATAAGTTTACTCTTAACCATAAACCAGCAGCGTTCTCCTCAGTAGGGGACTATCTGCTTGGGCAAAGCCGTTTTCACCATTTGGGAGAAGAAGATGTTAAAGATATTGTTGCTCAGAGAGATGCAAGGTGGTCACGAATCCTCAGGGAATGGAGCTTCTGTGATCAATGATAAACAGAGAGCTGGAGAAAGCCTTTTTCTCTACCATATTTATGGTATTTTTATGGTATATGCTTGCAAATTAATAAGATAAAAGCCTCATTGTTAACAATTGTTATTCAAATGACACTCATATGAATGTTCAAGACTTATTCTATAAAGGATTTTTTTGCATTTCATCATCCTGTTGTTGTCTCTTGATGGATGCTGATATACTGAATACCGCACTTGTGACTTAGTTGCCCAGTTCATTGGGTATGAATATCACAAAGCCGGCTTTCAGTATCAGAGCTGGCTTTTTTTATGATTTTTTTGACCTGAACGCATAACACACAACACACAACAACCAAACAAAAGGAGTACAGTAAATGAAAAAGATGTTATCACTTGCTGCGATGTTCGCAGTCCTCTCTTATGCTTCACCGGCGTCTGCTGTTGAGCTGAAGTTCGGCGGTGATGCCGCTGTCCGGGTCAGAGACACATCAAATGATGCTGCTCACCAGAGTAGTGACGATTTTTATTCTCAATACAGGTTGCGTTTGAATGGATCAGCAGATCTTGGAGATGGTTATATTATTAAAGTGCAGCTTACCAATGAGGCGCCTAACTATGTCCCTAAAAATGCGCCATCTGGTGCCCCTGCCGGGACTGTGGCACTTGGTGGTGGAGGCGGATGGCAGACTGTGGGATACGGAAATAGTGAATTGTACACACTTGGTGCTTCCCAGATTTATTTTGGCCGTTTCTATGGTGAC
>CAIXLG010000126.1 GCA_903920215.1 uncultured Chlorobiaceae bacterium
GTCATTGTAAAGAAAAATAGGGATAAGAAAAAAAGTGCTGAGGTCGTATGTTAAAAACAGGGGTATAAAATCAAGCCCCTCCGGAGTTAAATTATTTGAGGACCAAACTCTTTTAACTCAATCCGGAGGAACTATGACGCGCGCACTGAAAGATAATCGAGATGCATTTGCCGGTCAAGAGTTTTATATCGGTATTGATGAACTGTTGGGGTTCAGGAATCACCCCAACCTACCTGAAGATGAAGAAGTACCAGGAAAGAAAGTGCTGAGTGCTGACAGGGATTTGGTGGGGAGACAATAGATCCCTCACAGGAGTTCGGGATGACAGTGAGGGGGTTCCTTTTGGGGAACCTCCTGGAGAAGGCCAAAGAGTTCAGATGAACTTGGCTGGTAAAGTCTGGTTGTGTTTGTGAGCCCGAGAATTAAAAATTCTTTCGCAATCCCAACCAATCTCAGGTGATATTAAGAATTTGTTTAAGATGGTCGGGGTTGTGGGCATCGGTGCCGAGATGGGTGTAGATGGAGGCTTGTTCGAAGCTTTTGGCTTTGTTTTGAATATTTTTGCCATACAAGCCATGGAAACTGCCGAGGTTGGCTTGGAACTGGCAGCCGATATCCTGGAGATAGGTTAGAAGATTGGGGGGCATTTTTGATTGGTGATTTTTGATTGGTGATTTTTGATTGGACCAGAAGTTCCAGAATTTGGTGTTGTCTTTTTCCGGAGTCGGGAGTTCGAGGAGATTGCTGCGTTCGGGGTGTGCTATGAGTGGAACATAGCCTCGGCAAGTGACCTGAAACAGGATTTCTTTAACTAATTCGACTGCGATAAAAGGGGGAATTTCAATCAAAAACAAATTGGTGTCTTCAAGAAGCAGGGGTTGGCGGAGGTTATCCAAAAGGAATTCGTCGATATAATGTTCCCTGCCAAGCAGCAGTTTGATGTTAATCTGTTCACGATCCAGTTCAGACTGGAGCTGGTTACGTGCATCAAGAATTTCTGAAGATGATGCTTCATACCGGCCTTTGATGAGATGCGAGGTGCAGTAGATTTCCCTATATCCTGCTTTATGAAATAGACGCGCCATCAACAGCGCGCTCTCCAGTGTTTCGGCCCCATCGTCGATGCCGGGAAGAATATGGCAGTGATAATCGGTGACCCTCTTTTTATCTCTCATCAATAATCAAGATTTGAAGAATTTACTCTGATTTATTTTAGTCCACAGGTTTTCAACCATGGGCGGCAGATACCATCTTTTCTTCTTGTTCTTATGTTCTTCTCCATAGCCATAGCCATAGCCATAGCCATAGCCATAGCCACCATAACCGTAGGCCATGCCGCGCAGGGTTTTATTATTGAATACAAAACCGGCGACCGGTGCATTGGCATCACGAAGCAAATCCCTGGTACGGGCGGCTGAGGCTGAGGGCACACGAGCACTTTCAAGAACAATAACTACTACATCCGCCATTACCGTCAGCAAAGCCGTATCGGGCACAGGAAGGATCGGGGGAACATCAATAATAATCTGATCAAACATTCCCCTCATCCGCTCGATCAGGTCAGCCATGGCTTGAGAGCCAAGCAGGATGGACGGGTTCGGTGGTATTTTACCTGCAGGCAGAAAACTCAGATTTGGAATATCGGTTTCGTGAAGGGCAATTGCAAGAGCCGTGTCGCTTGAGAGCACTTCAGAGAGACCAGGGCTGGTGGATATATTACGCCATTTATATTTCTTTGACTTATGCATATCGCAATCGATGAGAAGAGTGCGGAGACCGGTCTGGGCTATGGTTATGGCAAGGTTACTGCTTATGGTACTCTTTCCTTCTCCGAGAAACGAACTGGTCAACATAATGACCTGCTTATTCTTTGCAACAGTGGAAAAGTGAATAGCTGTCCGAAGTGCACGAAAGGCCTCCGCCACCATAGAGCGTTGATCGGTATGGGTTACAAATGCTAGACTATCTTTATCAATAACCTTTTCCTTGTCGTCACTACCAAGATAGGGTATGGTCGAAAGATGGGTAAGCTTCAACAGTCTCTTTGCCTCTGATTCATCTTTAATGCTGTCGTCAAGATTCTCCATAAAAAAGGCAAGGCCGACTCCGGCTATGAGCGACAGAACAAGCCCAATAAGGAGGTATTGCGCTTTCTTTGGCTTGATCGCAATATCAGGCGTAATGGCTGTGTCAATAACATTGATGTTGGTAATAGTAGAGGCCTTCTGGATACGGGCCTCCTGATGCTTCTGCAGCAGGAAGGTATAAATGTCGGCACTGACCTTTGCCAGGCGGGTATAGTGGGCCAGATCGCGCTCCGTCACCGGAAGCCGCTTCAGCCTCTCTTCAAGTTTTCCAAGTCGCCCATTGACGTTCGCCTCCTGGGCGGAGAGGTTCATCGCTCCGGTTTCGTAGGTCGCCCTGATCTTACGCTGCAGTTCATCGATCTGTGACTGCACCGTTTTCACCACAGGATGATTTTTACTGTATGTCACCAGCAGAGATTTTTTCTGCACCTCAAGCTGGGCCAGCGATGCCGCCATCTGGGCAACCAGTGGATCGTCCTTCATCACCGCCGGTGAGTAGGAGCTGCCATGAGCCAGACTCTCTTTCTGGGAGGTCAGCGCAAAATCCAACTGCTTTTTCTGCAGGTTGATAGCAAACTGCTCTTTTTCCAGTTCGGAATAGCTCGTAATAAGTTGCTGTGCTTCGGCATCGAGCTGCACAACTCCGGTTGAACTTTTATATTCCTGCAGCTTCGTTTCGGCTCTCTGCAGGTCATCTTTTACTCCCTGTAACTGCATTTCAATAAAGTTAACCGAGCGACTGGCTTCCTGGGTTTTGAAAAGCAAACTCCTGTTCAGATACTCCTGAACCACGCCATTCACCACATCGCGAGCAAGCACAGGATCAGTACTCTGGTATGAAATCTTGATAACATTGCTCATTTTAACTGCTTCTGCAACGGTACACCCTTTCTGCAAACCCTCAACGGTACGGTTAAAATTGAGCCTTTTCAGTGTAAAGCTGTCTCCTTTTGTTCCGTAAAGCTGCACCTGGAAAACAAGTCCAGCATGCTGGAATGGTATACCAGACTTCCCATTTCCAAGCAGTTTATCATCAGAATCCGTGACCACGAATGAGTCAGGCGCAGTAATGGTCAGAATGTATGAAGGGTCATCTTTTGACCATGGACGAGTCGACTGAAGAGTCGAAAACCGGCAAGAAGCGGTTGAAGAGGATGGTTTAACCGCCCAGTCCAGATGAAGCTTTCTCACCACATCTTCAGCAATTGTCCTTGACTTGATGATCTCTATTTCTGCCTGAATGGAAGCGGACTTACCCATCATGAGCATATTACTCATCTCGTCGATTTTCGTCTTATCGTCCTTCACATAGAGGCTTGAGCTGGCATCATAGACAGGCTTCATCAAAAAAGTATAAAGCACTGCAAGAATGAACACCGAAAGAAAACCCGCGAAAATCACATTTCTGCGACGGAGAAGAATTTTGATATAATCAGAAATATTGACTTCCTGCTGCTGCAGATTACCGGTAGAATTCATAACAGATATTAATTATAGGAAAAACAAGAAAAAAAAGATGCTGAAACACCCCTTTGAAAAGGAGTGTCAGTTTTTCAGGTATTTGATGTTGACAAATGGCTGCAAAGAGGAGCTCACTGCCTGGAGGGATGGAAGAATGTCTGATATGGCATCGTTCCAGCTTCCCATGGCGCTTTTCGGAATATAGATGATGTCTCCCTCATGCAATGCCATGGGAAGAGTCTTGCCTTGCATCACCCGTTTAAAATCGACAACAAGAAGCTCTCCCTGCGTTGGCGAAAGAGAGCGGATGATCCTGACCTGATCCAGATTGTAGCCTGTGTCGCGCAGCTGTGCTCCTGCAATGGCCTGGGCAAGATTCATCCCACCCGGAGTTATGGGCAATGGCCCCTGGTTCTTGACAGCTCCAAAAACAAAGACCAGCCGATTTCGGTACTCGGCAATCTCAATGACCACCACGGGATTATTGAAGTACTTCAGCATGATCGAATTGATAAGGTGGCGAGTAGCTGACATCGTCAGGCCGCCAACATGAACTTCACCGGCCAAGGGAATAAAAATACAGCCCCTACCATCAACCCTGTATCCGGAAACCTTGGTATTGCTTTGCACCGAGGTTGCCAATGCATTGCTGGAACTGTAGTCCATCAAGCCGTTGATAGTGATGTAGAGCACATCATTAGGACCAATAACATAATCAGCCGGTTGATATGGCGAAGCCGCTGATGCAGGGATTTCAACTATTTGGCGATTGACGACTCCTGGAAAAGGTGCACCGACGGAGATGCGAGTCCCAGAGGGAAGTTCCGAAAAACTGGAGCATCCAGAGATATAGATAGGGATAAAAAGAGCAAAAACGACAGACAATATTGAAGTATAACGCATGAGAAGAGCTGAAATTTTTAAAAGAAGTATACTAAATATACAAATTGAAGGGATAGTTAAAAAAATTAACAAAAAAACCGATAAGAACAGGAGTGCTGAGAAAGAAAGTGCTGAAAGAAAGTGCTGAGTGCTGAGTGCTGAGCGAAGGAAGAAATAGTTGGCAGTGGGCAGTTGAAGAATGAAGTGCTGGGTGCTGGGTGCTGAGCGAACGTGACATCACTTTTTGCCTTGCTTGCTTCACTGTTTTAGAATTCGGTAAAAGTTTTGATGTGAGCCAAGAAGAAGAAGCATACGGGTAACCTCATCATATTCGTAGGCTAAAAGGGTGAGTTGACCATTGCACTTGAATTTATAAACAAACACACCAGCAAGATCACCTTTTTTTGGCTCCCCGATGTCTGGATCGTTTACAATTTCGGCAATGGCATCATCAACATCTGCCTTTTGGTTTGGATGCAACCGTTTATAAGCACGCCGAAACAGCGTGCTTTGCTGAACCGTAATATCATTGTTCATTAAGAGCGGTTACCTTCAGGAACAAACATTGTTGCCTGAGATTTTTCTTCTGCCCGAGCAATAAGTAAGTCGCGAACAAAATCTATCGGCAAATCCGGGTTATCAAGCGCCGCTCTTCCAATCAACGCCCAAAACTCAATTTGGCCAGCAATGGTTCTATGCTCAGCCTTAGCCTGAGCTCTTGCTTGTCCATACAAAATGTCATCTATGCGTACTGGCATTCCCATAATCTTCTCTCCAAGTATAATTACTACAAATGTAGTGCAAGATAGATGATGAAGCAAGTTGTTTGCTAAAAAAGGAAATAATAAAGGCAGTGGGCAAGTGAAGAGTTTAAACAGTGCTGAGTGCTGAGTGCTGAGTGCTGAGGTCGTATGTTAAAAACGGGGGTATAAATAAAGCCCCTCCGGAATTAAATTATTGAGGTACTAACTCTTTGAACTCAATCCGGAGGAACTATGAAACGCGCATTGAAAGATAATCAAGA
>CAIXLG010000127.1 GCA_903920215.1 uncultured Chlorobiaceae bacterium
AGCGAAAGGTTCTGGAAGTACTTCATATTGAGCACATCCCCCTCAGCCTTGTTGCGCTGCTCTGTAATAGCGTTCCAATGCTGAACTATATTGATATCATATCGGCGGAGGGTTTGCTCACTGATACGATCCACCTCAAAGAGATTCTGGTGCAGCTCATGAAAAAATCCAGTTTGACCATCCTCCTCAATTCCTTCATGCCGATCCTCTCCCAAGCGATTTTTGAGGGCATGTAAGCTACCACCTTTAAAAAAGCCCATCATCCATTGATTGAGCACCAGCTCCACATGAAAACTGCGTTTCTTAGCTTTACTCATTGGAGCTCCCATCCTGTAATTCACTATCCTTCTTGCGTTTGGGAATCTCTTTGGCGGCAGCTTCAATCTGCTTCATCAGATCCGCTTCGCCCTGCAACTCTTTTGCGTCACGTCTTCGAGCGGCAAACTTGTCGTACTCATCTTCTGCTTTTTCATCAGCATTTATTTTGCTCACATTGCCTGCATCCGCCAATACCTCACGGTTGGTAAAACGCAAAAACTCATCCAGCCTCTCTTGCCACTCCTTCATAAATACCTGTTTTCGTCTTGTTGCCTGGTCTTCAGCAAAGTCGAGCCACATGCTCACAATGCGATTCAACTCAATAATTTCATCACTGTTGAGATAGTTTTTGGCAACCGTTACATCGGGTTTTCGCACTTCATTGCGAGCCCAGCTTGTCAAGCCCATATTGGGTAAAGCGTGGTCAGCTCGCTGGGCAATCAACTCAGCGGCTGTATGGCCGGTAGCTGCAAAATGCAGCTTGTTTTGAATAATCCTGAAAAATCGGGTTGTTTCAGGCAATGATGGTTCGTAGTCTGCTGCCAGTGCAAAAATTTCCCGCACGCGCAAGTACATGCGTCGTTCACTGGCACGAATGTCCCGAATTCTTGCCAGCACCTCATCGAAATAGTCTGGCGCAGATGAACCTGCAACCGGGGGATTTTTCAGGCGTTCATCATCCATCACAAAGCCTTTGACTATATACTCCTTAATCTGACGGGTAGCCCAGATGCGAAAGCGCGTAGCAATCAGACTTTTTACTCTGTAGCCAACAGAAATCACCATATCAAGATTGTAAAACTCAAGGTTTCGTTGTACGTCACGATTACCCTCACGTTGAACTGTCAAATAATATTTGACAGTTGCCTCTGCGGTAAGTTCACCTTCCTCATAAATACTGCGGATATGATGACTGATGTTTTGCTTTGATGTTTGAAACAGCTCCGCCATCTGCTGCTGGGTAAGCCACAGTGTCTCATTTTCGAGGCGCGTTTCCAGGCGAATTGAGCCGTCATCGCTTTGGTAAATAACAATTTCATTTGCCATTGTTAAACCCCCTCCACACTGAACATGCGCCTCAAAAACTCCGGCTCGATCTGCTGTATTTTCAGGGTTTTTGTAATTCCCCCTTCAGCTTCAGTAGAGGTAAATACGGCTGGGATGTTATGGTCACCATTGATGTATACAATATCGAATTCACTGTCAGCCGGGTTGATGGCAAGTTTGTCACAGAGTCGGTTCAAGGTCTCATAATCAACCTGATCCAGATCCCTCCATAACACAAGTGTTTTTTCGCCCGTCGGCAGCCACCCGGTCACCAGCACAAAGCCTTGTTCGAGCTGCATATCGATATGCTTTACGCGCAAACCGATCAGGTAGTTGAAGGTTTCCACCAGATCAATGGTTCGCTCTTCATAAGCACCAGCCGAATCCAGCGCAACTTTGAGTTTGCAGTCAAACGGCTTGCTGAAGTGCTCCACAGAAAGGAGTGAACCTCGACTTTCGATATCGAGGAGATATTGTAGCAGATACTCTTCCTGTGCAGATTGGGGCAATGTGTCAAGCAGCTCCTGTTGCTTTGATGTGCGACGCAGTTGGAGGTTGTTCAGGGTATCTTCGTAGCTCTCGATTTTCAGAACTTTGAAGGCTTGGGATATACCTGTCTGAGGTGCTGTGGCTTTGCCATCTTTCCACTCTGATGAGTACGCCACTTTCTGTATGCGAGGTTTCAGGACGGTATCGAAGTATTCGCCCTGTTCAACGAGGATGTATTTACGCTTTCCCTGATCCTGACGGTTGAGTGAGATAACGGCGTGGCCCGTTGTGCCTGAACCAGCGAAATAATCAAGAGTGATAGGGACTTCAGTGCTTTCGGTTGAAAGATAAATACATCTCTTGACAAGATTAATTGACTTTGGGAAATCAAATTTCTTGATGCCAAGAATATCAATAAGCAGGGTATTTCCATAATTACCCGCATCAAACTCACCTCCAGACCAAACGGTTTTCGGAACAGTCTGCTCATGACTAACAAATAAATCAAAAAAGCCATTGGCTTCAATAATCATGATTCGATCAAGATTACTGTTGATTGAATCCAGTCCAAAATTCCATCTTCTTTCTACTCCATTCTGATCAATAGGCCAAATTTCGATTTCACCATTAGCTAGTCTGATATTTTTCGCTAAGGGATGAAAATCATCATCAGGAACAGAGCCTATTCCGACAATCTTTCCTTGCTTTACATATATCGGGTAAAAGGACGGCTTTCTCTCCGTTCGCAATGAGTTTTCTCCCCACCTGCGCATTTTTCTTGGCTTGTCGTTTTCCTCTGATGTTCTGGCGATATAACTTTTATTATCGTCTTTTGTGAGAAACAAAGAATACTCATGAACTCGATTAAAATCCTTTGTAATAGAGCCCTTTGGATTATGAACAACTGAAATCCGAGAAAGTTTATATGCAGGTGCAACATTTTCAAGGATTATCGAAAGGTTCACCATCTCAGAATCATCAATAGCAACAACCTTTACACCATCTTCATTTAGCAAATGCATCGAAAGGGTAAGCCGATCCTGCATAAGACTTGCCCAAGATGAATGTTTGTATTCATTTTTATAAAGAATTGGAGTTGAATTTGTGTTGTATGGTGGGTCAATGTAAACGCACTTTACTTGCTCCCGATACCGCTCCTGCAAAAAATTCAGTGCCTGAAAATTATCCCCGTGAATTAATAGCCCATCAAGGCTCTCATCCAGTTTATCAACAACTCCAAGTAATGAGCTTTTGAATGTCGCATCAAAAAGGGTGGTATCCGCCATCAAAAAAGGGTGCGCTTTCAGGTATTCAACGCTTCCAATTTTGGCCTTGCTGAAAAGATCAGGCTTGTCAACTTCAACAGTATCGAGCATCCCAAGACCTCCCCACTGCTCCCACTGCTTCGGGTTGGCAGCAATTACCGAATAGAGGCTTTCTGGGATACGGTCGAGTGTTACGCAGTAGTGGGCGGCAACAACAAACTTCTTTTTGAGCCAGAGCTTTTTCTGGAAATCTTCAAGCTGAGCGAGAAAAGTGATTACATCGAGCGCAATGGAGCGCAGGGTTTGAATCATGCGCAGGCTTTTTTCGATGTCGGCAAACTTTTCGGCTTGCTGGACATCGTCAAGGTTCATGACTTCGTTTTTAATATAGAAGTCAAGTTCGCGCCGAAGAAAGCCTCCTAAATCTTTGTGAATAAAGTAATCTGCGGTGTTCCTCGTGGTATAGTTGGTGAGGCATTTTTCGAGTAGCGTTCTCCTTGGGTTTTTCTCTGTTGGCTCAAGTTTAGTTAATTCAAGCCAATTGCTTTTGACTATGGGGTCATCCAAAATGGCTTTGGCTGCAGCGGTTGCCAAATCATCCTGCTTGCTTCCTTTGGGCATAACCTGATAGGCGAAGCGCACAACGAGCTCATCTTGCACAACTTCTACAGGCAGTAGTGTCTCTTCATATTCGTCGCCTTCATCATCAATCAATGTGCGGGTATGCGGCTCTATGAGAACAAATCGTCGCTCCTTGTCGTTATCTTTGCGGTTATCCTTAGCGGTATCGGCTGTTATCAACCGAAAGCGAACCGTTCGACCGTCGTCGAGCTTGAAGCCGTAGTTTGAAAAGTTTTCGCCACTTTTTGTGTAGTACTGATCTTTGTTTGCCCAGTGCAGCATTACCTCTTCGCCGGCATAGGGAATAGCATAGGTGTCGCCTTTGTAGCGGCGCTGGCTTATAAAGTCACCCTTGTCGTAGTAGCGTGAGAAAAAGGTGAGGAGGTGTGTGAAGACTGTATTTTCATGTTCTGAGGCACCAACACCATATTCAGCAACTTTCTGCCTTAGTTCAAGCACTTTGGGAACCACACCTGGATCGACGCCATCTACACGATATTGCTCCTCTTTTTCTATCAGCTCTTTTTTTAGCCCATCAATAATAGCTGCACCGGAAGTCGCAAGACTTTCATTCACCTTTGCTTTGAGACGATTGTCCAGATAATCGTTGATCTCAACAACTCGAGAATTAAGAATGCGGTAAACCCCGAAATCAAGTTCAGGTCGATCAATCTGAAATATTTCTTTCAGCTTTTGTACAAGGTCATCGTATTTGCTCATGGTGCAATCTCAAAATTGGTTCAATTACTCTACTCCCCAATAAATTGTAAATGACACCATCAAACAAGGCCATGGATTAAAGATCCATGCCATCTGCTGCACGACGGGGGGGAGATCATAAGGTTCACTTTTTGGAAAGTGAGCAAGGTTAAATGTAAGCTGGTTTTACACGCTGTCATGATCTTTTATTTATCATTTATTCACATCAAATAAAAGATACAAAATAGTTTAGAGCATAAGATTCCTGATACGAATATACTGACGGGTATGGGTCATAAACTGTCTGAGGTTAAAAAACTTTAACTTTTTAGCGACCAGTAGCACGATATTGCAGTCTCAAAAAACCTTCGTTTAATGAGACAGCATTTTGCTGCTTAAGAGCGAGTCAAAGTAGCGGTGAAGAGTATCGAATATTTGTAAATCCTTTGTTTACCTTACAGCTAATCAGTCCGACAGTAACAGGAGTCAACCTTCAAAGTTATGGATGCATACAGAGTTGGTCAGCTTTTTCCCCATGAAGAATACTGCACTGGCCGGGAAATGAATGTGGCTATACCGACAGATGGATTTTTCCATATCTTGATGTCACTCAAAAAAATTTCGCGTAAAGAAAGGAAACTGTTTACAAGAGGAACAATCGCCGCATCACTCTTTGAGCAGCGTGACATTCCTTTTCTGGTCGTGGATTTCGGAGAGGATTTCAGCATTGATATCTCTTTTGATATCTCAAAATTTGATGATGAAACCCGCAGAGTCTGGTTGGCATCAGAAACAAATGCCATTGCACTGTTTCTTGTGGAGGCAACAACAGGTATCATTGAAGGTATGCGCCTCATTGGAGTAGGGTTTGCTCCCGAGTTGCGTGCAATCTGTGCCAGGCAAAAAGGCCAGAATGGCATTGCAGAGCGTGTTCTGCTCATTCATTCAGCGTTCACAACCAAGGATATGGTCCGGCATGCTATCGCAAAAACAGTCTTCAAACAGCATTCTTAGCCGGGTGGTTTCTACTCGCTACATCTTTCAGCAACCGTTTCCCTATCTTATCCACAACCCGAGATAACGGCACATTGCTGACATTGACTACCTCGTAGTTTTACTTTCGCTATATTATTTTTTCTGTTCTCACAAACCTAAACCCAACATCTCCATGGCCATGACTGTTGAGATCAAAAATGGCAAGCTCTGCATAGAAATTGACCTTGAAACACCCACGCCTTCTTCATCAGGCAAGACGCTTGTCGTTGCAAGCACACGCGGGAATGCTGTGACTACGGCAATGGTTGATGGGAAACCGATAACGATTGGCCTCCTGACTTCATACATGAATTGAAGAAATATGCCCGGAAAGCCAATAAAATCAAGGGGCATTTTTGATTTCGCTCTTGTAGTGCCTAGTAAACTATTTATTTTGTTTTTTTCTTTTCGTTTTGTATTTTTCTGATAAAGTCGTTCTCATTTTATCAGCATACTCCATGTTAGTCCGAGTCAAATCAACTCCGAATTCACCAAGGCAATCCGTGCAGATTGTTGCCAGTGAACGTGTTGGCGATAAGGTCATTCAGCGCATTATCCGTCAT
>CAIXLG010000128.1 GCA_903920215.1 uncultured Chlorobiaceae bacterium
CTGGAAAATGCGTTGGCAGCACTCTACGAGCGGGAGTCCGCCATGGTTTTCAATAGCGGCTATCATGCCAACATCGGGATTCTTCCAGCACTTTGCAACCGTCATGATCTTGTGCTGAGCGACAGGTTGAACCATGCCAGCATTATTGACGGGATGAAGATTGCTGAAGCTCCCTATCAGCGCTTCCGTCACTGTGACTATGATCATCTTGAAGAGCTGCTTGAGGTGGCTCGAGGCCGCTACCGCCAGATTTTTATTGTTACTGAATCGGTGTTCAGTATGGATGGTGATCTGGCAGACCTCTCCAGGCTTGTTTCCTTGAAAGATAAATATGAGGCATTTCTTATTGTTGATGAGGCGCACGGTGTCGGGGTGTTCGGAGAGCGTGGACTGGGGTTGTGTGAAACAGCGGGGATGGTGCAAAAGATCGATATTATTACCGGAACATTCGGTAAGGCTCTCGCCTCTACAGGGGCTTATGCCGTGATGAGTTCACTTGTACGGGAGTACCTGCTGAATACCATGCGCTCATTTATTTTTACTACGGCCCTGCCGGCGGTTATTCTTGGCTGGAGCCTGCTCACTCTTGAGAGGCAGGTTTCAATGTTTTCAGAGAGAGCGTCGCTTCTCCAGCTCGCTGCCAGACTTCGAAATGAACTGATCGGACGCGGTTTTGATGTGCCGGGCGAAAGTCATATTGTACCGGTCATTACAGGTGGTAATGACCTTGCTGTAGCACTCGCCGCAAGGTTGAGAACTGCCGGATTTCTCTGTATGCCGGTTCGTCCTCCTACGGTTCCGGAAAAAGGTGCCCGTATCCGTATCTCTCTACGCTCGACCCTGGGCTGGGAAGATATTGCGCGAATACCTGAAATTATCGGAGGATAACAATATCATGAAAACAGCATGGCTTAGAAAAAAGGGAGCCGAAGAGCTTCTCGTTTTCTTCAACGGCTGGGGAATGGACCACCGGATTGCCGCCTGGCTTTTGCATGAATCGCTTTCCGCAGGTTTTTCCGGGGATATGCTGGCCTGTTACGATTACCATACGCTTGAGACAGAAGAGGGGTTTATGAACGGAATCAGCCGTTATTCCCGTATCACAGTTGTCGCATGGTCTTTCGGGGTTTGGGCGGCGCAGCATACTGAACTGCCACCTATAGGGCGGGCTATTGCCATCAACGGGACCCTGCATCCGGTAGACGCCGGGATGGGGATTCCGCCAGAGGTCTTTCAGGCAACGCTTTCAACCTATTCCGACGAAAATCGCCTCCGTTTCAATCGCAGGATGTGCGGGACCCGTGAAGCTCTTGAGCTTTTTTCCTGCATTGCGCCGGAACGTGAAACTTCGGATCAGCTTACAGAGCTTAAGCGACTGCAGGAACATCTGCTGAACAGGACTATAACAAGAAGTGCTGCGTGGCACTACAATCATGCTGTTATCGGGGGCAGAGATTGTGTGTTTCCACCACAGCATCAGTTACATGCATGGGAAGGTGTTCCTCAAACAGTAATTGCCGATATGCCTCATTTTCCTTTTTATTATTTCAGAAATCTGCAGGAGGTTCTCGCATGCTGCAGCAGATAAAAATAGACAAGGAACTTGTCCGGGAAAGGTTCTGCAGGACACTGGGAAGCTACGGCCGCAATGCTGCGGTACAGAAAGTGATGGCTGCAGTGCTTGCTGAATTGGTCTGCAGGGAGGAGCCAGCCTGCACATTTGACAGGGTGCTTGAAGTAGGGTCAGGATCAGGGTTGCTTATGGCTGAGCTGCTGAGGCGATGCTCCGTCAGGAGCTATTATGCCAATGATCTGGTTGAAGAGAGCATCCACTGCCTTCAGAATGTGCTAGATCGCTTTCCGGTCGAAGAGTTTCACTTTATTGCCGGGGATATTGAGTCCACGCTCGAGCTGCCTTCAGGGCTGGATCTCGTGGTTTCAAACGCCACTGTGCAATGGCTTGATGATCTTGATGAATTTTTCAGAACGATGTCCGCTCATCTCCGGCCTGGCGGTATACTTGCATTCAGTACTTTTGGAACCGCAAATATGCAGGAAATCACGAGTATCGAGGATGTCGGACTTAACTACCTCTCTCTAGGAGAGCTTGAAATTCTTGCAGGACGGTATTTTGATATCAGAGTCAGTCGGGAAGAGGAGCAACGCACTCAGTTCACTTCGCCTGAGGCAGTACTGCATCATATACGACAGACAGGCGTCAACGGCCTTCAGCGCCGTTCATGGACAAAAAGCCGATACAGGCATTTTGTTTCTGAGTACAGCCGGTTGTTTTCCTGCGAAAACGGTGTTTATCTTACCTATCATCCTGTGTATTGCTGTCTGAAAAAGAAGCTGTCATGAAAGGATCCGTTATTGCTGTCTCCGGCATTGATACCGGAATCGGAAAAACATATGCGACAGGTCTGCTTGCCAAGGCACTGCTTCAGAATGGCAGAAAGGTCATTACCCAGAAAATCGTCCAGACCGGCTGTGAAGGTGTTGCGGAGGATGTGCTGGAACACCGGCGTATAATGGGTATTGGTCTACAGGATGTTGACAGGGAGGGGTTTACATCGCCTTATGTATTTCGCTATCCGGCATCGCCTCACTTTGCGGCTCGTATGGAAGGGGTTGAGATTGATGTTCTGCATATCCGTCGGGCGACCTTTGCACTGCAGAAGCGCTACGATATCGTTCTTATGGAAGGGGTTGGCGGATTACTGGTGCCGCTGACCCATGATCTGCTTTTTGCTGACTATATCAGCAATGCGGGATACGAGCTTCTGCTTGTAACCGGTACGAGACTTGGCAGTATCAGCCATACCCTTCTCTCGATTGAAGCCTGTGTGCAACGGGGAATCGTTATCAGGGGGGTTATTTACAACCGGTTTCAGAGCACAGACAGGGTGATGGCTGATGATACGCGTGAGATTATCATGCATTCTCTGAAGAAAGCGGGATCACGGGCTCCGGTAATAGACCTTCGGGATGGTTTGCTGGAAGAAGATGCTGTCGTCCGTCTCTGTTTATAAAAAAGAGGTTATCGTCACGAATGTTTACGCAGTCAAACGCTATGCCCGTACCCTCCCATTCCATTGATCTCGATTTTGATCGTTGTCATCTCTGGCACCCCTATACTTCGGTGACCAATCCTTTGCCGGTTTACCCTGTCTCTAGGGCGTATGATGTTTTTCTTGAGCTTGAGGATGGCCGAAGACTTATTGACGGGATGTCCTCCTGGTGGGCTGCCATTCATGGATACAACCATTCGGTGCTCAATGAGGCTATTGTGTCACAGATGCAGCGGATGAGCCATGTCATGTTCGGAGGTCTGACCCATGATCCAGCGGTGGAGCTTGCAAAACAGCTGGTTGCATTAACCCCTCAGTCGCTTCAGAAAGTTTTTTTCAGTGATTCAGGGTCGGTGTCGGTTGAGGTTGCCATCAAGATGGCCATTCAGTACTGGGCCTCTTTGGGCATAATCTCAAAAAACAGGTTACTGACTGTACGCTCCGGGTATCACGGAGATACTTTCGGCGCAATGTCTGTCTGTGATCCGGTAACCGGTATGCACTCTCTGTTTAAAGGCGCGATTCAGGAGCAGTTTTTTGCTGAAGCTCCGGCGTGCCGGTTTGATGAGCCGTGTACCGATAGTGATCTTGCCGATATTCACGTGATGCTTGAACGGCACCACATGGAGATTGCCGCAGTGATTATTGAGCCTGTTGTGCAGGGGGCTGGAGGAATGCGCTTTTATGCTCCACACTATTTAGTCAAACTCAGGGAGCTGTGTGATAGTTTTGGCGTACTCTTGATTTTTGATGAAATCGCTACCGGTTTTGGACGGACAGGCAGAATGTTTGCGCTTGAGCATGCCGCTGTTGCACCTGATATTCTGTGTGCAGGTAAAGCGTTGACCGGCGGTTACATGACTCTTGCAGCCACCCTGGCAACAGAGAGGGTTGCTGAAACCATCTGCTCGGGTAATCCGGGAGTTTTCATGCATGGTCCAACCTTTATGGCAAACCCTCTTGCTTGCGCAGTAGCATCGGCAAGCATTACTCTGCTTGAGAGCTATGACTGGAAGGCGTCGGTACTTCGTCTTGAAACAGGACTGCTTAGTGGGCTTGAGTCTTGCAGGGAAATGAGGAGTGTGAAGGATGTTCGTGTCCTTGGTGCGATAGGGGTTGTTGAGCTTCACAGTCCGGTTGATATGGCTCTGGTTCAGAAACAACTGGTTGATAAAGGGGTCTGGGTGCGTCCATTTGGCCGATTGGTCTATCTTATGCCTCCTTTTATAATGCATGATGAAGAGCTCGGGATATTGACTGCTGCCGTGTGCGATGTTGTTAAAACGATGTGTTAGTTTTTGTTTCGGAGTATATTAGAGGTTACTATATCAAGTTATATCAGATTTATAAGTTCAAATGTCAAACGCCGCAATGAGAGCTAAACCCTGGATCAGCCATTATGACAAAGGGGTTCCCCATTCGCTTCAGCCATACCCGGAGCAGACATTAGTCGATGTAGTCCGAAAGAGTGCTGAAGAGTGTCCGAAGAATACCATTATGTTTTTCAAGGGCGCATCGCTCTCATATGGAGAATTTGAACAGCAAAGCAATGCTCTCGCAGCGGCTCTTGTAGCAATCGGTATCGGCAAAGGTGACCGCGTAGCCTTGATTATGCCCAACTCTCCCCAGATGGTGATCAGCGAGTTCGGCACCTGGAAAGCCGGAGCTATTGCTGTTCCCATGAATCCGCTGTATACCATCAATGAGTTTGAGCATGCACTCAATGAGTGCGGTGCCGAAACCGCAATTGTCTTGACTCCCTTTTATGAGAAAATCAAGAGCGTTCAGCCTGATTCACGCTTGAAAAGGGTGATTGCCACTAATATCAAGGAGTATCTTTCGCCGCTCAACACCCTTCTTTTTACTGTTTTAAAAGAAAAAAAGGATGGTCACAGGGTAACATTGAAGCATGGAGATGTCTGGTTGTGCGATATTATCAGGGCTCATTCCGGGGTTACATTCTCGCCGGTGATCATCAAACATGATGACCCTGCGATTTTTCTTTTTTCAGGCGGTACAACAGGGAACCCAAAATGTGTTGTTATTTCGCATCAGGGGCTCGTCATTACAGGAATGCAGATTGCCAGCTGGTTCGGCGTTATTCTCGAAAAAGGAAAAGATGTCATTCTTCTTAACATGCCGCTCTTTCATGTCTATGCACAGGTTGGTATTATGACTGCGGCCCTGATTGAGCGATACCCTCTTGGCATGGTTCCGAACCCCCGTGATATTGATGATCTGCTGCATACCATCAAAACCCTCAAGCCATCGGTATTGCCGGGTGTTCCGACCCTCTTTACAGCATTGATCAATCATCCGAAAGTCAAGCGGAACAGCTCAATCCTTAAGTCGCTGAAGCTCAGTGTATCGGGTGCGGCTCCCCTCATGCTTGAAAACAAGAGACGTTTTGAAGAACTTACCGGAGGGAGGATTATTGATGCATACAGTCTTACCGAATCAGCTCTTGCATCGGTTTTTACTCCGATTTTAGGGACATATAAGCATGGATCGGTAGGTATACCTGTTCCGGATGTTGAGGTTCGCATTGTTGAGCAGGAGGATGGTTTTGAGATTCTTGCAGCTCTTGAAGTAGGGGAAATCATTATGCGAGCCCCCCAGATGATGAAAGAGTACTGGCAGAACCCGATGGAAACAGCTCTTGTTCTTCGTGATGGCTGGCTCTATACCGGCGATCTTGGCTATCTTGATGAGGACGGTTATCTCTTTATTGTTGATCGTAAAAAGGATGTTATCAAACCCGGTGGCTTCCAGGTATGGCCACGTGATGTAGAAGAGGTCATAGCGTATCATCCTGCCGTGTTTGAAGTTGGCGTTGCCGGTGTGCCTGATGACTATCAGGGGGAAGCTGTAAAGGCATGGGTCGTTTTGCGCGAAGGCCATCATCTCTCTGTGGAAGAGCTTCGGGAGCACTGCCGCAAAGACCTTGCCGCCTATAAAATCCCGAAACATGTTGAATTCACAGCCGCTCTTCCAAAATCAACAATAGGTAAAGTGCTTCGCCGCAAACTTGTCGAAGCGCATTGCGAAGCCGTGGGATGATTATTATACTGTATTTACACTTTTCTTTGTTATCTTGAGGTAAGGGACAAAAAGGACTTCAGGGACAGCAGGGACTTTACCATCCTTGCGGGTATTTATTTTTTTGCTGCGAGTCCTTTAAGACCCTTTGGTCTTTTGTCCAGTAATCTGCTTTAATTGCTTCAGTTCCGGGGAGGTTTATGGTGGCCGATGGTTTTATTCTTGTTCACGGAGGCTACAAAAACTTACTCTCTTACAAAAAGGCGCAGATTATTTATGATGCTACGGTTTATTTTACCAGGCGTTTTTTCAGAAAAGGCGACCGCACGGTAGATCAGATGGTTCAGGCTGCGCGATCAGGGAAGCAGAATATTATTGAGGGGAGTATGGCCTCGGGGACTTCAAAAGAAACGGAGGTCAAGCTTACCAATGTTGCGCGAGCCAGTCTTGAGGAGCTTATGGAAGATTACCGTGATTTTTTGAGAGTTAATGCTTTTCATGAATGGCCAGTTGAACATCCTTATGTAAAGCGTTTGCGCCAGATTAATCGAGCTACAGTTGCGGATTATGAAGCTTTTCGGAAAGGCATTGAGCATGAAAATCCTGAAATTTGTGCCAATGTGATTCTCGGCCTGATCAGAGTGTGCAGTTATCTTCTGGAACGGCAGCTTTATCGCCTTGAACAGGAGTTTATTGAGCATGGAGGCCTTCGTGAGCGAATGATCCAAGCACGCCTGCACCATCGGGGAAAAGGACCTTCCACGATCTTATGACTTTCGAAGAACTGCAGAGACTCTGTGACCCGGAGGTTCAATTGCTGATTGAACTTCACAAATCTGACGATCCGGACGTTTTTGCCATGCGCTTTCATGGACATAAGGAGCTGCCGGTGAGGGCGATAGCTGAACAGCTTGCCTGCAGCCAGAAAGCCGCTAAAAAATTACCTCATCTTTCACAGTACAACCTGTTGTACACTCCGCTGGCGCTTGAGCAGGCTTCGGGAAAGCGTACGGCGGAATACAAGAGCTCTCTTTTATCGGGGAAAAGGGTGATTGATTTAAGCGGCGGGGTGGGGGTTGACTCGATGTTTTTGTCAAGGGTATTTCAGGAGGTGGTATACTGCGAGCGAGATTTATTGCTTTGTGCATTGTTTCAGCATAATTTGAAGCAGTGCGGCATTTCCAATGTGCAGGTTCAACATTGTGACAGCATTGACTTGCTTTCCTCTTATCCTGATGATTATTTTGACTGGATCTTTGTCGATCCGGCACGTCGTGAAGAGGGCAGGCGTTCAATAGCGCTTGGCTCGGCGAGTCCGGATGTTGTGGCTTCTCATGATATGATGCTCTGTAAGGTGACACGGGTATGCATTAAGGCATCTCCGGCTCTTGAGATAAGCGGTCTGAAAAAGCTGTTGCCTGCTTTGCACACAATTATGGTGGTTTCGGTAGATCGTGAATGCAAGGAGATTCTGTTGCTGCTTGATCGGGAAGCTATCGAGAAACCGGTAACGGTCAAGGCCGTTTGTCTCTCTTCGGATTCGGAGTGTGTGACTGAAATTTTTGGAGATGGTGTGGTTGAGCGGCCTCTTGCCTCTTCAGTGAGGGAGTATATTTATGAGCCTGATCCGGCTATTATCAAGGCGAAACTTTCGGATGTGCTTGCCAGAGGTTCAAGGCTTGAGTTTGTCAATAAAAGTGTTGATTATCTCACCTCTGACCGTAAAATAGAGGCTTTTCCCGGCAGGACATTTCGAGTGATTGAGGGTGTTCCTTACAAGCCGAAGAGTTTCAGGTCTTTTCTGAATCATCATGCTATTACAGGCGCAAGCATCCAGCGACGCGACTTTCCGCTTTCACCGGGAGAGCTGAGAAAGAAGTTTGGGCTCCTTGAAAGTGAGAGGGTCTTTCTCTTTTTTTCTCGTGACAGGGAGGGGCATCCCATCTGTATTTATGCTCTCAGATGCTTCTCTGAAGACGAAGCAGCTCTTTCTGGGCAAGACCGAAGCGCAGGCCCTGAATGCTGACATGGATTGTTTCAATTCCGAGCAGGCGCATGAACTGGTGCAGGATGAGGGTTCCCATGGTGATGACGTCAGCCCGCCCTTCAGGGATACCAAGACTGATGATATCCTCAAGATTGCTCTCTTTGAGTTTTTCGAGAAATGCGTGAACGTCGGTGTATCGGAGCGGAAAGTTATTAACTTTCGGGGCATCGAAATGCTTTAGTCCCTGGGCGACCTGCGCAATTGTAGTCAGGGTTCCTGCAACGCCATAGACATGCTCTCTGGCGGAGAAAAAGGGCAGAACGCTTGCACTCAGCAGTTTGTTAATGCTGGCTTTTGCAGCTTCAAACTCTTGTGGAGGAGGAGGCAGAGTTGAGAAAAACCGCTCTGTCAGTCTTACCGATCCAATATCCATACTCACACTTTCAGTGACGGCTCGTACTGAGCCCATTGATATCTCGGTGCTGCCGCCGCCAATATCGATGACGGTGAAAAGGTCGGGAATGTTGCTCATGCCGGCAACTGCGCCGGAAAAAGTGAGTTCTGCCTCTTCCTTGCCGGAAATGCATTGGATGGTGATTCCGGTTTTACGGGCTACCTCATTGATAACTTCGTGATGATTTTTCGCATCCCTCAGGGCGCTTGTTCCTGCGGCAATAATTGTTTCTGTATCATATTCATCGCTAAGGCGGCGGTAATCGGAGAGGCTGTCGATGAGGCGCTGCAGTGCTTCAGGATCAATAACCTTCTCTGCATCAACATTTTTACCAAGCCTTACAATGGTCTGTTTGTGGTACACAGGGTTGATGGTGCCACTTTCCGTCTCAAGGTCGGCAATCAGCAGGAGGGCTGTGTTTGTGCCGATATCTATGCATGAAACTCTTTTCATTTTGGTCTTATAAGGCTTGATAGCCATTCATCTTCATAGATGGTTTGTACAATCTCGTAGCTGAGCCGTTTCAGCAGCTTTTTCAGCCAGGGTTCATCATACACAAGGATGCCGGAAAGCAGCACCGTTGCCTGCGGAGTGTATTTGCGGATGACAGGAAGAATCCGGTCGATAACGTTTTTATTGATGTTGGCAAGAATCAGGTCGTACCCTTGCTGCAGCTTTACAATAAGCTCTTCTTCTGCATCGAGGAGTTCGATAGTGATATCCGGGGCATTATTTTCCTTAATGTTTTCAATGGCGTTTTCAACCGACCATGCGTTATTGTCAAAAGCGAAAATGGGGTTGTTGTTGCCGAGTTTTCGTGCCGCAATGGCAAGGACACCTGTACCGGTGCCGATGTCAATTATTTTTTTGTCTTTCAGGTACAGGGCTTCCATTTGTTTCAGCATCAGGCGCGTTGTTGCGTGATAACCGGTGCCGAAAGACATTTTCGGGTTGATTTCAATGACGATCTGACCTGGTTTTGCAGTGATTTCCTTGTTTTTCTGGACAATCAGAAGCCGATCTGATATCTCTATGGGCTGGAGATGGGCTTCCCACTCGGCATTCCAATTTCTGTCGGCCATAAAGTTTGCTTTATAAGGGGGGATAGTACCAATCCTTTCCATCAAAAGGGTTCGTATGGATTGTTCTCTCTCTTCTGTCCATTCAGTTTCAGGCAGATAAGCAAGCAGCATGTTGTCCTCTTCCTGAAAATATTCTATTCCTTCGCCTATAAGGAGAGCAATATAGAGCTCATGAAGGGATGCGCTCGTTTCAAAGGCCAGTTCGATATAATGATGTGTTCCGGGTTGGGGCATAAGAACTGCTCGGCAGATTAATGGAGATACGCTTAATGTGAATATAGGATTTTCCCCTTGGAAGGACTCATTCTGTTGTTATCAGATGGGATGCGCAGGCATAGTGAAGGTTATAATACTGGTCCAGAAGTTTGTTGATTCTGACACCTCCAGTTGAAGCATGAGCAAAACGGTTGTCACCGATAAAGATGCCGACATGGTCAACTCTGCTTCCATCACTGCTGAAAAAAACAAGGTCGCCTGGATGCAGTTGTTTTTTCGGTACCATACTGCCGAGGAGTGCAAGTTCACCGGAAGTACGAGGCAGGAGCATCCGGAAGTTTTGTTTGTAGAGATACTGTACAAATCCCGAGCAGTCGAAGCCGTCAGGGGTGGTGCCGCCTGATCGGTAATGGGTGCCGAGGTGGTCGTCAATTGATGAAAAGAGCTGTTCAAGCGATCGGTCCGTCACCTTTAAGGGGATGTGTCTGGTGACTGGAGAACCGCTTCCTTCCGGTATACAGGAGATATACGATATTCTTTTTTTTAAACTATATTTGCTCTCCATATTGTACCCTGAACCTGTTCGCAAACTCTGGCAGCCGGTTACGCTGAACAGAATCCATAGAAGGGTGCCTAAGAGAAGTGATGTATTAAAGCCTTTGCTTTGTTTCAAGAGAGTCAGGGGTTTATATAAAGGATACTCAGTGCACAATGGTTCCTTTCAGGAGCAATATAATAGTTAACTCATTCGTTTGAATATATGGCGGTGATGAAATTCGGAGGGACCTCGGTAGGAACAGCCAAAGCTATGCAGCAGGCTATTTCTATTGTGGCCAGGGAAAAGGAGAATGCTGTGCCGCTTGTGGTGCTTAGTGCATGCAGTGGAATTACAAATAAGCTGGTTCGTATTGCCGATGCCGCCGGGCGCAGCAATCTTGATGAGGCCACGGCTCTTGCCGCGGAAGTAAAACGGCATCATGTCGAGCTGGTCGACGAACTGATCAAAAGTGATGCATTGAAAAAGGACGTTTCTGCCAGGATTGAGCTTCTCGGCGGACGTCTTGAAATGCTGATAAAAGGTGTTGATATTGTTGGAGAGTTGACCGAGCGCTCAAGGGATATGTTTTGCTCGTTTGGCGAGCTGCTGTCCACAACAGTGTTTGCCGCAGCCATGAAGGATCAGGGGTATAAGGTCGAATGGATTGATGTTCGAACGGTCATGATTACCGATGATAATTTCGGGTTTGCCCGCCCGCTTAACGACCAGTGCGAAGAGAATGTGAAGAGGATTATCAGCCCTCTGCTCCAACAGGGAACTGTTGTGGTTACCCAGGGCTATATCGGAGCAACCAGAGACGGGCGGACGACCACCCTTGGCAGAGGCGGATCAGACTTTTCTGCCGCTCTGCTCGGCGCATGGCTCAACGATAATGCGATCCAGATATGGACTGATGTTGATGGGGTTATGACCTGCGACCCAAGGCTGGTGCCTGAAGCGAGGAGTATCAGAGTGATGACTTTTTCGGAGGCCGCTGAGCTTGCCTATCTCGGTGCCAAGGTGCTGCATCCCGATACCATTGCTCCTGCAGTGCAGAAAAATATTCCTGTTTATGTTTTGAACTCAGTGCATCCTGATGCCAAAGGCACCATTATTACCAATGATCCCGAGAGGCTTTCGGGTATGAGTTATGATGGCCTTGTCAAGTCGATAGCCGTCAAGAAGGGACAGTGTCTTATTAATGTCCGCTCAAATCGCATGTTTGGCCGACATGGATTTATGCTTGAATTGTTTGATATTTTTGCCCGTTACAGTGTGTCAGTCGAGATGATTTCGACCAGTGAGGTTTCTGTGTCGCTGACCGTTGACGAACGAAGTTTCAGCGATGAACTGATTCAGGGTCTGAAGAACTTTGGTGAGGTTGAAATAGAACATGGTGTAGCGACAATAAGCGTTGTGGGTGATAATCTTCGTATGTCGAGAGGTGTTGCCGGCAGAATTTTCAGCGCATTGAAGGATGTTAATCTCAGGATGATTTCTCAGGGTGCATCAGAAATAAATGTCGGCTTTGTTGTTGAAGAGCCCGAGGTTGTTACAGCGGTCAATAATCTGCACAGGGAGTTTTTCTCCGGCCCGCAGAACAGGGGCATTTTTGAAATACCGGCAGGGAGCAGGTAAATCTGATAACGGTTTTAAATATAAACAGCAAGAGGTACCGAACACATGGATTATAAAAAAGCCGGAGTTGATATCGGTGCAGGTGAAGAGTTTGTCCGTATGATCAAACCCCAGGTCCGCAAAACTTTTACTCCAGGCGTCATAACTGATATCGGGGCATTTGGCGGATTTTTTCAGCCTGACTTTTTACAGTATAAAACGCCGGTGCTTGTCAGCAGCATTGACGGTGTAGGGACAAAACTCAAGATTGCCATTGAGCTCGGTATCTATGACACTGTAGGCTCATGCCTTGTCAATCACTGCACGAATGATATTCTCGTCTGCGGCGCAAAGCCGCTTTTCTTTCTCGATTACTATGCCTGTGGAAAGCTGTCGCCAGCTAATGCTGCAGCTGTGGTTACCGGTATGGTGAATGCCTGCCGCGAAAACGGGTGCGCCCTTATCGGTGGTGAAACGGCAGAGATGCCGGGGCTGTATGATGAGAAAGATTTTGATCTTGCCGGCTCTATTGTCGGGGTTGTCGATCATGAAAAAATCATCAACGGCTCATCGATCAAGCCGGGTGATGTGCTCATCGGGCTTCCTTCGAGCGGTCTTCACACTAACGGGTATTCGCTTGCAAGGAAAGTATTTGAGGGCAGGATGCACCAGACTTTTTCAGGACTCGAAGGTTCTGTCGGCGAGGAGCTCCTGAAAGTTCACCGTTCTTACCTTTCTGTGATTGAGCCATTTTTTGGATCGGCTGATATCAGAGGCTTGTCGCACATTACCGGCGGCGGCCTGATGGGCAATACCATGCGCATCATTCCCGAAGGATTGAAGCTTGATGTCGATTGGAACGCATGGCCGGAGCCAGTGATTTTCGATATTATCCGCAGTGAAGGTCAGGTGCCTGAGGAGGATATGCGCAGGACTTTCAACCTCGGTATTGGACTGGTTATGATCGTTGAAAAAAATGCAGTTGACAGAGTACTGTCGGATTTGAAATCAAAGCAGGAAAATGCTTACATTATAGGGCAGGTAAACGAGGTTTGATACTCATTTCTCTTTTTTGTTGAAATAAAGTAATAATCAGAAAGGTTTATGCTGACTTTACTGGCCATTTTAGCGGTGAGTTACATCATCGGCTCTATTCCTACCAGCCTGATGGCAGGGAAAATGCTTAAAGGAATTGATATCCGTAATTTCGGCAGCGGGAATGCCGGTGGAACCAATGCGTTCAGGGTGCTTGGCTGGAAGCCCGGGCTTATTGTCACGCTTATTGATATTTTCAAGGGAGTTATTGCAGCTGTAGCCGTTGTCGCCTTTTTCAAAAATCACCCGATAGGCGCGTTTCCTGATATGAATGAGGTTGCTGTGAGGCTTCTGGCGGGAATGAGCGCGGTAATCGGTCATGTTTTCACTCTTTTTGCCGGCTTCAAGGGCGGCAAGGGAGTCAGTACCGCTGCCGGTATGCTGATCGGGATCGCTCCAGTCAGTATGCTGATGGTTGTCGGTATTTTTCTTCTGACAGTTTATGTGTCGCGGCATGTTTCGGTAGCATCCATGCTTGCTGCAATTGCGTTTCCTCTGATTATTGCTATCCGCAAATATATTTTCGAACTTGGCGGCGGTCTTGATTATTATATCAGACTTTTCGGCTCACCAGTCTTCTTTCATGACAGCCTCGACTATCATCTTATGATTTTCGGGCTTATAGTGGCGCTTGCCATTCTCTACACGCACAGGGCCAATATCAGAAGACTTCTTTCCGGAACGGAAAGTCGGGTGACGTTTGGAAAGCATTCTTGATTTCCTGACAGTCGATGAATATTGCTGTACTTGGTGCAGGAAGCTGGGGAACCACGCTTGCTGTTCTTCTTGCCAAAAAGGGTCATCAGGTGCGCTTATGGGCTCATCGTCCCGAATTTGCCGCACTTCTGGACAGAGAACGCGAAAACACCCGTTATCTCAAGGGTACCCGATTCCCTGAAAATCTGCAGGTTGTGGCAGATGTAAGGACTCTTGTCGCCTGGTCGCAAATGATTGTTACTGCGGTGCCTTCACAGGCTCTGCGACAGACCGCTCTCGGGTTCAGTGATATCCCTCTTGATGGAAAAATTCTGGTCAATGTTGCCAAGGGTATAGAGATCGGCACTGGAAAACGTATGTCGGAAGTGCTGCTTGAGGTGCTTCCCGGTCTGAAGGTATCACAGATTGCGGCCTTGTATGGCCCGAGTCATGCTGAAGAGGTCTCCAAAGAGCAGCCGACAACTGTTGTCGCCTCCTCGCAATTGCTCCAGACAGCCGAAAAAGTTCAGGATGCTTTTCATACCAATATGTTTCGCGTTTATGTCAATACCGATATCATTGGTGTTGAAATAGCCGGTTCGGTAAAGAACATCATCGCCATTGCTGCGGGGATCTCTGATGGCATAGGATTTGGCGATAATGCCAAGGCGGCCATTATTACCCGGGGAATGGCAGAAATATCAAGGCTCTGTTTAAAGCTTGGCGGTGATCCTCTGACTATTTCAGGCCTTTCAGGAATCGGCGACCTTGTTGTTACCTGTTTAAGCCGTCACAGCAGAAATCGCTATGTTGGTGAAGAGATCGGGATGGGCCGTTTACTTGACGATGTCATCAGCCAGATGAATATGGTGGCTGAAGGTGTTCACACTTCCAAAGCGGTTTTTGAGCTGAGCAGGAGTGTCGGAGTGGAAATGCCGATTACACAGGCGGTCTATGAGATGCTTTTTGAAGGCAAGCCTGTTCAGCAGGCGATTTTAGATCTGATGACACGTGATCCGAAACAGGAGCGGTACTAAACGCTTACTGGTGCTTTTTGGGAAATTCGTACCAGATGAAGTTTCCTGTATCGGGCGTTGCGTCCTTCCATGACCTGATTTCCATATCAATCCGTACAACGCCGCATGTTACAAGGCTGTCGACGTGGTGTCCGGCAAGCAAATTTGAAAAATCTGTCATTGTCGGGTTGTGTCCAAAGAGCAGTGCTGTGTTGCAGTTGTCGTTGATCTCTTGAACAATCTTCAGAAGCTGGCTGGTTCCTCCCTCGTATATTTCCATTCGCTGCTGAATCAGCTCTTTCGGGTAGCCGAGAATTTCGCAAAAGAGCTCTGCTGTCGAGAGAGCCCTGTTTGCCGGACTTGTAATCACCAGTTCAGGGATTACGTGCTTGTGTTTCAGCAGGGTCGCCATGTATGGGGCAGCTTTCAGACCGCGCTGGTTCAGCGTCCTCTGGAAATCTCCCGTATGGGCATTTCCCCAGTCTGATTTGGCATGACGTACAAGGTAGAGGGTTTTCATCTGTTTGCTGAGAGATAACGGTTTTTGAGTTTCATGATTCTCTTGTATGACTGGTCGATGCGCTCTGGAGAAATGATTTTCTGTTGAACCAGCGAGTTGATGATATCCGTTGCTTTTGATGCGATGGCCTGGTCATAGGATGTGTTATTTCCAAAGAGCAGTATATCGACTCCTGCCTCAATTGCAAGACGGATAGCGGTTTCGATACCGTAACGGTCTGCTATGGCTTTCATCTGCATGTCATCGCTCACGATGACGCCCTTAAATCCGAGTTTGTTGCGCAGCAGATCAGTGAGTGTCGTTTTTGAGAGTGTTGCAGGGTAGAGAGGGTCGAGTTTGCCATTGAAGACATGCGCAGTCATTATGGCATCGTTGTAACCCGCAGCAATTAAGAAGCGGTAGGGCTCCAGCTCCTGTTCTGACCAGCTTGCCGTTATGTCTGTGAAATCACGGTGGGTATCGGTTGTTGAACTGCCGTGGCCGGGGAAATGTTTCAGGGTGGCAATAATGCCTTCGTTATGGAAAGCACTGACAGTCAGTTTAAGGTTGCCGATCACCGTTTCCGGATTGGACGAAAAGCTTCTTCCGAGTTTACCGATAACAGGATTGTCGGGATTGGCATTCAGATCGGCTACCGGAGCAAGATTAACAGTTATATGCATGGCTTTCAGCGTTCGGGCTGTCTGCAAGGCAGCAGCAGTTGTGCTGTCGGGATTATTGAGCCTGCCAAGATACTCTGCGGAAAGAGTTGCGGGAAATCCTCTGGATTGTTTGAGTCGGTTAACCTTTCCTCCTTCCTGGTCTATTGCTATAAAAAGGGGGATCTTTGAAAGCTTCTGTAATGCAAGTGTCAGCCTGGAAAGCTGCTCAGGAGAAGTGATGTTTCTTGAAGGGGAGCGGTCAGGCACGTCATAGTCAAAGAGTACAACTCCTCCAATCCGGCGCTGTGTGATATCGGCAGCAATTTCTGGAGCACTCTCAACGCTCATTCCTCTGAAGCCGATCATCAGCATCTGGCCGATTTTAATGGAAAGGCTGTCAGGCTGTTGTGCTGCAGAAGCGGGAAGGGAAAAGGATAAGAAGAAGAGCAAGCCCGCTGCTATCAGTGAAGTATTCATCATGGTGAAAAACGTTGCGCTGCTCTGGGGAGCAAAGATTGCTCTTACATTCAATACAGGCAGCACCTCCGGGTCAGGAGCCTGTATTGAAATATACTCATAAGAAAGTGCTTATGCAGCACTCTTGACGACAGTGATTTCACCACCACCGATATCGATGGAAACAGACTCCCCTTCCTGTACCGCTCCGGAAAGAATGAGCTCCGAAATCCTGTTTGTGATTTTACGCTGCATTACCCGTTTAAGGGGTCGTGCTCCGAAAGCAGGATCAAAACCAGCGTCAGAGAGCCAGCAAATGGCAGCGTCAGAAATAGTAAGGCTGATACGCTGGCGCATTGCTGTTGCCTTGATATGGTCAAACTGGATCAGTACAATTTTTTTCAGGTCTTCTCTGGTCAGCGGAGTGAAAAGAATGACTTCGTCGATCCTGTTGAGGAACTCAGGTCTGACCTGCTGCTTCAGGAGCTGGAAAAGTTTTTCCTGAAGACTGGAAAGCATGTTGTCCCGAGTCATTCCATCCATTTTTCCCATTTTTTCCATTTCAGACTGAATCATCTGGGCGCCGATGTTGCTGGTCATGATGATGATGGTGTTTTTGAAGTTCACCGTACGGCCTTTGCTGTCGGTCAGGCGGCCGTCATCAAGGATCTGCAGAAGTATATTGAACACATCAGGGTGAGCTTTTTCGATTTCATCAAGCAATACAACTGAAAAAGGTTTACGCCGTACTGCTTCGGTAAGCTGTCCGCCCTCTTCATAGCCAACATAGCCTGGAGGTGCACCAACCAGACGACTGACCGTGTGCGCTTCCATGTATTCGCTCATATCGATGCGGATCATGGCGTCTTCGTCATCAAAAAGATAGTCAGCCAGAGTGCGTGCCAGCTCGGTTTTTCCAACGCCGGTCGGGCCAAGAAAAATAAAAGATCCTATCGGACGTTTGTCGTCACCCATACCTGCCCGTGATCGTTTAACCGCTTCACTTACTGCAGTTACAGCCTCTTCCTGCCCGATTACCCGTTTGTGCAGTTCATCTTCGATAAACAGAAGCTTTTGACGTTCTGACTGAAGCATTTTGCTAAGGGGTATGCCGGTCCATTTAGAGACGATATCCGCAATGTCCTCGGCATCAATTTCCTCTTTCATGATTAAATCGCCCGAAGCTTTTTTCTCCTCGATTTTCAGGCGGTTTTCTTCCAGTTCGCGCTCAATTGCTATGGTTTTTCCATAACGGATTTCAGCTACCTTGCCATAGTCGCCCTGGCGTTCAAATTCTTCTGCTTGAACCCGAAGTTCTTCAATCTGTGATTTGAGGCTGCGTGAAGATTGAATCAGCTGTTTTTCGCTGTCCCATTTGGCTTTGATTACAGTCTGTTCTTCGACCAGATTTGCAAGCTGTTTCTCTATCTCATCCAACCGATGTTTTGTGTCAGCGGTGCTCATAGATATTTAGGGTTTGATTCGGGGTGTGAATAAGAAATATTGTTGTAAATTTAACGCTTATGAAATTAAAAGTCATCATCTGACAAATACCTCACCTCATAAAAGAGTAACAGATAGCAACGTGCAAAAGTTCTCAATCGGCTCACTATCAGTTCCTGATGACAATAGACCGCTTTTTATTGCCGGGCCATGTGTGATTGAAAGCAGGGCTATGGCTATAGAGACGGCGGAAGAGCTGCAGCGCATAAGCCGGAGTGAAGGAATTCGATTTATTTTCAAGGGGTCCTACCGCAAAGCTAATCGTTCTTCAGCATCTTCATTTACCGGTATCGGGGACATTGAGGCCCTTGAAGTACTTGCCGAGATTCGTGAAACCTATGGAATGCCGGTTATTACTGATGTGCATGAAACAAAGGATGTTACTCTTGCTGCCCGATATGTTGATGTACTGCAGATACCGGCATTTCTCTGTCGTCAGACGGAGCTTCTGGTTGCTGCCGGAGAGAGCGGCCTTGCTGTTAACATCAAGAAAGGTCAGTTTATGGCTCCTGAAGATATGTCGCTTGCAGCTGCCAAGGTCGCAACGACAGGTAACAAGCGTGTTATGCTGACTGAAAGGGGATCCAGCTTCGGTTACCACAATCTTGTTGTTGATTTCAGGGGGCTTGCCAAAATGGGGGAATCAGGATATCCTGTACTTTTTGATGCCACTCACAGCCTTCAGCTTCCTTCGGCTGCAGAGGGTGTTTCCGGTGGTGAGCGACAGTATGTAATGCCCCTCGCCAAAGCAGCGGTTGCGGTGGGAGTGAATGGTTTATTTTTTGAGATTCATCCTGATCCATCCAAAGCCCTCTCGGATGCGGCCACTCAGGTAGCACTTGCTGATTTCGAGTTAATTGTCAAACAGCTGCTCCACCTCTACCGGTGTGTGCACACTCTTCATTCACTATAAACATGTACTCTATTGGCCGGTTATCAATATTTTGGAATGCAGCCTTCGCAGGCAGATCCCTCTTCAAGGATAGAACAGGCGCTTAAAGAAGTCAGTGCGCTGATTTTTCCGGTTGACGGTGTGCTGAATGGAGGCCGGATTACGTTTGACAGCAAGGGTGCTGAAATTTGTTCGCTCTCTGTCAGGGATGCCGTGGCAATAAGGGAGGCTCGTAAACAGGGGTTGCATATCGCCGTTGTTTCCGAGAGGAATACGGAAGCTTACCGTCCCCTGCTTGAAGAGCTTGGTGTTGAGGATCTTTTCCTCAGTGGGGGTAATCTGCTTGATGCATATGACGCTTTCCGGAATCTTCATGATCTTTCTGACAACGAGTGTGCATATATCGGAGACGATATCGGCGATATTGCAGTGCTTGCACAAGCAGGCCTGCCCGTTACTCCTATCGACGGGGCTGATTATCTCAGAAACCGGGTCGGTTATATTGCAGGGTATGAAGGCGGAAAGGGTTGTGTGCGGGAAATTGTCGAGATGATTCTTACTCACCAGGATAAGTGGCCATACATAGAGCGTCCGGACCCGGAGGAATAAATACGGGGGAGTTTCCGCGGGATTTTAACCCTCTTCCGGAATTAACTCCGGGTAAAGAAGAGGGTTCAGGAGCTCCGCTGTTTCTGCAAGTGAAAGCATGCCGACAATATTTGTACCATGGTTCGGTTCAACATGTACATCCCCCCTGTACTCAATACCATGCTCAAGCGCTTTTTCAAGGGCCTCTATTTTTCCGCGAAGACTGTATGCTGCTGATTGCGGTGTTGAACATGATACAGGCGGATTCTCTTCCCCGTGCAGAAAATAGCCTTCCGGAAGTTGTTCGCTTTGCGGATAATCATGCCAGTGGGTGATGGAAGCTCCATGCCTGGCAAGATGGGAGGGAAAGGCGGCTTCAGGTCTTATTGTCATCAGTATACTTGCTGTCAAGGCATTGCCCAGTGCATGTGCCAGAATTGTCAAGGTATCGAAAGATGGTTTGGCAATATTGGCAGATGAGCATCCTTCAGGGGTCTTCAGGTAGATTCTCCCTTGATCCCGGCCCTGAATAAGCCCTATTTCCACAAGATCTTTTTTCGGATCAAGATTATTTTTTTTGCACCCTGATCTTGTTGTGATGACACTGATGTCTGGCACGTGAACGAGGAGAGTTTTTTCATGAACCCTGATCTCGACTATTCTCTCTATCTCCTTATGGTTATGCGCTTTCGGGATATTACTGCCGGAGTAGAAAGCGGGCTGCACGGCAACCGGAAGCTGGCGGGCAAAGAATCCGTAGCTCATGCCGCTTCGCTGGTCGAGATAGCGGGCAACAATCCGTTTGTAAAAATCGCTGCGGTACTGAAGTCCGGCTGTCGATGTATGCGTTAAAAGAGAGGAGTTATTGCTCCACAGGGCGCTGCACTTCAGAAAATCTCGCGAAACAGCTTCAAACTCCGGGGTACCGGTCTGCAGTGTTCCATGTTCTATATCAAGGTCTTCAGGTCGGGGCGGGACAACCTGTGCCGTGAGTTTTGGCACCAGTGTGCAAAAAACGTCCTCTCTTGAAGGATAAGGCGTGTTAAAGGTCACGACGCCACCATTCATGGTGCAGATTGTCCATGAATGGTCAGTAACAAATATAAGGATATGAACCATGTCGCGGGCGAGCCTGCCGACAATGGCGTCAAGGCGCTGCTGAGGCAGAGCGCTGGTGTTTATCGGTGAGGGTTCATCGTAAATACCGACAATGATATTGTTGTAGAGTGTTGCAACCCGGTTGATGGCAAGCAGGTTATCAGGAAAATAACCAGGTGCGAAGATAACGGTTCCCGGAGCAAATCGTCCGTCGTTTCCGGAAGCCTCTTTTTCTGAAAGAACGGTTATGCCGAGTGATTGCATTGCATCGACAAGGGCATGGCAAAACTGCTCCAGTCGATCCGATAGAACGGGGGCCGGATAGATGACCGGTTTGAGACGTTTGCACATTTTATCGATACTCAGAGGCGTATCAAGAGGAATGCCAATCAGTTTGTGGAGTGCGTCGGAAGAGATGCTGTTACTCATGAAAATGTTCAGCCTGATTGGTTGGGAAAAAATAATCGGCTGGTTTTACATGCCGGAATTATGCTCGCGACCCCATAACAGTTTTGTTCGCAGAATTTCGCAGTAATTGCGGCTTTCATTTGCGACAAGGTTGATGACTTCGGCAGATTTTTTTACAGTGACAATCTCATGGGGGGCAAGAAATTTTCTGAAATGTCCGTCACAGTTAAGTGGAAACTCTCCATCAGGGGCATCGACAGAGATTTCGATAACTTTGTCATCGCTGATAACGATCGGTCGGACGGTCAGCATATGCGGGCATATCGGGGTGATGACGAAAACGCTTGATTTTGGAGCTATGATTGGACCTCCGGCAGACATGGAGTAGGCCGTGGAGCCTGTCGACGTGGCAATAATGATACCGTCAGCCCTGTATGAGCTTAGCAGTTCACCATCCAGTTTTATGACAAATGTTGGAATACGTGGATAGGTGCCTTTTTCAATGACGACATCATTCAGGGCTTTGAACCGCTGCATCTCGTTGTAAACGGGCAGTGATGCTTCAAGCTGCAATCGATTATGAATTGAGTAAGTGCCGTTAAGAACATGTTCTATAGCCCCGAACATTTCAGCCTGGGTAAACTCCGTTAAAAAACCGAGGTAGCCGACATTGACTCCTATAATCGGCTTTGTTTTGGCGTAATGTGACGTAAAAAGCAGCGTTCCATCTCCGCCAAGCGATATGAATGCGTCACAGAGCTTGCTGAGCTCCTCAACAGGAAGAGAGTTTTCTGTATCCAGTTTTTCTGCTGATTGTGTTTCAAAGATATACTCTATGCCCCGCTCTTTAAACCACAAAGCAAGCTTCCGGGCAAGATCCAGCGCTGTTTCCCTTGAAACATTGACAATAATTGCAAATTTCATTGCTGGTTCATCTCTTTGAGGATTTGATAAAGCCGGTTGGCATCACTGAAGCGCGATTCAAGCCGTTCAAGGTTACCTTCCCTTACCTCTTGTGAGAGTCGGGCAAGCTCTCTGGAAAAATGCTCAAGTTCATCAGCAATGTTATCACTGTTTGTTGCAATGATATCCCGCCATATCTGCCATGAACTTCCTGCAAGTCTGGTAATGGTGGCAAATCCCGGTCCTGATGAATGAATGGAGTCTCCACAGTAAGCCATCAGCAGTGTCGAAAGCAACTGGGGCAGATGACTGACTTTTGCTATGATGCGGTCATGTTCATCAGGGGTCATACAAAGTGTTGAGCAACCTGCAGAGTGAAGGAGATCGATGAGAAATATCCCTTTTTTGCCGGAAAGCAGGCTTTTGTCATCGCAGAGGATAATGCGCCGTCCCTGCAGCAGTTCCTCATGGCTTTCACGGTACCCTTGCTGCTCCTTGCCGGCCATAGGGTGCATTCCAATAAAAGGGATGTCCAGCTCAAAGGCTTTTCGGGCGATAAGGGATTTTGTGCTTGATACATCGCTGACAAGCGTTGTTGGAGGTGCAAGCAGCTTTATCTCTTCGAGCAGGGCAATATTCGCCTCAACCGGCGCTGAAAGAATAATCAGGTCAGCGCTGTAAAGTTTCTTTTTGTCATCAATAAACCGCTCAAGACCAAGCTCCTTGACGCGCTGGCAGTCGCTTTCGGTAAAGTTAGGGTCGAACCCCTGCAACAGAATATTGCTTTTTACGGCAAGCGGAGAGCGCTTTATTGCTCTCAAGAGTGACATGCCAATCAATCCGAGACCAATAAACGAAATGCTTCTGATAGGTGGATGCTCAGTCATGCAGTTCAGCTTTGCTTGTTCGCCCGGCTTCCGGGGGCATCAATAGTCACACCATCTTTACAGAGAGGGCACTCTTCGGGAGTATAGTTTATCACTTCCATTGAAAGTACTGAAAAATGGTCATCAGCAAGTCTGACGCGTCCGTTGCTGCGGTCAACAACTGAACCGACACCGACAAGCGAAGCTCCGGAATGTTTGATGAGTTCAATAACCTCTGCAACCGAACCGCCGGTAGTTATGACATCCTCGATGACAAGTACCCGTTCGTCGGGTTCGAGGCTGAAGCCCCTGCGGATCGTCATGACTCCGTCCTTGCGTTCAGCAAAAATTGTTTTTACTCCGAGCTGGCGACCTACTTCCGTTCCGACCACTATCCCGCCGATAGCCGGAGAGATGACGGTTTCAACATTCTTGCCGGCGAAATGCCGGGCAATTTCGCTGCATACTGCTGTGAGGTGTTCCGGATACTGAAGCACTTTTGCGCACTGAAAGTAGGTGTTGCTGTGGCGTCCGGACGTCAGCCTGAAATGGCCCTCGAGCAGAGCCCCTGTTGTTTTAAAAACGTCAAGCATTGCGGGAGTACTCATGAAAAATATGGGGTGAAAATTTTAAGCGAGGATGTTACAATCAATGAACCTAAAGATAAAGAAGCAGTTCCGAAAAGCTAAAGGAAAAAGTCGTGGCTGCGTCAGCCGGTTCAATGAGCTTTTCTCTCCTTTCTTACTGAGGGGTTTCAAGGTAATCGCTCAGGATGACGCATGCTGCCGCACTGTCGAGCCGCCCTTTTTGCTGCCGCACCTTTCTGGATGTGCCCGATGCAACCAGGATTCGTTGTGCATCTCGAGATGAGTGGTGTTCATTGACAGTTTCAACCGTTATCAGGGGAAACGCCTCACAAAGCTCTTCAATAAAGCGGTCAAGCACGCCGGTCATGGCATTTTTTTCGCCTGTATTGCTGAGCGGGTAGCCGACAATGATTTTTTCAACATCATTGTTGCGAAGCATTGCCTCGAGGTTCTTGAACAATCCAGCCCGGTCAAAGGTGCCGACGGGCTGGGCAAAGAGTCCGAGAGGATCGCTTTGAGCCAATCCCATGCGTTTTGTTCCGTAGTCGATCGCAAGGATTCTTTTTTTCAGAGTCAAGCTTATGGCACTCTCCCTGGTGGATTCAATGGTTATGAACATTACTAGATGCTTGCAGGCCAATTTTTTATGAGTATAAATTAAAGCCGATTTATGACAAATTCAATTTTTAAGCTGGTCATGAGTCATGAAAAACCTTTTCTCTGAAATGATTGTTTCCCTAGTATGAGCGTTTTTTATAATTATGATGATTGAGGGGGTTGATTATGGGTGCATGGTCGGTGTTACTGATGACAAGCCTGATGCTTGCAGGCTGTTCGGTGCTGGGAAAGCGTACGGCAAATGAGCCCCCTTACAAGGTTATTTCACAGGAGGGGGAGATTGAAATCAGGCAATATGGGGAGCTGATTGTGGCCGAAACTGTTGTGGAAGGGTCATACGGTCAAACAAGCGGTGCGGCTTTCAGCCGCCTTGCCGGGTATATTTTCGGCAAGAACCGGGCAAAACAGAAAATTGCCATGACTGCTCCGGTGCTGCAGGAGCAGGCCAGTGAAAAAATATCGATGACCGCTCCGGTGATACAGGAAAAAAAAGGCAATGCCTGGGTGATGTCGTTTGTAATGCCCGAAGGGTCGACACTTGAAGCGCTTCCCACCCCGCTTGATCCGGCAGTGAAACTGCGGATTGTTCCGGGGAAGAAGGTTGGCGTGATCCGTTATTCCGGCCTGCATTCTGAAAATAATCTCCGGAATTATGCCCAAACGCTTACCCTATGGCTTGAGAAGAAAGGAGTCATGATACTCTCCGGACCAAGAGCGGCAAGCTATGACCCACCTTGGACTATTCCTTTTTTGAGACGGAACGAGGTGCATATCGATATTGAGTAGACAGGTTATGCCCAACAGATAAAGCGTTGTTCAGCTGGTTTTTTTATGGCCTTATGATTACATTTTGAAAAGGTATGGCTCACTAAATCAAATTCAGGGTATGAAGCCGCATTATTATTTTATTGGAGCATCACTTTCGATACTGCTTTCCATTTACGTCTTTATTTTTGGTACAGGGGTAAACCATGAGCTGATTGCCATTTTTATAGGGTTATGGGCGCCGACAATTGTCTGTGTGGGTATTTTCAATACGCTGCTCGGTATTCTCGACGAAATGTGCTGCGCTCACAAGCGGATAGAAGACGGGCAAGGTGGTCATGATCGATAGATCCTTGCTCACGGAGGCAGTGCCTGGGAGGTACTGTTTATGAAACATGCCGGAGCGTTGCTGCTGGTTGGTACAGGTGGTTTTCTTGGCTCCATGGCGCGCTATCTGGTTACTCTTCTTTTCTCTCCGCTTGCACCGGGTTTTCCTTTTGCAACATTTGCCGTAAATATTTTCGGCAGTTTTCTGATTGGTCTTCTCAGCGAGTTGGCCGTATCGACTACTCTTGTATCTCCTGAAGCAAGACTTTTTCTGGTGACTGGTATTTGCGGGGGATTTACCACCTTTTCAGCGTATATGTTTGAGTCGACCGCACTCATGAAAGATGGCCAGCTCTTTTATACCAGTATGTATCTTGTCGGCAGTATCGCTGGTGGGCTGATTGCTCTTTATTCAGGAACACTTCTTGCAAAACTCTGGACATAAGGGGACATTATGGAACTGAAAAATTTAGAATCGCTGCGGATTTTTGTCGGTGAGCATGTACGCTTTGGTCATCACCCTCTTTATGAGGAGATCGTCCGTGAAGCACGGCAACTCGGCATGGCGGGTGCGACAGTAATGAAGGGAGTGCTTTCCTACGGTCATGACCTGCATATCAATACCGCTAAAATTGTGGAGTTCGGTCTTAACCTTCCCATGATTGTTGAGCTTGTGGACACTACGGAGAATATTGACGGCTTTCTGCCGCTGCTTCAGCAGATGGTGAGGGATTCGGCAGAGCGGGTGATGATCACCCGGGAAAATGTTCGTTCAGGGATTATTGAATGACACAGAATTGCGCATGAAGCGGAGGGCGACCACGAGGGTCGCCCCTACAATTGTATGAAACAAAAAGGGAAGCCTTACGGCTTCCCTTTTACGTTGCAGTGGCACAAGAACGTTACTTGCCGGAGGCAACAAGGGCGTTATAGTTTGCCTTGATGGTTTTTTCGAGATCAGCATCGGTGTGTGCGAAGCTGGTGAACATTGCTTCAAACTGCGATGGAGCAAGATAGATTCCCTGATCAAGCATCGAATGGAAGTATTTTCCGTGTTTTTTAACATCCGCAGTGATTGCACTGTCGAAGTTGACAACAGGCGTTTCCGTAAAGAAGAGGCAGGACATTGAGCCAACGCGGTTCTGCACGTAGTTCAGACCGAGTTTTTTCAAGTTGTCGCTGAAACCCGCTTCAAGAATTGCAGATTTTCTTTCGAGTTCCGGATACGGATTATCTTCAATAAGGATTTTAAGGGTTTCAAGGCCAGCGGTGAGCGCAAGAGGATTGCCTGAAAGGGTTCCTGCCTGGTAAACATCTCCAAGTGGTGCAACTCTTTCCATGATTTCGCGTTTACCACCGAAGGCTCCGACAGGAAGTCCGCCGCCGATAATTTTGCCCATGGTGGTCAAGTCAGGTGTGACGCCGTAGAGGCTCTGGGCACCGCCGAGAGCGACACGGAAACCGCACATCACTTCATCAAAAATCAGGACAATACCTTCTTGGTCGCAGAGCTCGCGGAGCGCAGCAAGGAACCCTGGCTGTGGAGGGATAACGCCGGTATTGCCTGCGACCGGTTCGATGATGATGGCAGCAACCTTGTCCTTGTTTTCATTGACAAGGAGTTTTACGGATTCGATATCGTTGTATTTCGCATTGAGCGTATCCATTGCAGTGCCTTTGGTGACGCCGGGGCTGTCTGGAGCGCCGAGTGTGAGTGCACCTGAACCGGCCTTGATAAGGAAGCTGTCGCCGTGGCCGTGGTAGCAGCCTTCAAATTTAATAATTTTGTCGCGGCCGGTGTAACCTCTTGCGAGTCTTACTGCCGACATTGTTGCTTCTGTTCCGCTGTTGACCATGCGGACCATTTCGAGAGATGGAACGATTTTACAGAGAAGTTCGGCAATTTCAATTTCCATTTCGATCGGGGTGCCGAAGCTGGTGCCGATATTTTTCAGGGTATATTCAAGCGCAGCTGTGATTCTTGGGTGCATGCTGCCGAGAATGAACGGTCCCCATGAGCCGACATAGTCAAGATAGGTGTTGCCATCAACATCGGTCATGTACGCGCCTGACCCTTTAGCCATGTAAATTGGATTTCCGCCAACGGATTTAAATGCCCGTACTGGAGAGTTCACTCCACCGGGAATAAACTTCTTTGCTTTTTCAAAGAGTTCTGCTGATCTGGTTAGTTGAGGCATGTCGGACAATTCTGTTTAGGATTGAACAAGACGTTATAAGAGTAATAAAATGATTGGTCAAGATAGAAATACTCCTGAAGATATAAAACCCCAAAAAAACCTGATGCCGGGTCTATTTCAAGAGGATTTGCGAGACGATTGCCAGGTTTTTGCCTGGCCTGGCATGTTCCAGATGCAGAGCACAATACTCCTGAAGGAGATTCCAGAGCCGTTCAATGTCATCGGGATCGGCTTTGATTGCTATTCCGGAAGGAAGGCGCTTTGCCGCAAGGGCGCTTAACAGCATGGCGAGACGCAAGGGAATGAGATGTTTTTTTGCAAGGCTATCTCCCGCTGCTCCAGGAAGTGCGAGTCCTCCCGGGTTCATGACAAAATAAAGTTCTGTCAGTTTCATGGACTCAACTGCAGGCATGAGCTCTTTTCCGCTGAAGACACAGAAACGAAGGGAGGGCTGAAAGCCAAGCAGCGAAATAAATCGCAAAAGGAACCATGCATAAAGCTGCTGGTAATTGATGCCATCATGGTAGAGTTCTTCGAGGGTTCCTGCAAGGAGGGTGAAGAGTGAGAGGTTTTTTTCATCATGTTCCGTAGTCTGCTTCACAAGATCAATGATCCGGTAGAGGACAGCGAATCGGTCAAGGTCAGGAGCGGGAACCATAGGGCTCAAAATAAGGTTACCATCACTGACGAGCTGAATATCTCGGCTGTTTTTTTTATAGAGCACCAGATCGACCACATTACCAGCGCTGAACAGTCCGGAGAGTTTGTTTTTTGGGTTACGGGCACCTTTAATGATCACTGAAATTTTGCCGAATTCGCGGGTGTAGACCGAGCAGATCTTTGACTGGTCGCGGTATTTTGTTTCTCGCAATATGACAGCCCGGGTTTTGACGATCACGGCTTCAGCTTTTTTGTTTCAGGAAATATAATTATATACGTTAACCCTTCCTGCCATAAGGCTTATGGACTTTTTAAACAATGTACTGACGGTGAACAATAACAGTCAGAAAGAGATTAATCAAGGAGAAAAATAGATATGCCGACCTATCAGTATCGTTGTAAAAACTGCGGGAATGAACTTGAAATTGTTCAGAAAATGTCTGATGATTCTCTGACAATATGCCCGAAATGTGAAAAGGAGACCTTCGAGCGTGTTATCAGTGCTGAAGGGGGATTTGTGCTGAAGGGATCCGGGTTTTATAAAACAGACTATAACCCAAGCAAAAAAGAGTCAAGCCCGGCAGCTGCAGCATCGTGTTCAACTGGCGCATGTTCAGGTGGAGCCTGTCCGTTAGCCAAGTAGGGCACTTCGCCCAGGTTTTGCTTTTTATTTTTTTCAGTGAAAAGCCTTCCGATCAGGGGAGGCTTTTCTGCTGTTTAAACGGATTTTCCTTTTCTCTCCATCCAAACTTTGGAAGATTAATCTTTTTATCTCCCCTGAAACTTTCCGGGTACTGTTTCCCTTCTACATTTCCGGTAACTTTCACTCGTTTCAGTATCCCGGCAGTAAAAAACATCCGCATCAGATTTCCACTTGAATAGTTTATGCCTGAAGGTTTTTGCTCATTGTTATAGAGGTGATAGAGGCTTTCCGCCTGGGTGGTAAGGGTAATACCGGTTATCTTTGATTTTTCGTTGAGCAGTATTATCATTTTTTTTGCGCTGAACTGGTCGTAGACAACCGGAGAAAGGGAAAGAGTGTCCTGTGCGGCGAAAAACGCATTACCGAGCACCTGTATTTCATCGATGCTCTTGCGTTTTCCGCCGGCACCGATCTCTTTGAGATGCAGAAGTATACTGTCACCGCTGATCTGTTGACGCTCATGCCATGCTATGGCTTCATCGTTGAGCCATATCTGACTTGTTGTTTTATTGACAACAGCTTTTTTCGATTTTGCGACAAGAGAGTTGTCAAGCATCCTTCCCCGTACGTTACCGTTTAATTCTCCGAGTTGCCTGTCCGTGTAATAGACTCCATTTTCGCCGAAGATTTCAACGGTATTATCTGTCATGAAGACGTTGCCGGTGAGTACGATTTTGTTCTCCTGCTCATAACTTGTTGCGCGGTCACATTTCAGTGTCAAGTTGTCGTGGAGAAAAACTACATTGCCGATGACTGAGCGGTATGATCCTGCTTCACTCTCGCCGCCTTCGATGACATCTGCGTGCTGGAGAATAATTTTCTTTTTTTCCGCGTGGAGTGTATTATGAATCAGAGCCGGTTGTATGATAATCTGAAGCGTCAGAATAGTGGCTGTCAATAGTGTAATGGAAATGGCTCTTCGCATTGCGGATAATAGATTGATGTCATCCAGGAAAGTGGTTATTGTCAAGTTCTAATGTAACAAAGCTTTGTTTTTACTGTGAAAAAATTACTCCTCGTTGGCGGCGGCAGGCCTGGAAATCTTTTGCTTGCCCCTTTATATGATGCCTTGAAAAAAAACAGGGCCTACCTGCCCGTTGCGCTTTTTGTGGCGACTGAAGGGGGCGAGCCGATCAGCGGAGATATTGCTGAATGCTTCGGTCTTGGCGAAGCCGGGGGTTCTCTTGTCATTTCTCTGCCGCAAGGTTCTCCGGTTGAACAACTTGCAACGGTTATGACCGGTATTGAAAAAGTTCTTGTCAGTGAAAAACCTGATCTTGTTATGGTGTGCGGCAGCGATAATGTCGCCCTTGGAACTGCACTGACTGCGGCAAAGCTCGGAGTGGCGGTAGCGGCGGTAGATGCGGGACTTCGGAGCTATGAGCGTTCGGATGCCGAGGAGATCAATCGAATTGCCATTGATGCAATGGCTGAATATCATTTTGTCAGCGAACACAGCGGAGAGTATAACCTTATCAATGAAGGGGTAGCCGATGAAAAGGTCTTTTTTGCCGGCAACCTTTCAATAGACAGCCTTGTCAAATTGATGGAGCTGGCTAATCAACTGCCAGTGTCCAGAGCTCATGGATTTCGTCCGAAATCCTATGCACTTGTAATCTTGAACCCTGAAGGTAACTTTTCCCGGAAAGAACCGCTTGAAATGATACTTCGGCTTCTGAAGGAGATTGCCTGCAAGACTACTGTTCTTATTCCAAAGTTTAATGGCATGGACGCTGCATTCAGCGATATTGAGAACGTGAAAATTGTCGAATCACTTTCTCATGCAGGCCTGCTGATGCTACTCAGAGATTCTTTGATGCTTCTTACTGATACTGAAGAGCTGCAGCCGGAAGCTACAGTAATGAATGTGCCCTGTCTTACCATGATGGAGTCGGCTTCGCGTCCTGTTACTATAGAAATCGGCACCAATGTTCTTGTCGGCCTCGATGAGGAAGATATCATAAGCCGTGTTAATGATATTCTTCAGCCCGGAAAACACAAGCACGAATCCAGCCGCTCAAAAATTCCTGAAAAATGGGATGGCGCAGCAGCTGCCCGCATTGTCGCAGTGCTCGATCGGATATTATAGATTGCTTTAAGTTGCATGGTGTCTACCATTCCGGCACTCAGTCCAGCAAAAGTTATAACCAGATGTCATTTCGATCCCGATTTATCGGGAGAGAAATCTACTTCCGCAGTATTAGACTCAAACCGCATTTACATCACACCCTTTGGGATTTTATTCATCGTCAATTTTACTGTACCTTATCTTTGTGTGTAAGGCATAACAAGGAGAGCATTGTTTTCTAAGCGAATTGTCAGGAGTGCTATCAATGCCAATCATCTCTATGTTTTATGGTATTATTATCCGCCTTTATCTTCTCGATAACAGGCAACATCATTTGCCGCATATCCATGCCAGGTATGGTGATTTTGAGGCAACAGTAGGAATCCAGGATGGCGAGATTCTTTCCGGCGACTTACCTCGAAAACAGTTGCGTTTGGTGCAGGCTTGGATTGAGTTGCGTCGGGATGAGCTGATAGCAGACTGGGAGTTAGCAGTCAATGGTGAGACTCCTTATAAAATAAACCCATTGTGAGGTTATAATGTATTGGGATGTCAAAAGTGTAACGCCACTATCAGGGTTTCGGATTTATATCGAGACCGTTAGTGGTCAAAAAGGAATTTTTGATCTCAACCCCTATCTTGATCATGGAGTTTTCAGTGAACTGCGTGATATTAACTATTTCAATCAGGTTGGCATAGTCTTTGGTGCGGTCACATGGCCACACGATCAGGATATTGCTCCTGAAACACTGCTCGCAGAAATGCATCCCATTGATTCACAGCCCGAAGAATTGTTTCATTGTGAAAAGGTCTGAGGTTAAACAGATAGTCATACTATGGCTGAATACGGCGAGTGGAATCGCAAGGGGGCAACCCTCAGCGAGCTAACAGCGAAGAAAGAATATGGTGTTGAGCATGAGTTCATTGTAAAAGGGATACGTGCCGGCAAGCTTGAATACCGGGCGGGTGCCATATGGGGTAACCCATATCTCAAGATATTGAGAGGCCAGTTAGAGGATTTTATCACAGAGGAACTTGGTGCGGATTATCTGAATCAGGTAAAAACCAAGAGTGAACTTCTTGCGATCAAGAAGGAAATAGCTGTATTGAAAAAGAGAGTGAATGAACTTCAAGTTCGAAAAGCACTGATTGAATCAGGCAATGACAAAATGCAATAGAATCAGATCAATGCAGTGCAAGATCGTACATGATCTGATTGTTCTGATTGTGGATCACCATTCGATCGCTTTCAAGTTCCATTGTGCCGCAGGTAAAGGATGGGTGTTCAAGGCGGTTCACAAATGCCGGCAGCACCACAAAGTGTATTTCATCCTTTAGGGCGTAGCTGCCATAATGATAGTGGCCGCTGAGGCATGCCTTTACCGCGGTGGAGGATGCAAGAATATCGACTATCTCCTGATGATTCCAGAGCAGACCGTGTTTGGGGTCGGTGGTTTCGGGAAGCAGCGGAAAGTGGCAGATGACGATTACCTTTTCTCCAGCTTGTTCTGCCGTGTCAAGTTCCTTTTTCAGCCATACTTTTTGCCGAAGGCCCACTGCCCCGCAGTAGTCGTGCTTTGCCGGGCGGGCGAGGAAGTAAGCAAGGGTTTGGCGGTCTTCCTCTGTTTCAGGCTCGTTATGTATTGATACATCCATACCGTCAAGCACGATAAAGCGAAATCCCTTTACGGTAAATGCATAGTATGGAGCTGGCAGACCAAGAGCATTCAGCAGCTTCTTTCTTGGCATGGCAAGGCAGTGGTTGCCGATGACATGGTGGATGGTGCCAGGAAATTCTTTGAGTATAGAGCTGGCCTGAAGGAGTTCTTCCCGGTTATGTTCATCACTTCCCTTGATCAGGTCGCCGAGCTGAAACAGAAAATCAACATTGCTGTTTTTGCAGTTTTTGAGCCAGCCCTGAAGGTCTGCGGCAGTTGTGATGGCTGCCGCAGGTTCTGATGTTGTCGAGAAGTGAATGTCGGTTATTATGCCGAACTTGAGGGCGGAGATGTTTTCAGAGCTGGACATCAGTCGCCGAATTCAGAAAGATATTTTTCCATGAAATCATCAAGGTCTCCGTCAAGGACGTTTTCCACATCGAACCGTTCGTAATTGGTGCGGTGGTCCTTGATTCGACGGTCATCAAGTACATAACTGCGGATCTGGCTTCCCCATTCGATTTTTTTCTTTTTGCCTTCTATCTCCCGCTTTTTCGCCTCTTCATCGTCCCTCTGGCGCTGGTAGAGCTGAGCCATCAGCATTTTCATGGCGCGCTCCCTGTTCTGGAACTGTGAACGCTCTTCCTGGCAGCCAACCACAATCCCCGTCGGGAGATGCTTAATTCGGACGGCAGTCTCCACTTTGTTGACGTTCTGGCCGCCCTTGCCGCCGCTGCGGAACGTTGAGAGTTCGAGATCCTCCTTGCGGACATCGATTTCAACGTCGGGAGGAGCTTCAGGGTAGGTGAAGACACTGGCAAAGGAGGTGTGGCGCCTGGCGTTCGAGTCGAAGGGTGATACCCTTACAAGCCGGTGAACGCCGTTTTCGGCTTTCAGGTAGCCATAGGCATAAGGGCCCTCTATTTCGAGCGTGGCGGTTTTTATGCCGGCACCATCACCTTCCTGGTAGTCGTCGGTATAGATTTTAAAGCCTTTGCGTTCCGCCCACCGCATGTACATCCTATAGAGCATTTCCGCCCAGTCCTGTGCTTCGGTGCCGCCTGCTCCTGCATGAATGGTGATGAGGGCATTGCCTGCATCATCCTTGCCTGAGAGCATGTTTTTAAACTCAATGGCGGCGATGTCGTGCTCGATTGACGCTATTGCGGTGTTAAGCTCATCGGTGAAGGATTCGTCTTCAAGTTCTGCGGCAATGTCGAGTTCATCCTGACAGACGGCAGCTTTCGATGCAATCCTTTCGTACCCGTCAGTCCATGATTTATGTTCGTTCAGCTCTTTTAAAACTTTGTGAGCCTCTTTCTGGTCGTTCCAGAACGTCGGATCGGTTGAAATTTTTTCAAGGTCATAGATTTTTTCTTTGCGCTGATCTACGTCAAAGATACCCCCGTAACTGTTCGAGGCGACGATGAATCTCCTGCAGTCTTTCTTTTTGTGGTTCAAACATGGTTTTCTCTACTGATTGTTGACAATAAAACGGTATAGCAACTCCAAAGAACAATTTTTTTCAGGAGAAATCAAAAGCTGTATCAAGGTTTATGATTTAGTGGGGCCATTGAAATTAGAAGAGTATCTGAGTGAAAAAGTAATGGAGTTTTCATATTTTCCTTTCTGTTAAAAAAAACAGGGAGCCCTATCGGAACTGTTTCCGCATTATTTTGTGCTGGCAGAACTATGGCCGGGATTACCCCGGGCACCAATCAGAGAGATCCTGAACATGAATCCTACATTCAGACGGGCTATTCCCCATTATAGTGATCATAAGTTTGATGGCCGCCAACGTGTTGTTATAGAAAATGTCTCTCCTGAACTCCATGGAGGCAAGTATCCTGCAAAAGCAGTTGAAGGTGAGCGTCTTGTAGTTGACGCTGATATTTTTGTTGACGGTGCCGATGCAGTTTGTGCTGCGCTCTGTTTCCGGCCTTCCGGTTCAGCTGAGTGGCAGCGTTCGCCAATGGTTTCTCAAGGCAACGATCGATGGCAAGGTTCGTTTACCGCAGGTTTCCCTGGTATCTATGAGTATACGATTGAGGCCTGGGTTGACCATTTTCTAACATGGAAAAAAGGACTGACCAAAAAGATCGAAGCTGGTCAGAATGTTTCACTTGATCTGGAGATCGGGGCGCTTCTGGTTAAAGAGGGAGTTGCAAGGGCTGGAAAAGCAGAAGCCGCAAAGCTCGGTGCATTCGCTTCTCTGCTCTCTTCGGAGGAGAGGGATAAGGCTGCAGCAGCTGCTCTTGATCGAACTCTTGAACAGCTTATGGAAAGCAATCCCGATAAGGCACGCGCTACTCTCTATGAAAAAGTGCTTGGATTGACGGTAGAACAGAAGAAGGCTGGATGCAGTGCCTGGTATGAATTTTTTCCCCGGTCATGGAGTACCCTTCCCGGGAAACATGGAACGTTCAACGATTGTAACAGGCTGCTGCCTTTTATTGCCGGGATGGGATTCGATGTCGTCTATTTGCCGCCTATTCATCCGATAGGTTACACGAAGCGCAAAGGAAAGAACAATGCCCTTGTGGCCGCACCGGATGATCCGGGAAGCTGCTGGGCTATTGGCAACCTGGATGGAGGGCATAAGGCAGTTCACCCTGAACTTGGTACGATCAAGGATTTTACAGCATTTGTTGCGGCAGCAGAGGAACTGGGGATTTCTGTTGCTCTCGATATTGCCTTTCAGTGTTCACCGGATCACCCCTATGTTAAGGATCATCCGCAGTGGTTCAAGTGGCGTCCTGACGGTACGGTGCAGTTTGCGGAAAATCCGCCTAAACGATATGAGGATATTCTGCCAATTGATTTTGAATCGGCCGACTGGCAGAATCTCTGGATTGAGCTGAAAAGCATTTTTCTGTTCTGGATTGACAAAGGGGTGAAAATTTTTCGCGTTGACAATCCTCATACCAAGGCTTTTCCTTTCTGGGAGTGGGCTATTGCCTCGATAAGGGAGGAGCATCCAGATACGGTTTTTCTTGCCGAAGCTTTCACCCGGCCGAAATTAATGGCCAGACTTGCTGTTGTGGGGTACAGTCAGTCTTACAGCTACTTTACCTGGCGCAATAACAAACATGAATTGCAGCAGTACCTGCTCGAACTGACATCACCGCCCCTCAAACATTTCATGCGGCCTAACTTCTGGCCGAATACTCCTGATATCCTTCATGAGGAGTTCCAGACGGGCGATCGCAACCGCTTTATTATCCGCATGGTGCTTGCGTCAACTCTCTCATCGAACTACGGCATGTATGGCCCGGCTTACGAGCTGTGTGAGTATCTCCCTGTTCCCGGAAGCAGGGAGGATTATCTCGATTCCGAAAAGTATGAAATCAGGCAGTGGGATATTGACCGCCCAGGCAATATCCGGGCAGAGATAACGCGCATCAACAGGATAAGAAAAGAGAATAGTGCCCTTCAGCAGACTAGTGATATTACCTTTGTCCGCATTGAAGCTTCACCGGGTCAGGAAAACGACCAGTTAATGGGTTATCTCAAGCGTTCCGATGATGGACGTAATAGTATTCTTACTGTTGTCAGTCTCGATTCTTCGAATACTCAGGGGGGATGGCTGCGATTTCCTCTCGAACGTTTCAACATGCCACACGATTCTCAGTTCAAGGTTGAGGATCTGCTGAGTGGCATCCACTATGACTGGAATGGTGAATGGAACTATGTAGCAGTAAATCCATGGATCATTCCTGCGCATATTTTCAGGGTAACGTTTCCCTGACGGATTTTGTTATCGAATCATATTAATCACTCTATCCCTAACTGACCATATATCATGTATCAACCCGAAAAGCTCTGGTACAAGGACGCAATTATTTACGAAGCGCATGTCAAGACGTTTTTTGACAGCAACAATGACGGTATTGGAGATTTTCAAGGATTGCGCCAGAAGCTGGGTTATCTGGAAAGCCTTGGTATTACCGCTATCTGGCTGCTTCCCTTTTATCCTTCACCGCTTCGTGACGATGGCTACGATATAGCTGACTATATGACTGTTAATCCCGATTACGGGACAATGGAAGATTTTAAAGAGTTTCTTGATGAAGCACACAGTCGTGGGTTGAAAGTTATTACCGAGTTAGTAGTTAACCATACCTCTGATCAGCATGCATGGTTTCAGCGTGCAAGAAAAGCCCCTGCCGGATCGCCAGAGCGGAATTTTTATGTATGGAACGACAATCCGAACAAATACTCTGAAACCCGCATTATTTTTCAGGACTTCGAGGCATCAAACTGGTCGTGGGATCCAGTTGCGGGCCAGTATTACTGGCATCGGTTTTTCCATCATCAGCCCGATCTCAATTTTGAAAATCCCGAAGTTCACCAGGCACTTTTTGATGTGCTCGACTTCTGGCTTGGCATGGGCGTTGACGGGCTCAGGCTTGATGCTGTTCCGTACCTCTATGAGGCTGAAGGGACCAATTGTGAAAACCTTCCCCAGACATACGAGTACCTGAAGAAGCTGCGCTCTTACGTAGACGAGAACTACCCTAATCGAATGCTGCTTGCTGAGGCCAATCAGTGGCCAGAAGATTCCGCGGCCTATTTTGGCAAAGGCGACCTATGCCACATGAATTTCCATTTTCCCTTGATGCCGAGAATGTACATGGCCCTAGCCACAGAGGATCGCTTTCCCATTATTGATATTCTCGATCAGACACCTGAAATCCCTGAAGGGTGCCAATGGGCATCGTTTCTGCGAAATCATGATGAGTTGACGCTTGAGATGGTGACTGATGAGGAGCGAGACTACATGCGCAGGGTCTATGCCAACGATCCAAAGGCCCGCATTAACCTTGGTATCAGACGCAGGCTTGCGCCACTGATGACCAACGATCGCCGAAAGATTGAACTGATGAATATCATGCTGCTCTCATTGCCGGGAACACCTGTGCTCTACTACGGTGACGAGATCGGTATGGGTGATAACTACTACCTTGGTGACCGTGATGGTGTGCGCACGCCGATGCAGTGGAACTCTGACCGTAATGCCGGTTTTTCGCGCTCTAATCCGCAGCAGCTGCTCTTACCGGTTATTATCGATCCGGAATATCATTATGAGGCCGTTAACGTTGAGGTGCAGGAAAGCAATGTCAACTCACTGCTCTGGTGGACTCGCCATACGATTGCAACGGCTCGCCGATATAGGTCGCTCAGCCGCGGGAGCATCGAGTTCCTGCAGGTGAGCAACCCCAAGGTACTTATCTTTATCCGCAGGTTTGAGGATGAAACCATGCTTACGGTGATCAATCTTTCCAGAAATGCCCAGGCGGTGATGATTGATCTTTCACGTTTTGAAGGGTTTATTCCTGAAGAGGTGTTCAGCATGAACCGCTTTCCGAGAATCAGGAAAGCTCCTTATATGGTTGCCCTCGGCTCTTTTGGTTATTTCTGGCTGAATCTTGTCAAGGATAGTGATGATGTTGATGATCGATCTTATCTGGAGAAGCCTTTTGCTAAAGTTAATAGCTGGCCGAGCCTTTTTTCCAGCAAGAGTCGTCAGCTTCTGGAAACGGAGATTCTGCCTGATTATTATAAAGCCAGTCGATGGTTTGGAGGCAAGGCTCGCAACATCATGCGCATCACCATTGCCGATACCATTCCGGTTGTGGGGATGGAACTGGCAAAACTGCTGATGACCGAGGTGCGCTATTCGAGTGGTGAAAACGATCTCTATCAGTTACCGGTGTGCTTTGAGCCGCTTTCAGCAGTGAACAGGTCTGACGATAATTTTTGCAAAAAGGTTATTGCAAGAGTTATTGTGGGCGATGAAGAGGGGTATCTCTGCGATGCAACCTTTGATAATCGCTTTCTGAACCAGCTGTTTTACCTGGTGACGGGTAAAGAGAGGTGGCAGGGAAAGAGTGGTCTGGTGTCAGGCTTGAAAGGCAGGCAGGTTGATGATTTCGATAAAAAGATCGGCCATGTTGAGCCTGAACCTGCTCTGATAGCTGTCGAGCAGACGAATACCTCAATCAGGTTTCATGACAACCTTCTGCTGAAGCTCTATCGACGTATAGAAAACGGAGTTTCTCCAGAGGTTGAAATGTGCAGCGCGCTCAGTGAACGGACCACATTTAATAATCTGCCAGCCTATCTCGGTTCAATGAATTATGAGCAGAACCGAACGCGTACATACTCTATCGGTATTTTGCAGAATTATGTGCCGAATGAAGGGGATGCCTGGCAGCTTTCACTCGGGCAGGTAAAGCGGTATTATGACGAGGTTCTTACGAAAATCAATACTGGCATTGCTTTGCCCCAGCTCCCAGCTCTAAGCGGTGACCCAGTCCAGATTCCTTCTGTCATGCACGAACTTATTGGCGAAGCCTATCTCGGTATGATTGAAAAGCTGGCCGAACGGACTGCTGACATGCATCTTGCTCTAGCCTCTCTCGATAACGAACCAGCATTTGCACCGGAACAATTTACCACGCTTTACCAACGTTCTATTTATCAGGCGATGTGCGAGCAGGTCAAACGCACCGTTATTCTTATACGTGAAGTCATGCCAACGCTCCCTGTCGAACAGCAGAAGCTTTGTGCTCTTTTCCTGCAGAATCAGAAAGCAATCCTCCAGCAGTTCACTCCAATCAGAATGGAGAAAATCGATACGTTGAAAATCAGGATTCACGGGGATTATCATCTTGGCCAGGTACTGTTTACCGGGAAAGACTTTGTGATCATCGATTTTGAGGGAGAACCGGCTCGACCAATTTCTGAACGCAAAATCAAACGCTCGGTTTTTCGAGATATTTCAGGGATGCTCCGTTCATTTAATTACGCAGCGTTCAATCTTCTTAAGCAAAATCAGTCGGTGTTCCGTAATGAAGAGTGTCTTGCCCTTGAACCATGGGGCGACCTCTGGAGCTTTTATGTAGGGCAGCATTTTCTCGATACCTACTTCGAAAAAACCAGAGGCAGTAACATTGTGCCTGAAGAGCCTAATCAGAGAGAGCATCTGATGCGCGCGTATCTTATGAACAAGGCGGTTTATGAGCTGAATTACGAGCTAAACAACCGACCAGAATGGGCAGGTATTCCTCTCAGGGGGATATTGAAACTTCTGGAAATGTAATTTGTGCCTGATGGCAGGGCTGGCTTCAGCATGGCAGGCTCTGTCTCGTTCAATGCATCCGCAAACAATGATATGTCGAGTACTCAGGAATATGCCATTCAGACTTCGGTGAGCGGCAGGTATCTTCTTCAGCTGTCATCACACTCAGGTACGGCACCCCTTTTTGTTGGGTTTCATGGTTACGGCCAGACAGCGGAAGATGAGCTTGCCCTGCTTAGAGGCATTCCTGGTTCGGAGCAATGTCTCTGTTGTTCCATTGAGGCCCTTCATCCTTTTTATACTCCAAGAGGGGAACCTGGTGCAAGCTGGATGACCAGTCGCCAGAGAGAGCTGCGAATTACCGAAAATGTGCACTATGTTGATGCAGTTATCAAGCGTGTCCGAGAGTCAGGATTTGTCGGTGACACTCTCTGTTTTCATGGATTTTCGCAGGGGTGCGCAATGGCCTGTCGAGCGGCCCTGCTTGGCAGTTATCGGGCAAGCGGCCTTATGCTTCTCGGAGGTGATATACCGCCTGAGCTATCAGTGAATGAAGGTGTCGGCAGGGTTCATCTTGCTCGAGGCAATGGAGACAGGTTCTACAGTCAGGAAAAGTTTGAGCACGATTGCGCGCGCATCAGAGACAGTGGTTTACCTGTTGCAGCAACTCTTTTCAGGGGTGATCATAGGGCAAATGAAGAGTACTTTAATGCTGCCGGCAAGTTTCTGGCGACGGTATAAATAGTGCAGAGCCTCCGCGCTATCGTTGTTTGGCCAGTTTCCAAAGTCCGTCGAGCTCTTGGGCGGTGTAATCCTGCCAGTTGCGACCTGAGCCCTGAACGTTCACTTCAATTTTTTTAAACCGTTCTATAAACTTGTTGGTTGCTTTCCGGAGGGAGTCTTCAGGGTTAGCGCCGAGAAAACGACTGTAGTTGACGATGGTGAAGAGCAGGTCGCCAAACTCTTCTTCCTTTTCTTCTTTGCTTGTTGCGCTTTTCAACTCTCCGATCTCTTCGGCAAGTTTATCGAGGACGCCCTCATCGCTCGGCCAGTCGAAACCGACACCGGCAACTTTTTTCTGAACACGGTAAGCGCGAAGAAGTTCCGACATGGAGTTCGGAACCCCATCGAGGATACTCTGGCGACCTTCCTTAAGCTTCAAGGTTTCCCAGTTATTAAGTACATCCTGCTCGGTTTCAGCAATAGTATCGCTGAAGACATGCGGGTGGCGGCTGATAAGCTTGTGAGAGAGGGCTTCGAAAACATCTGCAAAGGAGAATGATCCTCTCTCTTCGCTGAGCAGAACCTGAAAACAGAGATGCAGAAAAAGATCCCCAATCTCTTTTTTCAGTTCGGTTTCGTCCATCTGGTCAATGGCGTGAACGAGTTCATAGCTCTCTTCGAGAAGCAGGTGGGCCAGCGACTGAGGAGTCTGTTTGCGGTCCCAGGGGCATTGTTGCCTCAGGACTTTTACAAGGTTCAATACCCGTTCAAATTGTTCCTGAAGAGTTCTCTCTTTATTTGCTGCTATATCGGCTTTTAGCTGTTCTATTGCTGTTATTTCAGGCATTGAAAATTATTTTTATGTTCCCCTTTCCACTCTTGATGAAGTTACTATTTCTTGATGGTATTCCTTATACTTGCTACTTGACGCGGTAGGATTCAGTAATAAGCATCTCATTATGACCACTCCATATCCACAACCCGAACAGGATGAAGTAATTGCGGCCCTCGCAACACCGTTGGGTGTTGGTGCCCTGGCGGTGATTCGAATGAGCGGCAAAGGTGTTTTCGATATCGCCCAGCGGGTGTTTCGTAAAAAGAACAACCCGGAGTTCCTTTTTTCGGCATCGAAGGGCTTCAGGGCTCATTTTGGTACTGTTTATGACGCTGAAGGCCTTGTTGATGAAGTTATTGCTTTAACCTTTCGCTCACCGAATTCGTTTACTATGGAGGATATGGTTGAGCTCAGCTGTCATGGCGGGCCGGTTGTGGTCAAACATATTCTGCAGGTGCTGCTTGACGAAGGATGCCGTTTGGCCGAACCGGGAGAGTTTACCCGGCGAGCTTTTCTCAACGGGCGTATTGATCTTCTGCAGGCTGAGGCTATCGGTGAGATGATTCATGCTCGCACCGAATCGGCGTTTCGGACTGCTGTGAATCAGATGCAGGGCACTCTTTCCCAGCGACTCGATCGCATGAGGGAGGAGCTGTTACGTTCCTGTGCCCTTTTAGAGCTTGAGCTTGATTTCAGTGAAGAGGATGTTGAGTTTTTAAGTCGCCCTCAACTCAGTCAAGAGCTTGCTGTTTTGCAGGAGGAACTTCGTCGTCTTGTGGATTCCTATCAGCATGGCCGGCTTCTCAAGGAAGGGGTTGCTACGGTGATTGCAGGAAGGCCGAATGCCGGCAAGTCGACGCTGCTGAATGTACTGCTTGATGAAGAGCGCTCTATTGTCAGCCATATGCCGGGGACGACGCGTGATTATATCGAAGAGTGTTTTTTCTATGAAAAAACAATGTTTCGGCTGACCGATACGGCGGGACTGCGAGAAGGAAGTGAGGAGATCGAGCACGAAGGAATACGCCGCAGTTACAAGAAAATATCCGAGGCCGATCTGATTCTTTATCTCCTTGATATAAGCAAGGAGGAGTATCTCGATGAAGTTCCACAGATCCTGGGATTTTTAGAGCGTTACAGCAATGCCCGCATGATTGTGGTTGCCAATAAAATTGATCTTACGGGAGAAAGCATTACACGAGTGCAGCAGGTACGAGAACTAACCAGTTGCGATGTCTGCGGTATATCGGCGGCAAATGGTATTGGAATAGATGAACTGAAGCACCTTATGAGCAGTATGGTTGAGGGGCTTGACAAACTTCATGAAGCAAGTGTGCTCGTAACCAGCCTGCGTCACTATGAAGCACTTCGCAATGCCTCGGATGCCCTTGAGAATGCCCGGGAGCTGATTGAAAGCAGTTCCGCCACCGAGCTTATAGCATTCGAACTGCGCTCCTCGCTCGAGTATGTAGGAGAAATCACCGGCAAGGTGGTTAACGAAGAGATATTACACGTCGTCTTTGATAGGTTCTGTATCGGAAAGTGATGTAAACGAGCCAAAGGGATATTATTCTATCAGTGCAGAAAGTGATCGATAATCAGTACGGTCACTGATGCGCATAGACAGTAGTAGCCAAAGAAGTGCCACCGGCCGTGCTCGAGCCATTGAGAAAGCCATTTTAGAGCAACCAGTCCTGCCACAAAGCTGAAAACCATTCCTAACAAGCTTGGCCAGGCGATACTGACAAGGTTGTTTGCTACCAATAGAGAACTTTCCTGCGACTTGATTATCCTCAAAACCTCTTTCACGATGACAGCCGGAGTCAATACGACGGCCAATGCGAAGCTGAACTCTTCCGCACGGATCTTGTCAATGCCAAGAAGCAGGCCTGTTGAAATCGTAGAACCAGAGCGTGAAAACCCCCTGAACGGGAGACAAATTCCCTGTACAATTCCAATCCAGGCCGATTCACGCACGCCGAGATCCTGTGATGTATTGATACTCTGCTGTTTTGCTGAAATTATGATCATCACACCGACAATTGCAAGGCTGGTTGCAATCACATAAGCGTTTCCGAACAGATGTTCAATTTCAGCATGCGCAGATCCGTGTAAAAGGACTTTCTCAATGAGCGTCATCAGCGAGAGACCTATAATCCCTGTACATGCCGTTGCCACGATCACCAGTTTAGCGAACTGCCAAAAGATTTTAGAAGAGGCAAAGTAACGTTCTTTCCACGACTTCCAGAAGTACACAATGACAGCAAACATTGTCCCGGTATGAAGCATGACAAGCAACAATGTCATTTCGGGTGAAGTCGGGTCGAGCCCCATGAGTTTTTCAGCCATAATAACATGTGCAGAGCTCGATATTGGAAGGAGCTCGCAGACTCCCTGAACGATTGCGAGAACAAGAATGGTGAAGAAGTTCATCGGACAGTTCCTCTGAAGTTTGATAAAGGGATTATAGAAGCCGTTGACAAAGAGTTGTCTGTGATAGAGGTCAGGACTTTTTAAAGCGTAAGAAAACTGCCCACCAGATAATGAACAGTTCAAGGACGAATGCCCAATGGGTGAAATAATTCAGTTCCCATGAGTTATACTCCAAATCCAACGAAACCAAAGAAAATGGTGTGTTTAAAAATGGCGCTAACCAAAATATATTGCCGGTAAATGTATCTAACAACATATGAATTAAGCCGTTTATAGCAAAAATAAAGGCAAATGCAGGATTTTGGCTATGGTTATCACCAAGACGTAACCATACCATAGAAATCAGTAAAAGTATCAGCCAAAATAATGGGAAATGGGTAAAATAGGTGTGGTGGGAGTTTTTATAAACATCAATCAGGTAATAATAAAACAAGTCTATATCAGGAGCTATAGCGCCAAACATTCCCCAGAACATAAATGCTTTATAAAAAGACGTGCGGGTTGCAAATTTTTTGAATAATAACTTTGAAGTAATATAGCCTGCAGGTAAATGTCCAAAGATCATTGATGTTCCTGAAGAGGGCCTATGTTGAGGGAGCTCTGTTAGAGCTCCCATGCTTCTTTTGGTTATAGCGCTTCTTATCTGCATGGAGATGGTTTCCATGAGTGCAACTTGCTTATATCTGATCGGTTAAACCAGTCCCCAATGACTTTTTCAATATACTCTTTCAACAAGGTGGACAGTGTAACGGTTTTGTCAACTTTGCGTATAGGTGTGGACACTGTTCTGTGCTGATGGAAGGTAGTTTACTCCGAACCAGCAGACCAGAAGCACAACAAAAGCAAGAGCCAGGTACCACTGCAGCTTACTCTGGCTAATTTTGTAGCGGAATGCATGAAGATAGCCCAGATAGGCCAGCCAGGATAGAAATGCCCATGTTTCCTTTGGATCCCATGTCCAGTAATGGCCCCATGCTTCTTTTGCCCAAAGAGCACCAAATATCAAGCCAAAGCTTAAAAAAACAAAACCAAGCAGAGCAAGAAAGTGTGAGACTGATTCCCCGGTACTGGTTCTTTTTTTTCTCACCTGGAGATAGACATTGTGCAGAGCTGTAACAGAGGATGCCGCCAGCAAAACATAGCCGACAAGATAGACAACGACATGCGGAATAAACCATGGACTTTGCAGGGCAGGCATAAGAGTTTTGTCGAAGACCTCTGGATGCAGCATGTTTATGCTGAGAAAAAATGTAGCAAGCGCCATACAGTAGTATTTCAGCCATCCGATTTTCCAACGGTACTCAACAAGGAAACCCACGAGTGGGATGAGCGCTGCATACCACAGGCGGGTCTCTCCAAGTGTTCTGAGAGGTGGCCGGTCGAGAGCTGACCAGTAAAAAGCAATAAATCCGGCCATAACCAGAGAGCCGGCAATGGAAAGAAGAAACGCTGGAAGTTTAAGTGCCGGAGTTCGATTTGCCAAAAGGCTCAGCAAGGAGCCAATTGTCCAAAACACAATAGCCAGTTCTGCTGCAGTGTTAAAATTCATTATCATTTTACAACCTCTCTGCGTTTAATGCCATTCCAGAAAAACAGAATGTTTCCTGCCATTATCATAAAAAATCCAAGATAAACAGCTGGTAACCATGGATCATGAATCACTTCAATCAGGCTTAACTTGGACCAGCGTCCGGCTTTTTCATCATAACCCATCTGGTAAAGTTTCCAGCCCATAAAGCTGACAGGATGGTTAACTTCAAGATTTGCCATTATTTCATGCCCCTTTTCGTCCTGAACCGTTACTGCCGAACGGAAGGATTTTGGTGTGCCAGGCATCATGATGAGATAGAGTCCGTCAAGTTGAGCAGCATCAGGTTTAAGTAAGGGGCTTCCGGTACTGATCCATGCCTCGCGCTGTGCGGAGGCTGTGATGATTCTAACTTTTGCAAATGGGATCCCGGTTTTGCGGTCTGCGGGTTGAGGCACTCCATCTTTCCCGGGAAGTGCATAGGGCAGATAGTCGAGCACAAGAACCTCAATTCCCTGCCATGTTGCCGTAGTTCCCTTTCGAACCTCTAAAATGGCTTGTGCCTTGTTCATCAGGAGCTTATCGTTATGCGGGTCATAGAGCAGCAACTGTGGAGGATACTCTTCAAGGGAAAAGTCATGAAGAAAAATAGACAACGGAAGATGCTGCGGAGTATCGCTTTCCATGGTATAACCAAGGTTGTTTGCTTTTCCAATGTTAATAGGTACAACAAGTCGTTGAAGGTCGGAACTGCCAACAATGGCGCATGAAAGCGCAATCCAGAATCCTGCATGAAAAAGGATAAACTGAAGATTCTGCAGCTTAAACGGAATGAGCTTCCACGAAAGGGAAATACCGAGGTTGGCAAGGAAGAGGAGAACAGTGACTGCAAAAGGCCAACTCGAAAAAATCTGGTTCAATCCCAGCAATGTTGGCAGTGATCCTTGAGCAACCGGTTGCTGAGGTATTATACCGCCTATAAGTGAAAGAACAGCTATCGCAAAAATAAGGCAAAGACCAAGAGGAATGCCTCCAAACCATTTAACGGCAGGAGTGTTTTTGAAAGCAAGGCCAGAGCTTAACACCACAACACCAAAAAGCGAAAGCGCTATAGCGTTGAAAGGCAGATGAGGTATTGCTATACCACTTCCTGAAGCAGCAAATTGAATCAAAAAGCCTGCTATAACAGCAATGGCTGTAAAAAAAGCAGATTCCCTGAATTCCCAGGGAGCCTGAAACCATCGACGACGGACAACCACCATAATAAAAATCTGACTTATTATAATAATAAAATGAAAATGGGGTAGGCATGCTTGCTGCATGACTAAGCATCAATAACCCACAGAAACCTTTAAGCGAAGAAAAATCAGTTAATACAAAACAACGGGTTACTATAGCCGTTAAGAGTAAACCTGAAATCTTGGCTATTAGTTGATTCGCGACTCATTATTTACGGGCACAACAAATATAAAAGGTAATTGTCTCAAACAACTTCCACCAATTGCCTGCCGATTAAGTGAATTGCGTACGTTTGTCCTCTAGATCTTTTTGAAGCGCACAAATATAATAGCGGAAAAGAAGTTAAACAAAAAACCAACTATCCTTTTTATTAATCCAACTTTATGGAGTATATGCGAATATCTAGAATGGTATGTATTGAAAGTATATTATGTATATTTTTTTCTGAATTAATCGCTCATCATCAAGCGTTAATGGATGTTATTTTTGTTCAATGAGTTGTTCAGCCCCTAAAACGGGGAAAAAGGTTTGCTCGTCAGAGTGATTTATTTAGTTAAAAAATTTTAATAATTATTTAATAATTATTATACTGACCTAGGGTTAAGCTAGATTTCTACGGTTAAGCTTTTTTCCTGAAAAGCGGGTAATGCAGTTTTTTTGAAGAAAAAAATCATATTCGCGTTATCCTTGATCGATACTTACTGATTTGTTAGTTAGGCGTTAGTGTTGTTTTGTTGATACGTTGTGCAAATTTCTACGTGGTTGTTATCGATGTTCCGGGGCGAATTTGGTGGATGAAAACGTTTTAATGTCTTTCATTTCACATCTCCTCATATAATACGTTTTGTCATTTCACACCTTCCAGTTTGGCGGCATGTCATCTGGTTGTTGCTCAATCAAAGATATGATGCACTGATTGCGGGTGCAATATTTGATATTTTTGTATGCAACTTTCGGGGGATTTTGCGTCTCATTTGGTTCAAAGCGGAAATCGATATTTGTATCAAGTCCATCGCCAGGTATGCTTCTGGTTCTGTTCTGGAGTCAGTACAGTTCTGCTGTGCCGGCATTTGCCGGAAAGTATCAGATTACTTGAATCATTACAGGGTTGTAAGGTATCAGATTTTTGTGTGATAGCATGCCTTTCTTATGCTGCGTAAAAGCGAGAAAGTGTTTTGATTTATCGTAGAGGTATCAGTTCAGAGAAGGTTTTATTGAAAGCAAAAAAAAAGCTGCTATGCAGGATGACAGAGAGCTCGCAAGAGAGCACCAGGAA